>JBNAWB010000038.1:0-21580 GCA_049699975.1 Thermodesulfobacteriota bacterium
TTCTGACTGTGTATTGTTCAGTTGCTCATGGTCGGCCTCATTCCAATCCTGAGGGGATATGGTCATGAAGGATTAGCCGACCATTTCGCAAATTTTCGCTTCGCCTGAAGGCGAGGGGTTTCCACCACCCCCGATGGGGACACTAAAAATAAGGAAAAATTTGTTGATCTATTTACCCACTTAAGTTATAAAGATATTAAATGCTCCTTGCTCTTCTCAGAGGAGAAGAGCTATCGAACCCAAAAGGAGGAAAAATAATTGAGACGCTACGAAACTATTTTTATTACTCTACCCGATCTTCCCGAAGAAGACCAAGCTGCCCTGCAAGAAAAGATCCGCTCCCTAATATCCGCTCGTAAAGGAGAGATAATTAATTTAGAGGATTGGGGCATAAAAAAATTAGGCTATGAAATTAGGAAAAATAAAAACGGGCGCTATTACTTTTTAGATTATCGGGCAACTCCTGACTTGGTGCGGGAAATTGAAAGGAATTTCCGTTTGAATGATCGAGTTTTAAAATATCTCACGGTCAAAGTTCAGCGGCCATCAAAAACATCTTCCCCACCAATCGCCAAAGAATCGCCACCAGCCACAGGAATGGAGGCTAAAAATCCGGAGCAGCCTGCTGAAGGAGACCTAACATGAAAGCACCAGCAAAGAAAAAAAGGCCCTTTCAACGCCGAAAAGTCTGTGTCTTCTGCGCGGATAGCAGCATGAAGATAGACTATAAAGATGTAAAAACTCTTTCTCACTTTGTTACCGAACGGGGCAAGATTCTTCCGCGAAGAATATCCGGGAATTGTGCTAAACACCAGAGGGAGCTAACTACCGCAATAAAGCGGGCGCGAAATATAGCGCTTATGCCTTTTACCGTGGTGAGTTCTTAATTTTTTCTGAAAAGCTCTCTTTTGGCGACACAGCCAGTTTCTTTCAAAATTACATTTTTAATGAGTCTCGACAATCCGCTCTCCGTGTCTTAGAAAATCGGGCATAAAATCCCCTCACCCACCCCTTCTCCCGGATGAAGAGGACGGATAGGATGAGGGGGAGGAGGATAAAATGGAAGTAATTTTATTAGAGAACGTTCCAGCTTTAGGAAAGGCTGGTGATATTGTCCAGGTTGCCGTAGGATATGGGCGAAATTTTCTTATCCCCAAGAAGTTGGCTATGGAGGCGACGCCCCAAAATATGCGTATTTGGGAACAGCAGCGCAAAATCTTCCTCCAGAAGAAAGGCAAAGAATTGGAACGTGCTCGGGAAGAGGCGCAGCGAATAGAGAGCATTTCCTTTACGCTCCGCCGCACGGCCGGGGAAAGTGAAAAGCTTTTCGGTTCTGTGACCTCCCTTGATTTACAAAAGGCTTTACATGAACAAGGCATTGTTGTGGACCGCAAAAGAATTCTCTTGCCGCACCCTTTAAAAAAGCTGGGCTCTTATTCAATTCCTATAAAGCTTCACCCTGAAGTTACAGCCCAGATGAATATCCAAATAGTGGCTGATACCACGCCAGATTCGGGAAATAAGGCTTAGGTGCGCATCTTTTCCAAAAGCTTCTGAGGTAAAAATGAATGTCTTAATCCAGCGGGTCCCGCCTCAAAATTTAGAGGCTGAAGTTTCGGTCTTAGGCGGTATTCTATTAGAAAACGAAGCCCTAAATCAAGTGCTGGAGATCTTACAAACCGGCGATTTTTACCGCGAAGCGCACCGCAAGATTTTTTCGGCCATGATCCACCTTTATGAGCGTAATGAACCTGTTGATCTGATTACCCTTACGGAAGTCTTAAAGAAAAAAGATGAATTAGAAGCCGTGGGTGGTTTGGAATATTTGAACCAACTGGTGAATAGTGTACCTACAGCCGCTAATATTGTCTATTACGCCAATATAATTAAAGAAAAGTCTCTTCTTCGAAAGTTAATTCAGCGGGCTACAGAAATTATCAACGAAGGATACGGGAGTTCCGGAGATATAAATGAATTTTTAGATCGGGCCGAACGCCTCATCTTTGAAATATCAGAAGATCGGGTGCGCCCCTCATTTTACTCGCTAAAAGAAATCTTAAAAACTAGTTTCAAAACCATTGAAAAATTATATGAGAAAAAACAAATCATTACCGGAGTACCCACTGGTTTTACCAAGCTGGATGAATTAACCTCTGGGCTCCAGCCATCCGATTTGATCATTGTCGCCGGCAGACCTTCTATGGGCAAAACTACTTTTGCTCTCAATATTGCTCAGCACGCTGCTATTGAGGCCGGCATTACCTCCGCCATTTTTTCTTTAGAAATGGCCAAAGAACAGTTAGCCTTGCGCATGCTCTGCTCAGAAGCTAAAATAGATGCTCATCGGTTGCGCGGCGGGTTTTTAAGCGAAAGTGATTGGCCCAAGCTAACCAAAGCGGCGGGAAAACTTTCGGAGGCACCTATTTTCATTGATGATACACCCGCTATTTCTGTATTGGAGATGCGCGCTAAGGCACGCCGCTTAAAAGCCGAGCATAATTTAGGCCTGATTGTTGTAGATTACCTGCAGCTTATGCGCGGCCGAACAGATTCTGAGACAAGAGAACAGGAGATTTCTGACATATCCCGATCGCTAAAAGCCTTAGCTAAAGAATTAAATATCCCTGTAATCGCTTTATCCCAATTAAATAGGCGCGTAGAGGATCGCGGCGATAAACGTCCTCAATTAGCGGACCTAAGAGAGTCGGGAGCTATAGAGCAGGACGCTGACGTAATTATCTTCCTTTATCGAGATGAAGTATATAACCGCTCCGAAGATAATCCTAATAAGGGAAAAGCTGAAATTATAATTGGTAAACAGAGGAACGGACCAACGGATAAATTTGAATTAGCTTTTATAGATAAGTACACCTGTTTTGAAAATCTTTCTCTCTTAAAAGAAAATTAAAACTCAATATAACTTTTTGATTTTTTTATAAAAATTGATATTCACAGTTGTTGATAACTTTGTTAATTTCTTTTACTCTTTAAAAAATTATGAAAGAAATCTGGAATAAAGTTTTGGCGTTAGTTAGCGAAAAAATCAGCGAAAAATCTTTTGATATATGGCTTAAACCTCTGCAGCTCAAGCAGATGGATCAAAATACTGTGGAGATAGAAGTACCCAATAAATTTTTTAAAGATTGGGTAACGGACAATTATTTGGCGCTTATAAGAGATGCCTTGCAGCAGGTAACCAAAAGAGCATATTCATTAAACATTTTAATTAAAGAAAACCAGGAAATTAAAACAGATTTCGACCAAGTCGAGAATGTTTCCCCCTCCAAGCCTATACCGCCTCCCTTGCGCGACGATGGCTTAAATCCCAATTATACATTTGAATCCTTTGTGGTTGGATCCTGTAATCAGTTCGCCCACGCCGCCGCTTTGGCCGTAGCTAATGATCCAGCGAAGAATTATAATCCCCTTTTTATATACGGGGGCGTGGGCTTAGGCAAAACCCATCTGCTTAATGCCATTGGCAATAGAATCCTGCAAAATGATCCCTTGCTTAAAGTCTGTTATATTTCCTCCGAAAAATTTACCAATGAGCTGATTAATTGCTTAAAATATGAAAAAATGACTGACTTTAGGAATAAATATAGGAATAAAGATGTTCTTTTGCTGGACGACATTCAGTTTTTGGGCGGCAAAGAAAGAACTCAAGAAGAGTTTTTCTATACATTTAATTCCTTATACGATGCGCACAAACAGATTGTCATAACTAGTGATAAATTACCAAAAGATATCCCTGGATTAGAAGAGAGGTTACGCTCCCGCATAAGCTGGGGTCTTATTGCCGATATTCAACCGCCAGATATAGAGACGAAGGTTGCCATCCTAAGTAAAAAAGCAGAATATTTTAATATATCTCTGCCAAATGAAGTGGGCCTATTCTTAGCCTCTAATTTAGGATCAAATATAAGAGAATTAGAAGGGGCTTTAACTCGCTTGCGCGCCTACTCTTCTCTTACCGGGCAAGAAATAAATATTTCTATGGCCAATGAAATATTAAAAGACCTCATCCAAGACCGCCAGAAGATTATTAGCATTGATAATATCCAAAAATGTGTGGCCAATTTTTATAATTTAAAAATTTCTGATTTAAAATCTAATAAAAAATTAAAAGTTTATACACTTCCCCGACAGATTGCCATGTATCTTTGCCGAAATTTAACCAAGGCATCTTTTCCCGAAATCGGCAATAAATTTGGCGGCAAAGATCACTCAACTGTCATCCACGCCTGTCGTCAAATTGAAAAAAAAATTCAGCAGGACGCAGAAATTAAAAATATTATTGATACACTAAAAGGCGATCTGCAAAAATAGTGTCCATAAAAATTTAAAATCTTGTTAGTAATTTGTGGATAAAGTTATTTTTAGTTTTGGGGATAAAATTATCCACATATTTTGCACATATTTTTCTACTGCTATTTTTATTAAAAGTCCTTGAAATTAAAATTTTTTTTTGATATTATGAACTATAAAACAGCAATTAATAATATTACTATTTAGGTCTTTTTATAAATAATAGGAGAGCTATATGGAATTCATAATTGAAAAGGAGATTTTAACTAAAGGACTGCATAGGGTGCAAGGGATAATAGACAAAAAGGGAACTATGCCGATGTTGCTTAACGTGCTTATAGAAGCTAAAGGAAAAGAAATCATTATAACTGCCACAGACTTAGAAGTGGGCTTCAAAGAAAGTCATGCTGCCGAAATAAAAAAAGAGGGAAAAATAGGCATTTTAGGAAAAAAATTATTTGAAATAGTAAAAGAACTACCCGAAAAAATAATTTCTTTAAAATTAAAAGAAAATTTCTGGGTGGAGATAAAGAGTGGGAAGTCAGTATTTAATATTATGGGCATAGATGTTGAAAAATACCCTTCTCTACCGAGTTATGATGAGGAAAAAGATTTTATAGAAGCCCCTAACAAAATAATTAATGAAATGATAAACAAAACTATTTTTGCTGTCTCGAGCGATGAAACGAGGAAAAATTTATTAGGTGTTTTTATGACGCAAGAAATAAGAGCCGAAAATAAATTTTTGCGTATGGTGGCCACTGATGGTTATCGCTTATCAATGATTGACCGACAAATAGATAAAGAATTTAAGGAAGTAGAGAAAGGTATTTTACTGCCTAAAAAAGGGTTATGGGAATTAGCCAAAATATTGGATGAAGATAGTGAAAAAATACTGATTAGCGTAAAAAATAACAATTTTATTGTAAAAAATGGGAAGAAAACTTTAATAATCAGGCTCTTAGATGCTGAATTTCCAGATTATAAACAAGTAATTCCCGAAAAAACGAAAATAAAAATATCCTTAAAAAGGAATGAATTTTTAGAATCATTAAAAAGAGTATCTATTTTATCGAGCGAAAAGACAAAGGGAGTAAAATTTAGTCTGCGGGAAAAAATTATGGAGCTATCTACGTATAATCCGGAAATAGGGGAGGCCAAAGAAGAGATATTAGCCGAATATAAGGGAGAAGATTTAATAATTGGGTTTAACGCCCGCTTTGTTTTGGAAGCATTAGCTAATTTTGAAAGTGAGGAAGTAATTATTGCTATGGAAGATGCCAATAGTCCGGCAATTTTTAAACCCGTGGGAGATGATCTGCATCAATGTATCATCATGCCCATGCGCTTTTAATAATTAAATAAGGAAAGAAACTATAGAAATATGGAAAAAAATAGCGAATATACGGCTGATAATATAAAAGTTCTGCAGGGATTAGAAGCGGTACGCAAGCGACCGGCCATGTATATTGGCAGTACGGGAAGTAGTGGTCTACATCATTTAGTATATGAAGTAGTAGATAATTCCATTGATGAGGCTTTAGCCGGATATTGCAATAAAATTGATGTAATCATCCATGAAGATAATAGTGTGACCGTGGAAGATAACGGCAGGGGTATTCCGGTTGATATGCATAAAGAAGAAGGTAGGCCGGCTGCCGAAGTGGTCATGACTACGCTGCATGCGGGAGGAAAATTCGACGGCGATAGTTATCAGTATGCTGGAGGTCTTCATGGTGTAGGGGTTTCAGTGGTCAATGCCCTTTCTGAATATTTAGAATTAGAAATTTGGCG
This sequence comes from Thermodesulfobacteriota bacterium, assembly GCA_049699975.1. Lineage (GTDB taxonomy): Bacteria > Desulfobacterota > SM23-61 > SM23-61 > SM23-61 > CAZAGD01. Next base: position 6,103 of record JBNAWB010000038.1, read on the forward strand.
AGATGGGCAGGTATATTTTCAAAGATATGAGAGAGGGAATCCGGTTACTCCTTTGGAGACGCTGGGCAAGACGAAAAGACGCGGGACAAAGATAAAATTTCGTCCCGATGCCGAAATTTTTGAAAGTATAGAATTTAGTTTTGATATTCTTTCCCAAAGATTAAGGGAACTCTCTTTCTTGAATAGTGGGATTAAAATTACCATTGCTGATGAGCGGGCCGATAAGAAACAAGAATTTCAGTATAAAGGCGGCATAGTAACTTTTGTGGAATATTTAAACAAGAATAAGACGACCATCCATCCCAAGCCCATTCACTTGCAAGGCGAAAGGGAAGGGATTTATATTGACATTGCCCTGCAGTATAACGATGGTTATACGGAAAACATTTTTTCCTTTGCCAACAATATTAATACTCATGATGGAGGGACCCACTTAGTTGGTTTTAAATCAGCCCTGACGCGCACCATAAATAATTATGGGCAGAGCAATAATCTTTTAAAAAATTTGAAAATCCCCCTCTCTGGAGACGATACGCGGGAAGGCTTGACTGCGGTAATAAGTATCAAGCTGCCGAATCCGCAGTTTGAGGGACAGACCAAAGCGCGCCTGGGCAATAGCGAAATAAAAGGAATAATTGAAGCCTTTGTAAACGAGAAGTTGAGTACATATTTTGAAGAAAATCCCGGGGTAGCCCGGAAAATCTTAGAAAAAGTTATCGAAGCAGCCCGCGCCCGCGAAGCAGCCCGAAAAGCGAAGGAATTGACCAGGCGCAAGGGATATTTGGATAATGACTCCTTACCTGGAAAATTAGCTGATTGTCAAGAGCGCGATCCACGGGAGAGCGAGATTTTTATAGTAGAAGGCGACTCGGCTGGCGGCTCAGCCAAACAAGGTCGGGACCGGCGGACTCAAGCCATATTACCCTTGCGAGGTAAGATTCTTAATGTGGAAAAAGCCCGTTTTGATCAAATGCTGGCCAATCAAGAAATAAAAACTTTAATTACCGCCTTAGGGGCTGGAGTGGGGGAAGAAAAATTTGACATTGAAAAATTGCGCTATCACCGAGTGATTATCATGACAGATGCTGATGTGGATGGCTCGCATATTCGCACGCTGTTGCTTACGCTCTTCTATAGACAAATGTTTCCCCTCATCGAGCGCGGACACCTATATATTGCCCAACCGCCTCTTTATCGCGTGAAAAAAGGAAAAGAGCCCCCCAAATACTTACGCAGTGAAGAAGAATTAGAAGATTATCTTTTAGAAAAGGGCATAGAAAATCTAACTTTGGTAGCCGGCGGAAATAAGCATGGCCTTTCGGGCAAGAGCCTCTTAGAAGTCATAAAAAAAGTTATTCGGCAAGAAAAGATCCTGGCCCGCTGGGTCAGAAGGCAGATGGATGCAGATCTAATTTTAACTTTTGCCCAAATAGAGAATTTTAATAAAAATATTATGAAGTCGGAAGCAAACCTCAAAGCAGTAATTGCTGAGGCTCGCCAAATCTTAAAAAAGAAGGATAAAGAGCCCGAGATAATCTTAGAGAAAGATATGGAACATGGTACCTATAATATCAAATGTCTTCTAAACAATAATGGTGCGCGGCGAGAAACTATTTTTGATCCGGAATTAGTTAGCTCTGCGCAATTTGAGGAACTAAGAAAAATCTGCCAGCAGCTCAAATCTTTAGGACAACCACCTTTTATCTTGAAAGTGGGCGAGGAAGAGAAAAAAATAGAGAGCTTTGCCGCTCTAATTCAAGAGGTGATGAATCAGGGGAAGAAGGGTTTGGAAATTCAACGCTATAAAGGTTTAGGAGAGATGAATCCCGAACAGCTCTGGGAGACGACCATGAATCCGGAAACGCGCACCTTGCTCCAAGTAAAAGTGGAAGACGCTATTAAAGCAGATGAAATATTTACTGTACTCATGGGCGACCAAGTTGAACCTCGCCGAGAGTTTATCCAACGGCACGCCTTGACTGTGACGAACCTCGATATTTAATAAGCCGGTCCATAACTTTTATTAATTTTAATCATTAGAGGGTTACTTTAACTATGTCCATGGCTAATTTTCAAAATCGCTTGCCTGTGAAATTAGAAGAAGAAATGCAGAAGTCATATATGGACTACGCTATGTCGGTGATTATCGGGCGAGCTCTGCCCGATGTCCGGGATGGCTTAAAGCCTGTGCACCGCCGCGTGCTCTATGCTATGTATGACTTAGGCAATGATTGGAATAAACCCTTCAAGAAATCGGCCAGAATTGTAGGTGATGTAATCGGCAAGTATCATCCTCATGGGGACATGGCCGTTTATGATGCCTTAGTGCGCATGGCCCAGGATTTTTCCTTGCGCTATCCTTTAATCGAGGGGCAAGGAAACTTTGGTTCTATAGATGGGGATCCCCCAGCAGCCATGCGTTATACAGAAGTGCGTATGGCCCGCTTAGCTGGTGAGCTCCTGGCCGATATCGAGAAAGAAACTGTTGACTTTGTGCCCAATTACGATGGTACTTTAAACGAGCCTGCTGTCTTGCCAGCCCGCTTTCCGAATCTCTTAGTAAATGGGTCCTCGGGCATAGCAGTGGGTATGGCGACCAATATTCCGCCCCATAATCTGACGGAAGTAATCGATGCTACTATAACGCTCATCAATAATCCGGAGATCTCGGTAGAAGAATTATTAAAAATTATACCCGGCCCGGATTTTCCCACAGGCGGTTTTATCTTGGGCCGGGCCGGCATAAGGGAAGCATACCTTTCGGGTAAAGGTATTATTCAATTAAGGGCGCGGGCGCTCATTGAGCGGCAAAAGAGAACGGAAAAAGAGTCCATAGTTATTACCGAGCTACCCTATCAGGTAAATAAAGCAAAGCTTTTGGAGAAGATAGCTGAGTTAGTCCAAGAGAAGAAGATAGAGGGCATTGCCGATTTGCGCGATGAATCTGACCGAGAAGGATTGCGCGTGGTCATAGAACTCAAAAGAGATGCCGTAGCGCAAGTCATCCTCAACCAACTTTTCAAAAACACCCAAATGCAGGTTACCTATGGCATAATCTTTTTAGCCATCGTTCATGGGCAGCCCCTCCTTTTAAACATCAAAGAATTATTGCAGGAATTTATCAACCATCGGCGCGAAATAGTTACCCGCCGAACGAAATTTGAGCTGGCCAAGGCCGAAGCCAATGCTCATATCTTAGAAGGGCTAAAGATAGCCCTGGATAATTTAGATAAGATTATTAATCTTATTCGCTCTTCGAAGACGCCCAAGGAAGCGAAAGAGAACCTCATGGCCCGTTTTGGCCTTTCCGAGGCGCAGGCTACGGCCATCTTAGAAATGCGCCTGCAGCGCTTGACCAACATGGAACGGGAAAAGATAAACGAGGATTATCGAGAGGTAATCAAGCTTATCGCTCGCTTGCGAGAAATTTTAAGCCAGGAAAGGCTTTTGCTTAATTTAATAATCGAAGAGTTGCAAGAGATAAAAGAGAAGTATGGAGACGAGCGGCGTACAGAGATAGTGGAAGAAGCTTTAGATATCAGCTTAGAGGATTTAATCGTCGAAGAAGATATGGTGGTCACGGTCAGCCATTCCGGATATATTAAGCGCAACGCCATTAGCCTTTATCGAAGCCAAAAGCGTGGTGGCCGCGGGAAAATGGGCATGACCACTAAAGAAGAAGACTTTGTGGAACATCTTTTTGTGGCCTCCACGCATAGCTATATACTCATTTTTACAGACGCGGGTAAAGTTTATTGGTTAAAAGTCCATGAAATTCCCCAAGGTGGAAGATTAGCGCGGGGAAAAGCCATCGTTAATTTGCTCAACATTTCTCCAGAAGAGAAGATTACCGCTATCCTGCCCGTAAAAGAATTTGCGGAGGGCAAATACGTCTTCATGGCCACTAAACAAGGGATAGTGAAGAAGACGGATCTTTTAGCATACAGCCATCCCCGTTCGGGAGGAATTATCGCTTTATCTTTAGACCCAGGCGATCAGTTAATAGCCGCCGGCCTAACTGACGGGGCCAAAGAGATTCTTTTGAGTTCGCGCGAAGGGAAAGCCATCCGTTTTGCAGAAGAAGAGACCAGACCTATGGGGCGTACAGCCCGAGGCGTAAAGGGCATAGAGTTGAGTCCAGGGGATTATTTAGTTTCCATGGACATAATCAATCCTGAGCTTAAAGCAGGGACGATCCTCTCCGTAACGGAAAAGGGCTATGGTAAAAGGACTCCTATAGAGGAGTATCCAAGGCAAAGTCGCGGAGGCAAGGGAGTAATCACCATTAAGACCACTCCTCGGAACGGGAAATTAGTAGGCGTGCAGCAAATAATTGAGCAAGATGAAGTTATGCTGATAACCGACAGAGGAAAAATAATCCGCTTGCCCGGAGAAGATATCTCCATGATTGGCCGAAACACTCAAGGAGTTAAGCTCATCGACTTAGAAAATGGAGAACGGGTAATGGCCGTCACCAGATTGGCAGAAAAAGAAGAGGGGAAAGAAGAGGAAGAGGCTTTGGGTGAAGGTCGGGCAGAACCCGAAGGTGAAGGTGAAGAATAGGCCCATGAGTTTAGGGGATGAAATAAAGGTAGGCGTCATTGGAGCGGGAAGTTGGGGAACAACGCTTGCTAATCTGTTAGCGGAAGAAATTTCCCGCGTGGAACTTTGGGTATTCGAAGGAGAGTTGTACAGAATTCTCCGCGAAAAAAGGGAGAATACGTATTTCCTCCCCGGTCTGTCTCTATCGCCGAATATTTCCTTCACCCAATCAATTGCTCAGGCTTTTGCTGATAAAGATTTTCTGGTGTGCGCGCTTCCTTCGCACGCCGTAAGGACTGTTTTCAGAGAAGGGAGTCCTTTTTTGCAGGAAAAGACTTTGCTTGTTAGCGCCACCAAGGGGCTGGAGGAAGAGACCTGTAAAACGGCATCCCAAATAATAAGAGAAGAAGTAGACCCCGCGAAGAAGGTCAGCATTGCCTGTCTTTCCGGACCAAGTTTCGCCCGGGAAGTGAGCCGCAAAATTCCCACGGCAGTTACGGCCGCCGCTTATGAGTCCGAGGTAGCCTCCCGAGTACAGACGCTTTTTGCGCGGCCATATTTTCGGGTCTATACGAATGATGATTTGCCTGGGGTGGAATTAGCAGGAGCAGTGAAGAACGTTATGGCTATAGCAGCCGGAATCTGTGATGGTCTGGGATTAGGCCACAGTTCCCGAGCCGCCTTAATAACTCGAGGCCTGGCCGAGATGACTAGATTAGGAGTAAGAATGGGAGCTAAGGAAAAAACCTTTTTTGGGTTAGCTGGCTTGGGTGATTTAGTATTAACTTGTACTGGTGATTTGAGTCGCAATCGCCAAGTGGGTCTGGAAATTGGTCGGGGGCGACCCTTAAAAGAAATTTTAGGGGGCATGAAAATGGTGGCCGAAGGGATTAAGACAACAAAAGCTTTGCGCCATTTAGCCCAGAACTTAAACATAGAAATGCCCATTACGGAGAAGATTTATGAAATTATCTATGAGGGAAAGAAGCCGCACCAGGCCGTAGGCGAGTTAATGAACCGCCTCCCCCGTTCAGAATAAAGAGAAGTGGGTCAAATTATAAAGAAAAGAAAAAATTTTCAGGGAGGAAAATCAGCACAGAGATGGCGGAGCAATCTGCGGAGGAGCGGTTGGCGGGCAAAAGATGGACCAGAGATCTTGCCTTCCCTTTCCCAAAAGACAGTCTTATTCTCCAAATTCCAAAGAGTTAATTTTATTCTTAGTTGACAATAGCCTTGCCGGTAAGTGGGCAAGAAAATATATTCATCATGCGTTCCCTGCCAAGCAGGAAAACCCGCCGAACCGATGGCCGAAGCCTCTTGGGCATATTCTAAGATAGAACCTATTAATAAAAAATTGGTGCCTAATTTCTCGGGGAGATTATTTGCTTCTAAAGTGGCCATAGAAGAAGCAGAAGGAACGACCCCATCCTGGGCCCCAATAAGAGAAAATCCTTTTTCCTTTAATATATCATGCAAGCTCTGCGTAAGTATTTTTCCAGATTCCGGGAAGCCCGGAGCATCAAGAGCCGGGGCGATAGCCAAGGGATAAGATTTAAGATTAAGAGATAAATATGTCCCTTGGGGTTTTTCTAAGGCAAGCTGATAAAGACAGCCTCCTAAACAAAGCAAGAAGATTAAGCCGCCTGGGAAGAAAAGAGGCGCTGACCTCTTGCTGCTTTTTAAGAAATTCGTTAAAATGCAAATCATGAGCAAAACCTTTATTTTATTAGAGTAGAAAACAGAGATCCTGTCAAGGGAGGGAAGGGAAGAAGATGCCCATTTACGAATTTCTTTGCCAGGATTGCGGGAAGATATCGAGCTTCTTAGTCCTGAACATCCACACGCCTTTTTCCCCAGAGTGTAAAAAGTGTCAAAGTAAAAAAATGACCCGGCTTATCTCGCGCGTGGCCAGAATTCGGTCTGAAGAGAGTCGGCTGGAGTCTTTGGCGGATCCCAGTAAATTTAGTGATTTAGATGAACGTGATCCGGCGCGTATGGCGCGCTGGATGAAAAAAATGGGTAAGGAGTTAGGAGAAGATTTAGGAGAAGATTTTGATGCCCTGGTGGATGAAGCCATGGAAGAAGAAGCAAAGAGCCGAGAAGAGGACGCCGAGAATAAAGAAGAAATTTAATATTTAAAAGGAGGAATTTATGCCCCAAACATTCCTAAATGGGTTTGATCTTTACTACAATATTTATGGTAGCGGGCCACCAATTATATTTATCCATGGCTTAGGCATGGATCAGAGCATGTGGGATTTACAAATACCCCAGTTTTCTCCTCATTACCAAGTCATTCTCTATGACCTTCGCGGCCATGGAGCATCAGAGAGCCCGCCCCACCCTTATTCTATAGAACTCTTTGCTGACGATCTGCATTTATTTCTGCGTTTTTTAGGTTTGAAAAAAGCTATTATCTTAGGTTTATCTTTAGGAGGCAGGATCCTTTTGAAATTTGCTCTGAAATATCCCGAAGAGATTAAAGCCCTCATTTTATGCGCTGCCCAGAGCGAGACACCCGAGGAGAGCAAACAGCGTTTCCAATGGTTAGCAGAGATGGCCCAGAAAGAAGGCATGACGAAGACGGCCGAGGCCTACTTTGCCCTGCCTTTGTTTCAGACCTTAGCTACTAAAAACCCGGCCAGGCTGCAACGTGAAAAAGAGCGCTTTATTAAAACATCTCCCCTTGGTTTTGCTCAATCTTGCTTGGCCATAGCCCAGATGGAGCCGCTCACAGGTTTATTAGAGCAGATAAAGGCACCTACCTTAGCTTTAGCAGGAGAGTGGGATACACCTTATTTGCCTTTCTTAGATATTTATGCTGCCCAAATCAGTAATTGCCAAAAGAGGATTATTCCCCAAGCTGGCCATATATGCAACATAGAAAATCCTGCAGGCTTTGAGGAGGCCGTAAAAAAATTCTTAGAAAATCTACCGCCAGGATAAAATTCTTCTGGCTAATTTATTTTTTGGCCCGCCAATATAAACGGAGAGGAGTACCCAGGAAGCCAAATTTCTCCCGCAATTGGCGCAAGAGATACCGTTGGTAGGAAGTATCTACCTCTTCAGGCAGATTAGTAAAGATGACAAAAGTGGGCGGAGCTACTTCTACTTGGGTCATGTAGTAAAGTTTTACCGCGCGGGTACCGGCCAGAGGAGGAGGGTATTTTTGCCCAATTTCTTTGAGCCATTTATTTAACTCAGCCGTAGCAATCCTTTTGCGATGCTCCGCGATTACTTGGCCAAGGAGTTTAAAAATTTTTTCTATTCCCTGGCCAGTAAGAGCCGAGATGAAAAGAACGGGCACAAAGTCTAAGGTCCTCATTTCTTGATGAATCCGCTGCAGGTAACGCTGCTTTGTCTGGGCATCTTTTATTACTAAATCCCATTTATTGACGATAAGAATCATGGCGCGGCCATTCTCGGCGGCGAACTCCGCAATGCGCTTATCTTGTTCGGTTAGCCCTTCCCAGCCATCGATAGTGATCAAGGCTACATCGCAGCGCTCTAAACTTCGTAAAGCCCGCAAAGTCATAATCTTTTCTAAGCGCTTAGTCAACTTACTTCTCCGCTTGATCCCCGCGGTATCAATAAAAATATATTTTTGACCATCTTTGTAGAGGGGAGTGTCTAAAGCGTCCCGAGTAGTACCAGGCGTGGCATCTACAATGGCGCGGGGAGAACCCAAGAGGCGATTGAGGAGCGAAGATTTGCCTACATTTGGTCTACCCACGATAGCCACCCTAATTTCTGCTTCGCTACTTTCTTGGGTAAAGGTAGGCGGAGGCAGTAAACGCAGAACTTCTTCCATTAGCGAAGGAATCCCCCGTCCGTGCTCGGCTGAAATGGCCTGGAGTTTAGCCACACCCAAGCGATAAAAATCGAAGAGATTTTTTTCCTGACTTTCTGTATCAATCTTATTGACCACATAGATAACCGGTTTAGCCACTTGGCGAAGATAATTAGCCACTTCTAAGTCAGCGTAAGTTAAGCCTTCCTGACCATCCAGGAGGAAAAGAATGAGATCAGCTTCCTCTATGGCTATCTCCGCCTGTTCCCGCACCTGCTTTTGTATAGAGGCCTGGGGGGTCGGCTCAAACCCTCCAGTATCAATTAAGATAAAAGAATGGTCATCGAAGGTGGCCTCGCCATAAAGGCGATCACGAGTTACACCTGGTTCGTCTTCCACGATCGCTTGGCGCCTCCTGAGCAAACGATTAAAAAGAGTAGATTTTCCTACATTGGGGCGACCGATTATAGCGATAATAGGCTTCATGTAAGTAAAAAGAGAATTAAGCTTTTTTAAGAGATATATCTATGGCTAATTTTTCGCCTAAAATGTTGAGTTCTTGGCGCAAGAGATCAGGAGATATTTCTTTGGGGACTTGAATGAGCATCTTCATGGTAAAAAGAGGAGTACCGCTTTCTGGAGATGGGTTGGTTTTGGTATGCAGGTCAATAATATTAATATTTTTATCAGCTAACAGCCGGGATACATGATAGACAATGCCCATACGGTCTAACCCGATAGTGGCCAATTCATAAGTTTCCCAAAGCTCGGCAGGTTTAGGAAGGGCAACCCTTTCGCCTAAGGGGGTGAGCAGAATAGAAAGATGTTTTTCCCATTCCAATCGTTTGCAACCCAAGGAAAGGCGAAAGAAGAAATCTTCCCCGCTACCAGAAAGAAGAATTAGCAAAGCAAATTGGTCTCCCAGAATGGTCATACTGGAATCTTCCAAATTTCCTCCGCATTCATAAATTAAACCGGCCACATCCGCCACTATTCCTGGGCGGTCTTGGCCAATGGCCGAAAGAACGAAATATTTTTTCATAGGCCCTCCTTTGTATCCAGATAATATTTTTAAAAGTTACTCTCCCTCTTTCCCTGGAGACCGGGTCATAATTAATAAATAGCTAACTTTTAATGAAGGCGCCAGAGGCTCTTTTTTGATTTTTCTGTGTTCCTTTGAACCAAGGTGGTGGCCATTAAGCTTCCCGGCCCAATTACGACCCGCGTCCATAAGGAGAAGTGGTATCATATTGATTGAAAAAACCTTCGCAAATTGCCCCAAAGATTTTGAAAAGCCTCCTGCGCCTCCATTAGGGTGGTTGCCTGAAAACGCAATTTATCACCCGGGGCGCATTGGGCCGCCAAGGGCAGATCAGCGTTAATAACCGTGGCGATTATAGGATACCCCCCAATAGTCTGCCGATCGGCAAGGAGAAGGATCGGTTGTCCATCAGGAGGGACTTGAATCGTCCCGTTAGCTAAGCCGCAGGTAATAAGTTCTTCATTATTCGCCCGGGTAATAGGAGTTCCTTGTAAACGGTAGCCCATGCGGTCAGATTGGGGAGTTATAGTATAGGCCGAGGTCAAAAAAGCCTCCCGGCCCTCGGCCGAAAAATAATCAGCAAAAGGACCAAGGATAACGCGCAAGCAAGGATTCCTCTGGTAAGCAGGGCGCAAAGATGCTGGTAAAGACCGCCCGGCTAATTCTTGCCCTTTTGGGGGACAGGGAAGCAGAGGGAGCATATCCCCCGCTTTTAGCGGGCGCCCTTCTAAGCCGCCAAAATGGCCTAAGAGGTAAGTGGAACGGGAGCCCATGATGGGCGGAACAGCAATTCCTCCCCAGACGGCTAAATATGCCCGCACCCCGTTTTTCCTCTGGCCGAAACTCAGGATAGACCCGGCAGAAACGGCGCAAACAGTCCAATTAGGAAGAGGTTGCCCATTTAGGCGGGGATTTAAGTCAGCACCAGTTATGGCTACCAGAGTATTTTGGTGAAATTTGAGCATGGGGCCGGCAAAAGTTATCTCTAACCCAGCTGCTTCTTCCGCGTTGCCCAACAGGAGATTTCCGGCGGTTAGGGCAAAAGAATCTAAGGCTCCGGCCGTGCCTATGCCATAACGCTGATAACCCCAACGGCCTAAATCTTGGACCGTAGTAAAAATTCCAGGTTTAATGACCTCGATCATAAAATTGGCTATTTTTGAAAAAATCAAAAGAAATTTCTTTTTTGTTTCTGGTAAAAGGAGAAATCTTCCGGGGCCACAGCAAAGAAACGGGCGTAATCGCCAGCTTTAAAGAATGCTGGTGGCTCATTATTTAGATCGAAGAGAGTAAGCGGAGTACGGCCGATAAGCCGCCAACCACCAGGCGATTCTACCGCATAGATACCAGTTTGCTTTCCCCCAATGCCCACAGAGCCAGCGGGTACTTTCGTCCGGGGGGTAGGCAAACGGGGAGTCTGAATATTTTCCGGGACAGTCCCCATGGCGGCAAAACCAGGAGAGAAACCCACGACATAAACTAAATAAGTCTGACTGGTATGAAGCTTAATAACCTCTTCCACCGTCAAGCCATGAAATTGGGCAACAAATTCGAGATCAGGACCATACTCTCCGCCATAGACCACGGGTATTTCTTTGATAACTGGCGGGTTATTTTCCTTAGGCTTATTTTCGGGCAGGAAGTTCTGCATTAGATCAGAGATTTCTCTAAAAGAAATTTGCGCCGGATCATAATAAATAAGCAAAGAGGAGTAAGAAGGAATAATTTCTTTAATCCCTAAGGGCGCTCGTTTCTCCAGCAAATGTCCTAAATAATGCACTTGCTGGTTTATTTCCGGTTTAATCTCTCTTCCTAATTCTATAAGAATGGCCTGGTCACCAGCGGGCAAAATCTTAGGTTGGAAAATCATGCTTTCTTTAACCCCATTGGTTTTACTTCTACGCCTGCTTTTTGGAAGGCCTCTCTAATTCTTTGCAGGATGGGCATGGCCATTGGCGAATCACCATGAACGCAAAGCGTATCGGCTTTAACGGACACTTTAGATCCATCGTGAGCAAGAACGTAACCTTCTAAGACCATGGTCAATGCTTGTCGGGCAGCTTTTTCTGGATCATGGATTACGGAGCCAGCAATTTTTCGCGATTGGAGGGTGCCATCTGGATTATAAACTCGATCGGCATAGACCTCTTCTACAAAAGGTACACCAATTTCGCGCGCCGCTTGGACCATGACCGATCCAGCCAGGGCTACAAAAATAATCCCCTCTTGAAAACGGGCAATGGCCCGGCAAATTGATTTCGATGTCTCCAAATCAATAAAGGCTAAGTTACCTAAAGCCCCGTGGGCCTTGACATGTTGTAAAGGCAAATTATAGGCGCGGGCGAAAGCATAAAGAGCACCCATCTGATAAAGAAGATAATTTTCTATTTCGGCGGGGGTTAAGTCCATCCGCCTCCGTCCAAAACCCATGAGATCAGGATAGCCAGGATGCGCACCTACCCCCACCCCTTTTTCCTTGGCTAACCGGACTGTCCGATCCATAACTAATGGATCTCCAGCATGCCAGCCACAGGCTATATTAGCCGAGGTGATGTAATTCATTATTTCTTCATCGCGGCCTAAGACATAAGCGCCAAAACTTTCTCCCATATCGCAATTTATATCCACCTGCTTTGCCATACCATCCTCCTTTAAAAGCCATATTACGCCACAAAGGCCCCAGAGGGCATAAAGAAGTTTTAAGTAAAAAACTGCCTTCAATCCTATATCCGCCATACTTGAAACTCTTTAAATTTTGTTAAGCAACTTCTACTCTCCTTTGAGAAAGTATATGTCGGATTAATTTATTATCTGCCCTGGATGCCGATCCTTGGCTGATTAAGGATAAAACGTAAGCCTTTAGGGCTTGCCGAAAATGTGGCCAGGGATGAACCCTTGCCCTTCAGTTTCCCTTCGACCGCTCTGAGCTCTCTTCGATCTCTGTGGCTAAAAGAATTAAATTCATTCATAAAGGTAACAAGCTACCCAGTGGTCGGGTTCGATTTCTTTAAGCTCGGGTACTGCTTTATCGCATAGCTCAAAGCGTTGGGGGCAGCGCGTATGAAAATTGCATCCTGGGGGAGGATTAATTGGACTGGGAACTTCCCCCTGCAGAATGACGCGTTTACGTGCCAACGTTGGATCGGGAATCGGGTTTGCCGAAAGAAGAGCCTGGGTATAAGGGTGCTTGGGGTTGCGGTAAAGATCCTCACTTTTCGCCAATTCGGCAATCCGCCCCAAATGCATGACGGCGACGCGGTCGCTGATATGTTCGACCACGGAAAGATCGTGAGCAATAAAAAGGTAAGTTAAATGAAATTCATCCTGAAGATCTTCCAGTAAATTCAAGACTTGCGCCTGGATCGAAACATCCAGAGCGGAAACAGGTTCATCAGCAATGATTAGTTTAGGGTTTAAAGCTAAGGCCCGGGCGATTCCTATGCGCTGGCGTTGCCCCCCGCTGAATTCATGGGGATAGCGGTTGATATGTTCTGGTCGCAGCCCGACTACTTCCATTAAATAGCGCACCCTTTCTTCCTGTTCTTTTTTCGTGCCTATTTTATGGATGACTAAAGGTTCGCCGATGATTGAGCCCACTGTCTTGCGGGGATTCAGCGAAGAGTAAGGGTCTTGAAAAATAATCTGCATTTGCCTCCGCATTTGCCGCAGGCGTTCCGCATTAAACTGGAGAATATTCTCCCCTTCAAAATAAATTTCTCCCGCAGTAGGCTCTTCCAGCCGTAAAATTAGGCGCCCTAAGGTTGATTTGCCGCACCCCGATTCGCCCACTAAGCCCAAAGTTTCGCCACGCTTGATGGTTAGACTGACATTATTAACCGCTTGGACAAAGAGTTTTTCGCGGGATAAGAAGTGAGTTCGTACCGGAAAAAACTTGCGCAGATTTTTAATTTCCACCAGAAGTTCGTTTTTATTCATATAGCCAGCAGCGGACGAAATGTCCAGGATCTATCTCTTTTAATTGGGGTTCTTCTTCACACTTATCCCAAACATATTTGCACCGATTAGAAAACTTACACCCCGGGGGAAGATCTAAGAGGGAGGGCACTAATCCGGGAATAGCTTCTAATCTTTGCTTGCGTCCCTGCCCCTCGTCCAGCCGGGGAATGGATTTCAGAAGACCTTGCGTATAAGGGTGGCGGGGCGTAACGAAAAGAGGACGCACGGGAGCATATTCCACGATCCGCCCGGCATACATGACTGCCACTTTTTGGGCTGTTTCCGCAATGACCCCTAAATTATGGGTAATCAAAATAACCGACATGCCCGTTTCTTTTTGTAGACGATTAATTAACTCTAAGATTTGGGCTTGGATGGTTACATCTAAGGCCGTAGTCGGCTCATCAGCGATCATTAATTTCGGCCGGCAAGCTAAAGCCATAGCAATCATGGCCCGCTGGCGCATGCCGCCGCTTAACTGATGCGGATACTCAGCTACGCGTCGTTCAGGAGAGGGAATGCCAACCAGGCGCAACATTTCTATAGAGCGGTTCCAAGCCTCTTTTTTGGACAAACCTTCATGGAGGCGGAGGACTTCCGAAATCTGGTCTCCGATCTGGAATACGGGGTTGAGGGAAGTCATAGGCTCTTGGAAGATCATGGAGATCGAACGACCGCGTACTTTGCGCATTTCCCCTTCGGTAAGGGAAAGGAGATTAACCCCGCCGAAGATCACCTCTCCTTGCACTATTTTCCCAGGGGGATCGGGGATAAGCCGCATGATCGATAGGGCGGTAACGCTTTTGCCGCACCCAGATTCCCCCACTAAGCCCAGTGTCCCTTTCTCTTCTAATTCTAAATCAACCCCATCTACGGCCTTGGCTACACCCTCATCGGTAAAAAAGTAAGTGTGCAGATTACGGATTTTTAAGAGGAAACTATTCTCTTGGGCCATATAAATTTACTGAAATTCACGGAAAATCCATTTTCTTCAAAAAATACCGTAGGTTTTAATTTTTGTCAAATATCTTTAGAAGCTGACCAGCTAACATATTTAATATTCACTATCAACAGGAAGCAGGCAAAAGAGCCTCGCTTCATCAGCCTTAAAAACAAGGTGAGATAGGCTTTAATTGCACCTTCTCTTTGCGCGCTAATTTAATTAATTCTATTAAATTATTAACTAAAGCCCGATGTAACCGCTCTCCTTTAGCTGCCGTAGCCAAGGTTGGATCTCCAGTTACCCCACTGGGAAGAGTTACCTGCCGGAAGCTTTCTAAAGTAGAAGGAGTGAAAGTTCGGTCTGTTTCTACATAAGGATCCGGCATATGAAATTTTTTCTTAGGAGGAAGATTTTTAACCGCTTTTTTCATGTTCACTAAATGAGGGAAAATGTGCAGCATATGAGAAGTTTCTAATTCTTCGGCATGGCCGATTCCGCCTGGGGGAGATTCTTTTATTTCTCTGGCCACAGTTTCCGCTAAATAAAAGGGATCTGCAATCGTGACGAAAGCCCCAGTTTCATTGCGAATTCGTGAACACGCAATTTCCATAGGAGGCAGATTTGCCTTCCTATGGCCGTTGATTACGATTAATCTTTTGAAACCATGGTAAATTAAGCTGCGGAGCACCTCATAAAGCAAACGGGTCAAAGTTTCCGGGGTTATAGAAATAGTACCCGGATAAGCCATGTGATGGGGAGACCAGCCAAACCAACATGGGGGGGCAACGATAGTTTTCGTTGCCCGCGCGGCATCTTCCGCCAAGCGAATGGCGACTAGGGCGTCGTTACCCAAAGGTAAGTGAAAACCATGTTGTTCGGTGGAGCCAAAAGGTAAAATAATTACGCTATCCTTTTTTAAATAATTCTTTACCTCTTCCCAAGTCAAATCATAAAGATAAATTTTTTCCATTTTTGCCCTTTCTTTTATATTTTTAATTATCTTCTCGCGAGCGGAGAAGAAATGATGATTAGTTCAAAACTATCCAATTCTTTAAATCTTTATCATAATTATAGACAAAATAAAATACCATTTATTCCATAATCGTAATCCGTCACTGAAAAGTGGAAGAACTATTGTTAGAGGCAGGTCAGAGGCAGGCCTGAATTCAGAATCATGAGGCAGTGGTTTCTTCCATGGAACGAG
>JBNAWB010000039.1:0-21110 GCA_049699975.1 Thermodesulfobacteriota bacterium
CGTGGCGATCTCGTAAGGCCTTTAAATTAAACATCCGGACACGCTTCCCCGCATCGAGTGCGGGGTCGTTCGCCATGACGAAAAAGATATTTTTAACCAAAGGCCACGTCTAAAAGCATCATTACCGTAAAGCCAAGTAAAGTTCCGGCCGTAGCAATATGGGTATTCTTCTCCAATTGCGACTCTGGAATAAGTTCTTCCACCACGACATAAATCATAGCCCCAGCAGCAAAGGCTAAAGCGTAAGGCAAAATGGCCTTGGCTTTGATTACTGCCCATGCACCCAAAACTCCGGCCATCGGCTCGACTACACCGGATAACTGGCCATACCAAAAGCTCTTTAAACGCGATAGACCATCGCGGCGCAAAGGGGCTGATACGGCCAAACCTTCTGGAAAGTTTTGCAGGCCTATGCCTAAGGCTAAAGCAAAAGCTCCAGCTAAGGAAGCAGAAGGCAGGTTGGCCGCCACTGCTCCAAAAGCAACTCCTACTGCCAACCCTTCGGGGATGTTATGCAGAGTAATCGCCAAAACCAATAAAATACTCCGCTGCCAGTTGGTCTTAATCCCTTCGGCCTCGGCCATAGGAAAACCTATATGCAAATGAGGCAATATTTGGTCGCATAGCCAAAGGAATAAGCCGCCTAATAAGAAACCCGCAACAGCGGGAAGCCAAGCCGGCAAATTGGTATTTCTGGCCATTTCAATAGCTGGAGCTAAAAGAGACCAGAAACTCGCTGCGATCATTACCCCGGCGGCGAATCCCATCAACGCATCGAATAGCTTACGGTTAATCTCTCGAAAGATAAAAACCATGGCTGCGCCAAGGGCCGTAACAAACCAAGTAAAGCAAGTAGCTAGAAAGGCCTGACCGATAACATTTATCTCCTTAAACCAAAAAATTAATGTCTCCATAAAGTGCTCATTTAAATTTTTTAAAATACTAATAGCATGCTCACTCGCCTAACATCTCTCTACCAACAACTACATTCCAAGGCCGGATTTCCCAATGCTTTACGAGTCCATTAATTACATAAGGATCTTTCTTGATGAAATCCTCGATTATTGATTTATCGGTCGCGCGAAAAACTAACAAAGCCCGATCCGGAGGATCATCTAAAGCTCCCCCCAAAAGGAGCTCTCCTCGTTCATGAGCCTTGGCCGACAATCTAAGATGCTCTTCCCGATAAGCAGCTCTTTTAGCAATATAATCTTCAACCACATAATAAAAGAGAACAAATATTCTCATGTCTTCCTCCTTGGGCTAATGCTACTTGGTTTATCGCCTTAGAAAATTATTGAATACATCTTATTAATGAGAGCAAATTATATTTTAAATCGTGAACCCCGGGTCATTACGAGATGGCCGCGCCCTTCGGGCTCGCCATGACATCTTTTTTTTCGGAAAAATGTAAAATAATTAATGCTCTCATTAATAATTTAAGTTTTTATCGACAGCGGATTCTTAAATTCAGCGAAATAATTATGCTTATAGTCCCGCCTTCTTCTCTGGAAGAGCCACGGCCTCATGATTCCGCATGAATGCCTGCCTCTGGCCTACCCCATACCTTATCATCAAATCTAATAATTGGTTAATTGCGCTGCCATCTCCAAAAAGAGAGGAAAAACGCTGCTCGTCATTATATTGATCTTTTCGGTAAAGATCAAATCCTATTAGGCATAACTTCCTTGGTTGCCTCTTGGAGAAGCTCTTTATATTTCTCTTCATCGTAGAGGTCTTCAGCCTTTAGAAATGGAAAAACTCGCACGCGTTCTTCTTTATTTTTGGCCCGGGCTTCTCTGATGAGATAAAAAACTTTTTCTCCAGGATGAATCTTAATTCCTCCGGCGGCCAATTGACGTAGGGCCAAAGCCGTAAGGTTATCAACTTTATAATCTTCTGGCTTCTGGCGGACACTCTTGGCTATAAGCAACTCTTCATTTTTTAAGTCGCCCGTATGCAGGCGCATTAAATAATTCTCCATAATCTCCCGGATTTGCCCATTTTTATTCTCGTATTCCTGCCTACTCTCACAGGTGCGTAGAAGATCTAACATCTTCTGTTGGGCTTCTTTAATCAACGGTGGTGTATCGTGCCGACGGAAGGCCAGTCCTCGAGCTTTCAACTCTCCATTCTCCATAACGCCAAAGTAGCGGTTAGCCACTGGTAAATCTTCCTTCTGCTTCGCCGGCAGAAAAATAATCCATTTATATATTCCTTCCAGTTCTATAGGAACTTCTGTCGTTCGGCCTATCTGGGCACAAAGTTCCAGGACTTCCTCCCGGCTCAAGCCAGGCTTAGTAATCCAAAGCGCATCAGTCAAGGCGTGGAGTACTCGGAAACCGTGAGCTTCACTAATTTCTTTGGCCTGGAGTAATTTTTCTCTGCCATAGGCCGTAACTGCCTCATGAGCTTCGATGCGACCAAATCGGGCATTACGATACCCTAAATAGCCAAAACAGACGACCAAGAGCCATTTGAGAGCTGTCTGCCGGCGAGAATAAATTTCTGACCAAGATCCAGAAGTGGCTTTTTTCCTGCTTCTAAAATACCGGCGCCGCTCTAAGATGGGCCGTAAAGTTTTAGGCACCAGCCCTTCCCGCTTGGCGCATATATTGTAGCCTATCTCGGGCACCTTAGGTTGTGGGCAACAGGAACAAAGGATAGTTTCTGCAGAAATGTTGTGTTGCACCATAATCGTAGGGTACATAGAAGAAAAGTCTATTTCCGCCACTTCTTCGTAAAGGCCTAAGGCAGGTTGAAAAGTAAGCCCCCCTTTGTCGGCCACCAAGAGGTCCCAAGCAGTTTTAAATTTCTCCGGTTCACCTTTTCGCCAAGGAATTAATATCTTCTCCTGCAGAGCCCGGTCCAGTTGCATAGAGCTGATCGCCGTGCCTGGAGAACGCCGAGCTAAGCGCTGCACAGGAATCTTGGATAAGCGGGCTACTTCACAAACTCCCTCCCAGCCAGTAGCCGCATAAAAGAAAGAATTCTCCCGATCAATGTGGAGACGGCCAAAGAAAGGATAGTCTGGTCCATGATAGACTATCTTTCCGTAAGTAAAGTAAGAACGTCCTTCCGTAACTAAAGAACGGTTAATCGGCGTAGGTTCACGATCAAAGAAGAGTTGCATCTGCCTTCTCCGTGAAAGACGCAAAAGAGAAGGGATAAGGAAAGCATCGCCATAATCGGTGAGAATAAGGTCCGGATCGTAGAGGCGAAGTAGACGATTTAAATTAAGCAATAAATCTTCTGCTGAACCGGCATCAAAAATTAAAGTTCTCCCGTCGCAGCGTACTGCCAGAGCATTTCCTTTACCCAAAGGCCGCCAGGGGCCACTTTCACTAAAAATTTCCATGGTGGTCAAATCCGGAATTTCATATTCCTTGGTCCAAGGAGACTCTTGGGGATAAATGGCTGTTAATTCTGGACCAGTGAACTCTACGCCACAACGTCCTAAAGGGAAGATCTCGCGGAGATAAAGATAATACTGGCTCAGGGGAAGATCGCAATTAAAAAAAGAAATTTTTTTTCCAAAAAAAATAATTTTTTGCAAAAACCGAGGAAGACGGTCATAGTCCGCTATCTGCAAAGCTAAGGCTTCGACGTTCCGGCCACTTCCGAGATCTTTTCTTTCTTCCCAACGGTAACCTTTGGCGAACCCCTGCTCTACAGCTTTTTCTCCCAGAAGTTTCAAAACTTCCCTCGGCCCGGTGGCATAAAGGGGAAAAGAATAAGGATCTTCCAAGCGCAGAAGTTTTCCCTCGGCGGTGCGTATCCAGAGGATCATCCGATCATGAAGCGGATAGACGTCTAAAAGCCAACCATTAGCTTCCACGCTTCTTCCCTTCTTCTGCCTGCTCTCCTCTCATTCTTTGTAACTCGGTCTGGAGGTGCGTAAGGATTTTTTCATGCTCCAGACAGATGGCTAAAAGAATGGCCTCCATGGGCCAAGGAGGAGAGGCGTAGGCCGCCGCCTGGACGTGGAGTTTGGCTCGATCAAAGAGACGATCAAAAGCTTCTTGATCTTCTTGGCGCAGAGCGCGGCGAAATTTTTTCCACTCCGCATACTCTTGCTCTAAAACTTGACTAAAAGGCAAAACAGTTCGTCCCATGGTTTTCTCCTTAGGAACATGCTTCGGGAGATTTCTCACTGACGGCCAATCTCTTAAATTCTTCAAAAACCTCCCAGGGCCGCCGTAGAGTAAGGGGAGGTTTGGTGAAAATTATTTGTCCATCTTCTGCAGCAGGCTTCAACTTCAAAACTACATCAGCCGTACGATAAAGTTCCCGGAGGAGAAAAATTCTGCGCTGGTTAATTCCTCGCCGCGACTGACTCAGCAAAAAAAAGACCTTTTCTCCAGCCATCTGGTTTATTTTGGCCAGGGTTTGGCGAAAAAGGAAAGCAGCTTCTTCTCCGGGAACATCCTCATCAAAAAACATGGTGCCTGGTCCCAGAAGGACAACTAATGAATAAGTTTCTGGACCAAGTAGTGGCTCCAGACGCTCTTGGATAAGGGTGGCAAACTGATGACAGGTAAAAGCACGAGCTATGGATATTTTTTTTAACAAGACCAGGGGCGAAAGGTTCTCTCTACGTGCAAAACGGGAAACAAGATAAGGATCAAAAGTATTAGCGCCATCAGCGATCAGAACTTGGGCGCCAAAGAAAGCCGCCAGAGCTGAAAGGTAGACAGCGAATCTCTCCGGCCTTTCGCCTATAATCAAAGTCTTCTTCATCGGCCTTCTGGTTAGAAAACTTGGCAGACCACGAAAAAGAGGAAAATATTCCCGCGCTCCTTCCTTCATATCTAACCTCTCTAAATTGGGCGAGAAGATCTATAGTTTCCGGTAAGCTATGCCCACCACTTTGCCCAAAATCCGTAAATTTTTTTCTCCTTTCCGTACTTGAATAGGCGGCATGGCTGGATTATCTGATTTCAAGAGGAACGAATCTCCCTCCCGAAAGATTCTTTTTACGGTTACTTCGCCGTCGAGCATTACCAGCCCTATGGCTCCTTCCTCAACTCCGCTACCTTGTTTAATTACCAGATAGTCATGGGGAAGAATAGTGGGTACCATGCTCATCCCTTCTCGTTCTACGCGGACAATGAAGAGCCCTGAACCCTTAGCCCACTCTTCAGGAATAGGTATGGTTCCTTCCATATTTTCTACAGCCTCCAATGGTGGCCCAGCAGTTACTCTGCCGACGACGGGCACATGGCGGATGCTGGTTAAAGGTCGAAAGAGCTGGATTCCTCTGGACTTGGAAGAGCGGGCTAAACTTCCTTTCTTCTCCAACGCCCGCAGATGGTCAAGGGCTGCCCGGTAGTCAATTCTGAAATGACAGGCAATCTCCCGAATAGTAGGTGGATAGCCTTGCTCAACTATAAAGTGCTGAATAAAATTCAAAATTTCTCTTTGCCGGGGGGTAAGTTCCATCTCTCCGCCTCGCTTTCGAGTCTTTATTTTCTAATATACTCATCATTTGATGAGTTGTCAAGAAAAATTTTGGAGAGCCGAGAACCTCTTACTGAAGGGTAGGTTTATTAAACAGCGAACAAAACCTGTCCCGCGGCCAGAAAAATTGAGTAAGGTAGGCATTGGCGGGGATAGAGCAGAAGAAAATCAAGGGTGATCAAACTTAGGAAGAAGAAAGGAAAAGCGACCAAAGCTCTTGCTCTTTTTTTTCCATCCTTTTCCTTTCTGGCCCAGACCCCTCGTGGTCATAACCGAGGAGATGGAGTATGCCATGAATTAAAAGAATAATAATTTCTTCTTCTAACTGCACCCCCCTTTTTTGCGCTTGTCTTTGGGCTGTTTCTACGGAGATAACCACATCCCCTAATAGCGGTGCTGGATGACCATCAAAGCTCTGTTGCGGAAAAGAAATTACATTGGTAGGACGAGAACGGTGGAAATATTGGCGATTCAAGCGGCAGATTTGTTCGTCATCCACGATTACAATACTTAATTCACTTGCCTCACACCCCAAGGCGTTTAAGATTCTCTTCGCTGCTCTTCTTATTTTTCCAGAATCGAAGGCCACCCGCCTTTGCCAATTGCTTAGAGATATCTCCATTGTTCCTTTTCTTGCCATTGCCTTCCTTAAGGTTCGTTAAAGGGTATTCCACGCGATGGTGATGGATACTGGTCAAAATTGTGTTGAAACATTTAGCAATCTGATGCAAATCTTTTAGGGTCAATTCACATTCATCGAGTTGGCCATCTAAAAAGACATTGTTAATAATCCTTTGCACCAAACCTTGCAAACGAGCAGGCGTGGGGTGGGCCAGGCTGCGCGAGGCTGCCTCCACGGCATCTGCCAATAATACTAATCCCGCTTCTTTGGTCTGGGGTTTGGGACCGTGATAGCGGTAAGCCTCTTCATTAACTTGCTCCATTTCTGGGTCTTCGATATCCTTAGCTTTCTGATAAAAGAAGGAAATTAGGCTGGTGCCGTGATGCTGTTGAATAATGTTCTGAATCTTTTCTCCCAGTTTATATTCGCGGGCCAACTCCACGCCTTCTTTCACATGGGAAATGAGAATTAGACTGCTGAGACTAGGTTCCAATTTGTCGTGTTTATTCTGGTGATATCCTTGATTCTCCACGAAATAAAGAGGTTTGGAAATTTTCCCTATATCATGATAATAAGCACTCACCCGCGCCAATAAAGGATTAGCATTGACTGCTCGGGCAGCTGCTTCGGCCATAGTGCTAACCACAATGCTATGATGATAAGTTCCGGGTGCTTCCAGAATCATCCTCTTTAATAAAGGATGGTTAAGATTAGCCAGCTCCAATAGCTTAATATTTGTCGTATATCCAAAAGTCCACTCTAAAAGAGGTAAAATTCCAAGGGCCACTCCCCCAGCTACGACACCGCCTAAGAATCCAAAAAGCAGGCTGAAACTCAATTCATAAAAATTAAATTGGTTCGAGATAAAATTCTGCGCCAAGATCATTCCGGCATTAGCGATCCCCACTTTCGCTCCTGCTTTTAATAAAATTCCCCTGTTTTCAGAATACTCAACACTATGAGCTCCCAAGACACTGCCTATAAAAAAATAAATCGCCAAAAATAAATTATTGTCTAAGAGCAGGCCGCCAAAGATGCTGATCCAGGCCGCAAAGATCAAGGCCGTCTCGGAATTGAGCAGGATGCGGACTAACATGCCGCCAGCGGCTAAGCCAATTCCATAAACATAGGCTCCAGGGGGAATTTCGGGTAGGGCTTGGCCTAGGAAAGGGAAAACTTCAATGCTGAGCCTGGCAATGATCAGCATGCCCACCAATAAAGTCGTTAAAAAAAGTAAATCTTTATCACGGAACTGGAACTTGCGAATGTTGGCCCGCGAAAATATAAAAAGAACAAACAAAAGAAGGGCGACCAATATCCCGTGGCCCAAGTTTCGTCCAGGCAAAATAAAGACCATCACGGCCACTAAAAGAGCAAGAATTCCTAACCACTTCCGCCAGGCTTTTACCGTTTCCCTTTTTTCATCTTTAAAAGGAAGGGGAATGGGTTTATGAACCCTGGGCGCGAAGATTTTCGGCCATTTTATTTTTCTTTCTTTCTCTTCTTTTTTAAAAGAATTGCTATTCAAAATGAAGCTACCTTTTCTGAAAATGATTGTTAGTTATTCTTTGGGCAAAGAGTTTTTTCGCTGTCCCTGTTTCTCATAGGCGCGGATGATATCTTGGACTAAGGGGTGGCGAACTACATCTACTTCCGTAAAATAACTGAAATAAATTCCTTCAATTCCTGAAAGAATTTCCCGGGCTTCGATAAGGCCGGAAACTTTTCCAGGCGGGAGATCGATCTGGGTAATATCTCCGGTAATGACTGCTTTAGAACTAAATCCTAAGCGCGTGAGAAACATCTTCATCTGTTCAGAAGTAGTATTCTGGGCCTCGTCCAAAATCACAAAAGAATTATTGAGAGTGCGGCCGCGCATAAAAGCCAGCGGAGCAACTTCGATTACTCCTTTTTCTATGAGCCGCGAGGCTGTCTCGAAATCCATCATATCATGAAGCGCATCGTAAAGAGGACGCAAGTAAGGATTCACTTTTTCCAAAAGGTTTCCCGGCAGAAATCCTAACCTTTCTCCTGCTTCCACGGCAGGGCGGGTGAGAATTATGCGATTGACCTCTTTTTTGGTAAGCGAAGCCACGCCCATCGCCATAGCTAAATAAGTCTTTCCAGTCCCCGCCGGGCCGATGCTAAAAACAATGTCATATTTGCGCATCGCATCAATATAAAGTTTTTGGGCTAAGCTTTTAGGAGTTATTAAGCGTCGCTTTGCGGAAATATAGATCGTATCCAAAAAAATATCTTTGAGTTTAATAGAGTTGTTCCCTGAAAGGATGCGGATGGCGGAAACTACATCGCCCGGATATATAGGATGACCATGCCTAATAATTTCATATAGCTCCAAAAGCACCTTCTCAGCCAAAGGGGCACAAACTTCATCTCCAGAAATTGTCAACATATTCCCCCGGGCATGGATCTTGACCCCTATACTCTTTTCAATGAGTTTCAGGTGGCCATCATTTTCGCCATAAAGATTTTGGAGGGCAGTAGTATCTTCAAAATGGAGGCGATGGGTGGAATTCTCTTCTCCTCTCGATTTCAACCTTTTCTTTTACCTCCCCCTAAGCTCAATTAAAAAACCTCGTTTCCCTGGCTGTTGGTTTTATCTATTTTTCAATAGTTTCCAATAAATAATTATAACAAAAAAAGGATAGATCAGCAATATTTCCCTTGCCTATGGGATTTTCTTCCTCTATCCTATTATAAAGCTGGCCTTTTTGTCTCACGCGTACTTTTATAAGTAATCCCTCACTGAAGGGTGGGATTATGAGAGGAATTTTTATTTTTGTAAGTGGCCGAGGCAGGCCAGAGGCGGGCATGAATGAAGAAGCATCGGCGGGAGAAGAATCAGTGACGGATTACTTTTATAAAACATTTTTTATTTTTATTCTGGAAAAACTATGCCTAGGAAAAACTCCCCAAAAATAAAGGCCCTTTCAGCCCATAATCCAGAGCAAGATGATCTTCTCGTCTCCAACCTTCTCCGCTTGATGGCTAAGTTGCGTGGACCGCAGGGTTGTCCTTGGGATAGGGCGCAAACTAAAGATAGCCTAAAAAAGTTTCTCCTCGAAGAATCTTATGAAGTATTGGAGGCTATTGAAGAAAATGATCCTGAAAAATTAAAAGAAGAATTAGGTGACTTGCTCTTGCAAATAATATTTATTTCGCGTATTGCCGAAGAAAATAAAGAATTCAGTTTTCGAGATGTAGTAGGCACTCTGATCAATAAGCTTTTACGCCGTCACCCCCATGTTTTCCATCTTCAGGGTTATCCGCCGGCAAAAATGCCCATCCCAGATGCCGCAGCAGTAGCCAAACTATGGCAAGAAGTCAAAAAAGGTGAAAAAAAACAATCTTCTTCCTCCATTCTAAATGGTCTCCCCCTTTCATTACCTGCCTTGGAGCGGGCCCAGCGCCTTTCGGAAAAGGCGGCCCAAGTAGGGTTTGACTGGCCGAATATAAAAGAAGTTTGGAAAAAAGTTGGCGAGGAAATAGAGGAGTTGAAAAAGGCCGAAAAGGCTCACTCTCCGAAAAGAGTAAAAGAAGAATTCGGCGATCTTTTATTCACCCTTACTAATTGGGCCAGGTTTCGAGGCTTCTCTGCCGAAGAGGCTTTGCGCCAAACCATTCGCCGCTTTACGCGGCGTTTCCGCCGCTTGGAATTAGAAATAAAAAGGAAAAAGGTTAAATGGGCTGATTTATCCTTAGCTGAATTAGACAGGCTTTGGGATAAAATAAAAAAAAGCAAAAAATAATCTTTCCAAATTACCCAATAGGCAAACTTATTCTTTTAATTTTTTGTGGAATTTGGTCATTACCTGCTCCGGGCCAGCAACAAGGAACGTTTCCACCCCCTCAACCGCTTTTTCCAAAGTTTCCTGCAAAACTTGGCGCTCTTCCTCAGTCAAAGGAGCTAATAAATAATCAACAATTTCCTTTTGGGGATCGGAAGGCCTGCCAATTCCCATCTTTAAGCGGCTAAATTTATCACTTCCCAAAGCTTCTATTATCGATTTTACTCCTTGGTGGCCTCCATGACCACCCCGCAAGCGCAGGCGAATTGTTCCTATGGGTAGATCAAGATCATCATGGAGAATTAGCAAGTCTTCCAGACCAAGGTGAAAAAAATTAATTAACCAGCGGACAGCCTCCCCAGAAAGGTTCATATAAGTCATGGGCTTGGCCAAACAGACTTCTTCTTCGCCAAATTTTCCAGAACCATAAATGCATCTCGTTCCTCTTTTATTTAAAGAAAGATGCCATCTTTGCGCTAAGGCCTCCACTAAACAAAAGCCCATATTGTGGCGTGTCCACCGGAAAGGGCGCCCGGGGTTGCCTAGGCCCACAATGAGTATCACCCCGCCTCCTTAGCCAGAGTTCATTCTTTTTCCTGTTCCGGCTCTTCCTTCTTCTCCCCGATTCTTTCAGGCTGCACGACTTCTTTTGCTGCCTCAGCGGAGACAATTTCTTCGTATTTCGCTTCGGAAATGGGCGGAACTACGCTGGCCACTGTGAAATTCGTCTCGGCTACAATCTCATATTTGGGTGAGGGCGGAATGTCTAATACATGTAAAGAATCACCGATTTTTAAATTACTAATATCTACTTCAATATAGTCGGGTATTTCTAAAGGCAGGCAGCGAATCCGGACCTCGCGCCGCGGTTGTTCTAAAATTCCTCCTGCTTTTGTCCCTTCCGCCTTACCTACTAAGCGGATAGGAACTTCCACTTCGATCTTCCGATCCATGGCCACGGCATAAAAATCCGCATGAAGGTATGTCCTTTGGACAGGATGCAGCTGTACTTCCTTTAGCATGGCTACTTTTTTCTCAACTTTGTCGCTCTGGGGATGCCTTATCTTTAATTCAATCAAAGTGTTCTCCCGAGCTCCCGTAGTTAATATTTTCTTTAAATCTGGGGCGCGAAAACTTAAATAAGAATTTTCTATTCCTGGACCATAGAGGATGCCCGGGACTTTTCCTTCCCGGCGCAAACGATGCGCTGCCCCTTTTCCTTTTTCGCCACGTATAAAAACCTCTAATTCTTTGAGTTCCATCATTCCTCCTTTAAACAAACAAAGAAC
Source organism: Thermodesulfobacteriota bacterium (assembly GCA_049699975.1). GTDB lineage: Bacteria > Desulfobacterota > SM23-61 > SM23-61 > SM23-61 > CAZAGD01. The sequence goes on from JBNAWB010000039.1 coordinate 11,181, forward strand.
TTACAGATTCGTTATAATGAATTCTCTTTATTGCTTCCGCCAGAAGCTTAGCTACGGATAAGACCTTAAATTTGGAATTGCTAAGCGCTTCCGGCTTAAGGGGTATAGTATTAGTTACGGTAACTTCCTCTATTATAGAGGCATCTATTCGTTCTACTGCTGGTCCTGAAAGCACTGGATGAGTGCAGCAGGCCACTACTTTCTTCGCCCCCTTAGAAGCTAATGCCGCAGCAGACTCGATCAAAGTTCCGGCAGTGTCGACGATATCATCAAGAATAATAGCCTGGAGTCCTTCAACTTCGCCTATAATGTTCATAAATTTGGCCACGTTGGGCCCTTCTCGACGTTTGTCAATAATAGCTAATTTTGCTTTTAGTCTCTTGGCAAAGGCGCGCGCTCTTTCCACTCCTCCCGCATCCGGGGAAACGATCACCAGATCTTCCTGAAAACGAGACCGAATATAATCTAAGAGCACTGGCGCTGCAAAAAGATGGTCTACCGGAATATTAAAAAAACCCTGAATTTGCCCCGCGTGCAGGTCCATAGTTAATACTCGATTAGCGCCGGCCGTGGTAATTAAATCGGCGACTAATTTAGCCGTAATGGGGGCTCGCGGAGAAACCTTACGATCCTGACGCGCATACCCATAATAAGGAAGTACAGCGGTTATGCGGCTGGCTGATGCTCTTTTCAAAGCATCAATCATAATCAAAAGTTCCATTAAGTTAGTATTCCCAGGCGTACAGGTAGATTGAATAACAAAAACATCCATTCCGCGCACACTCTCATCTATATCTACCTGAATTTCGCCATCACTGAAATTACGCACTCGCGCTTTACCCAAAGGAGTACCCAAAATACCACAGATCTCTAAAGCCAAAGGCAAATTAGAATTCCCCGAAAAGATCCGTAGCGTATTCATAACTAAAATTTCCCTTCTCTTGAAAAAAATTGGCTGGGGCGGGAGGATTCGAACCTCCGCATGCGGGTTCCAAAGACCCGTGTCTTACCACTTGACGACGCCCCAGTCTATCTGTTCAATAATTTTATAATTTAAAAAATTAAGCGTTTTCGTCGGCCAACCCTTGGGCTATGAATACTTGCCAACCGGAAGGAGGTTCTATCTTCTGGGCTATTTTTTCTGTCTCCTTCCTCGATGAACATAAACCGTAGATGGCCGGTCCACTCCCGCTCATTAAAGCTCCCCGGGCCCCAGCCATTGATAGCTTTTCTTTCATTATAGCCAATTCCGGATACTTTTGAAAAGCTACTTTTTCTAAGTCATTATGCATAATAGGCAAAATATCTTCTATTCGGGAATATGCGGTAGCTATTTCCCTTTTAGGCGGATTATTTTCTGCTAGATCATCATAAGCAGCATAGGCCCAGGAAGTAGAAATGGGCCAGGGCGGCACCAGCACTAAATACCATATATTCTTGGGCAAAATTACAGGGATTAACTTTTCTCCTATCCCCTTAGCCAGAGCAGATTTCTGGCCGATAAAAAAAGGAACATCCGCACCTAACTTCATCCCCAAGGCTTGTAAATATTCTTTGCTCCATCTCACTTTTAAAATTTCATTTAAGCCCATAAGTACGCTGGCTGCATCGCTGCTCCCTCCGCCCAAGCCGGCCGCCACGGGGATTTTCTTCCGCAGACGGATACGTACTCCTTTATTCAGACCAGCGACCTGAAGGAAGATCTGGGCAGCTTTCCCGGCTAAATTATCCAAACCAGGAGGAACTTCTGCACCCTCAGGAATCAATTCAATACCCTGCTCGGTAAGCTCTATGTCTATTTCATCAAAAACGCCAATGCTTTGCATTAAAGTACAAATTTCATGATAACCGTCATTTCTTTTATGCAGTATGCGCAAACAAAGATTAACTTTTGCCGGAGCCAAAATTTTCATCTATCTTGCGGAGCGCGCATCGTCAAATATATGCTCCTCTCGCCGCGCTTCACGAGGATCCGAATTATATCGCCTTTTTTTATTTTACTCAAAACAGCCTGGTAGTCACTTAGTTTGGAGATCGGCCGCCCATTTATTTCCCGAATGATGTCTCCGCGGCGGATTCCAGCTTCATCGGCCAACCCTCCAGGTTCAACTTCACTAACGATAACTCCTCCCGGTTCTCGCCAGCGAAGCTGACGTGCTAAATCTGGCGTTATCTCTTGCACGGACATACCTAAATCAAATTGGGTTTTTTCTATGGCTATGGGGGGAGCTTCTTCCTTCAATTCCCCAACTTTTACTTTAAGGGTCAGGGGTTTTCCTTCCCGGATTACTACTACCTCCACTTCTTTGCCTACGGGAGTGGCGGCCACAATTTTGGGCAATTCATTCATCTCATCAATGTCTTTGCCATTAAACTTAACGATCACATCTCCGCGGCGAATCCCTGCCTGTTCCGCAGCGCTTCCCGGAAGAACTTCGGCGACTAACGCTCCCTTGCTCTTCTCCAGGCCAAAGGATTGCGCCAACTCGGGAGTTAATTTTTGGACATAAACGCCAATCCCTCCCCTGGTTACCTTCCCTTTCTTCTTCAATTGGGGAATTATCTCTTTGGCCATGTTAATAGGAATAGCAAAACCAATTCCTTGGCCCGAGGCCACAATTGCGGTATTTATCCCTACTACTTCACCCCGAATGTTAAATAATGGCCCACCGCTATTCCCGGGATTGATGGAAGCATCTGTTTGAATAAAATCATCATATGGTCCGGAGCCGATGACTCTTCCTTTGGCACTAACAATACCCACCGTAACAGTATGAGCCAGACCAAAGGGGTTCCCTATAGCCATCACCCATTCACCAATCTCCAATTTATCGGAATCACCCAATTCGACAACTGGCAAATCTTGGGCCCCCTTTATTTTAATTAGAGCAATATCAGTTTTCGGGTCCCGCCCCACTACTTCGGCCGGGTACTCTTTTTCATTAGAGAGCCGCACCCTAATCTCGCTGGCCCCTTCAATTACATGGTTATTAGTAATAATATGCCCTTCTTGGTCGATGATAAACCCAGAACCTAAAGAACGTTGAACATAATCCCTTTGCGGCATGTCCCCGAAAAATCTTTCCCAAAATTCCTCACCAAAGAAATCCCGGAAGGGATCCCTTTCCCTAAAGAAGGGAGAAAAATGACGGAAAACTCTCCCCCCACCTTTAACTACTTTGGTAGTACTTATATTGACCACTCCAGGTTTAACTTTTTTGGCTAACTCCACAAATATATTAGGAGGCAAGCTGGCGGGATTAGAAGCAGAAGGAGGGGCATCATTTTTTTTACTTAACAGATTAATATTTTTAGTAGGCGCGAGGTCTAAACGTTCAGCAATTAGAACTCCACCCAGCAAAGCTACTATGGCGATGATAATTAATACACCCAGCCCAAACTTTTTGGGTGTCTTTCCCATTATTTCATTTGGGTAATACATTTTCCCCTCCGCTTTTTGTCGCCAATTAAGGCTTTTTTAATCCACCCTTAATATTCAGCGCTTTCCTTAAGATTTAATCTTTTACTTCCCGAACATAACGCCAGCGTAAATCAGTGAGGATGTTTTCCAGCAGTTTTTCTTCGTCCGGAGTTAAGTTTCCTTTAGTTTTTTCTTTGAGCATTCCCAGAATATCAATAGTCTGTTTGGCCAAGGGAAGATTTTTTTCCCGCTTCTGGGTAGTCGGGTCAGGAACTTCTCCCAAATGGAGGAGCGCCGAGGTGCTTAAAGAAAAAATAAAAGAAGAAAAATCGATTTCTGGCAGCGGACGAGTAGCGTCTTCCCGCTCACCTTTTTTTTCTCTGGTCTCTACTTTTTCTTCCGGACGCTCCTGCTGCGCAGCAACCCTTCGGTCTCTTATTGTAAATCCTTTTTTTTCTTCTTTCTCTTCCATAGCCAACCTCTAAAATATCCGCTTCTTCAAAAATAATTATATCAAATTTTTAATTTCTTAATTATCTCGATAAATTACGCTCGCCCTCTTTTTCTTTTCCGCTCATATATCTATAAGCATAGCTAATCCTCTGGGCTACCGTAAAATTAGTTAAAACGGCTAAAATCCAAATAATAATCTCCATTATCTGCGGAATGGCTGCTCCTAAAAAAATTAAAATAATACGCTCAGGTCTTTCTAAGATACCCACGTTACACTGGGGCATTACTATTTCCGCCCTGGCCCGGGCATAGGGTACCAAGGCCGTGCCCATCAAACTGAGACCTAATAAAACTTGATAAAGAACTGCTTTCTGCTGCGCGTAGAAAATTGATAAGCCAATCAATAAACTAAGATCAGAGTATCGATCGAGTACTGAGTCCAAGAATGAGCCAAAAGTACTCGTTTCCCCGCAGTTCCGGGCCACAGCTCCGTCCATAATATCAAAAAAACCAGCTAAGAGGATTAAGCACGCCCCTTGGAGCCACTCCCCCACCGCCAGCGTCCACGCCGCTAAACCATTCAAACTTAGCCCAATTAAAGTTAAAGCATTGGGCTTTAGCCCCATTCTTTGGATTAAGTGGGAAATATTATAAAGATAGGGATCAAGCCGATCCCCAATCTTGGCCTTGAGCATAGATAAATATGCCCTATCTCTCCCGCAGGCCTTGGATGAATTCTTCCATCATCTGGCGACCCAAGGAATCAGGGACTTGTACAGGGGGGTGTTTCATAGCGTATGCCGAAACAGCATTTAAAGGACCTCCGATTTTTCTTTCCCTGGCTAATTTGCAACACCTAATGGCATCAATCGTTATCCCAGCACTATTAGGGGAATCTTCTACAGACAAGCGCAATTCCAAATTTAAGGGTACGCCGCCAAAGCCCCGTCCTTCAATTCTTAAAAAGCAGACTTTATTATCTTTTTGCCAGGGAACATAATCACTGGGCCCAATATGAATATTCTGCGGATCTAAAGGAACATCAAAAAGAGACTGCACAGCTTCCGTCTTGGAAATTTTTTTAGAGCGGAGACGGTTTTGGTTAAGCATGTTTAAGAAATCAGTGTTTCCACCAGTGTTCAATTGATAAGTTCGATCAATCTTAACCCCACGATCTATGAATAGCTGGGTTAAAGCGCGATGGAGAATAGTAGCTCCCAGTTGGGCTTTGACGTCATCACCAATGATGGGAATTTGACGCTCAGCGAAACGACGCCCCCATTCCGGATCAGAAGCGATAAAGACGGGAATACAATTAATTAGACTCACGCCTGTATTTAAACAGCAAGTAGCATAAAATTTCGTGGCCTCTTCTGACCCTACTGGTAAGTAATTCAAAAGGATCTCTGCGCCACTTTCCCGTAAAACCTTCTCCACGTCACAAGGTTTTTCATCGGCCGGAACAAATGTCCGCTCGGCAGGGTAATTTAGCATATGAGGAGAGATTCCATCGAGAATATGCCCCATCTGCACGATCGTCCTGGAGTTGGAAATTTTAGGGCTAAATACCTGCGTGCAATTGGGCAAGGCAAAAATAGCTTCACTCAACGGCTTGCCTACTTTGCGCTTGTCCACGTCGAAGGCGGCCACCACTTCGATATCCCCTGGTTGGTAACCACCTAAATCATAATGCATTAAACCTAATTTTTCGGCTCCTTCATGTTGCCGATAATACTCAATTCCCTGAACTAAAGAGCTGGCACAATTGCCCACACCCACAATTGCAATCCTTATCTTCTCCATTTATTCAGCCCTTTCTGCAGGAATCTTTTTTGTTCCCACGAAAAAATCTTCATATTCCGCAAAAATAAATTTTTCCCTTATTTGTTTAATGCCTACTTCTCGTTAAATTATTTCAATGCCAAGTAATAACTATCTCTTTATCTCGCTCATCAGCCAAAAATTTTGATCCTTCTTTCCAATGGAGCGTGAGGGGGATCTTTATTTTTTCATCAATCCTCCTCTTTAAAAACCGCGCTCCATATTTCAAGCTAAAGCCTATTTCGACGATAAGGTCTAAGGCCGCTTCCGTATATTGAAAATCTTTCCCAAAATTGATTAAACTTTCTTGAATCCGGGCTAAATAACGGCGAGCAATTTCTTTAACTTCTTCCCGCGTCAAAGGCGCAAAGACAATGATATCATCTATGCGGTTTAAAAATTCTGGTGAGAAATGATTTTCCACTTCTTTTATAATGGTTCTTTTTATCTCCGCCACTTGTTGTCCTTCGTGGAGAAAGCCCATAGGCTTCATAAATTTCTTAAATTCATCCGAACCAAGGTTGGAAGTCATGATGATTATCGTATCACTGAAATATACTTTTTTGCCTCGGCCATCGGTCAAAAATCCTTCATCAAAGACCTGTAAGAAAAGGTTGAGCACATGGGGATGAGCTTTTTCCACTTCATCTAAAAGCACGACTGTATAGGGGTTATCCTTTACTTGATTGGTTAAAACTCCACCTCTTTCCGAGCCGACAATCCCTCTGGGCATGCCAATAAGTTTATCCACCGAAATAGCCCCATCCTGGTATTCAGACATATCTATGCGCACCATTTTCTTTTCATCTCCGAAAAGGAATTCCGCTAAGGCTTTGGCCATTTCGGTTTTGCCCACACCCGTTGGTCCTAAGAAGAGCAGCACGCCATCGGGGCGCTCATAATTTTCCTTCAATGGTCCTTTGTTAAGGCGCAAATTGCGGGCTAAGGCCGCAATAGCTTCTTTTTGACCTACTACTCTCTTGGCCAAGATTTCTTCCATATTCTTAAAGCGATCCGTGGTATCCCGGAAGACCATTTCTCGGGGAATCCGCGTTTCTTGAGAAATGACTTGAATGATATCCTCGGCTAAAACTGGGCGGCCACTATTTTCAATCTCTACTTTCACCGAAGCCGTGTCCAGCCAGTTAATCGCCTTATCCGGAAGGCGCAGATTATGTTGATAACGGGGCGCCATTTCTAAGGCCATTTCAATGGCTTCGTCACTAATTTTTACGGAATAATTTCTTTCTAACCGTGGCCGAATACCCCGGAGAATGCGGCGCGCTTCTTCTTTACTCGGCTCCTGAATATGGATTACTCGAAATCTTCTGGCTAAGGCTTCATCTTCCGCAATATGAATCTTATATTCACTGGCGGTCGTGGCCCCGATCATCTGCACTTCTCCACGGGCTAAGGAAGATTTGAAGATGGTAGCCGCATCCGTAGGCACCCCTAAGGCAGAACCAGCGCCAATTAGAGTATGGGCTTCATCGACAAATAAGATAAGATTTTGCCGGCGTTTGACTTCCTTAATAACATTTTCTATACGGTCTTCAAACATTCCCCGGAACATGGTTCCAGCTACTAAGGTATTCATCTGCAAATTGACAATTTGATAATTCCTTAGCCGTTTGGGGACGCTCTCCGGCTCCATTTCTAACTTAGTTGCTAAACCTTCTACTACGGCCGTTTTCCCTACGCCGGGGTCGCCCAAAATCATCACCGAATTAGGCCGGTCTCGGTGGCAGAGAATCTCCATAATCTGTTGAATCTCCGCTTCCCGACCAATAATCGGCGGAAGCTTTCCTAACCGGGCCAGCTTATTTAAGTTTACGCCAAAATTATTGAGGTAAGGCGGGAGTTCATACTTCCTCTTAATTTCTTCGCTTTTTTCTTCCAATATCTTGCTTTGCAAGGAGATCATTCTGGCCACAACCGCTGGATCAACTCCCATTCCCCGCAAAATACGCACCGGAATATTATGACCTTCCTGAAAAATGGCTTTCAAAAGATCCGTAGTTTCAATAACCTTCCGCCCCGAATTTATTGCCGAATCCCAAGCCAATTTAAAGATGGTTTTGGTCGAAGGGGGAACTTTCATTCCTCCGCTTGCTGGTTGGCGGGGAGTATTTAAATATTCTTGCAAAGAGCTAATAATCTTCTGGGTATTAACGTTCAATTTATCAGCAATATCCATAAAAAGATTAGCTTCTACTTCCATGAGGGCTAAAAAGATATGTTCCACTCCTAAATAATAGTGCTGCCTTCTTTGGGATTCCTCAATGGCGGAAGTCAAAACCTGATGGGCCTTATCGGAAAGATATTCTTTATAATTGCTTAAATCTATCATATATAACTTTAGCCTCTTTCTTATAATTCTTTAATTTAAAAGCTAATTTTTTTATGGCCATGCTTATTGGCCGGGCCCACCCTGAACTTAAATTACCCAGATTTCTGAAGTGTAATAGTCCTCGTCCGAATTATCAGATCTCCGCGACCTTCACCTAAGAATATGGGAGGTCCTTCCTCGCGCAGACGAATTTGACCTTCCTCAGGCAGAGCCCGGGGAACAGGCACTTTTTTGTGGCCTGCTAAAGTAGGTACTTCGATCTCGCCACCCAACAGGTCATCGCCAATCGGTAATGGAATAGTCAAATATAAATCATACCCAAGCTTTTGGAACAAAGGAGACTTACTAATCTTAATTTTGATAATTAAGTCTCCATTTTCTCCCCCATTCTTGCCTTCATCACCCCTGCCCATTAAATAAATTCGGCATCCTTCATTAATTCCTGGCGGAATCTGCAAAGGAGCAAAGGCTTCCTCCTTTACCCTGCCCTTACCCGAGCAAGAGGGACAAATTTGTCGAAAAATTTTCCCCTTTCCCAAACAAACTGGACATGTCTGAAAAAGAACTTCGGGCCAAAGGCCGATTTGGATTTGCCCAGCCCCGCCGCAAGATGGGCAAATTTTTGTGGGCTTTTCGTCTTGCCAACCTCTAGCTTCGCAGGAGGAACAATTAATTTCCCGCTGCCATTTAATTTCCCGCTCTCCCCCCCAAATAGACTCTTGAAAAGTAAGCTCAAGGGGCAGGTATATATCTTTTCCCCGGCGGGGTCGAGCATCCTTTTTTTGCTCTATGATAAATAAAGACCCCGCAAACACATCTTCAAAATCAGCTAAAGGAGGCTCTTCCTCATCTTTTTCATCCCCCAGATAATCTTCATACCCTAAAACATGTCCATCACAGTCATATTTTTTCCTTTTTTCTTTATCAGATAGAATTTCATAAGCTTCCGTAATCTCTTTCAAGCATAGGGCCGCCGCTTTACTTTGAGCTGGGGGTAAAAATTGATAGGTACGTATTAATTTCCGGAATGCCTTTTCGATCTCTTCGCCCGTGGCATTCCGTCGTACTCCTAATATATCATAATAATCTTTTCGCGAAGCCATCTTTGAAAAATCATAATCTGCTTTTATTATCCTAACAATTTTTTCTTATACCATAAGGTTTACTTTTTTTTCAACTCTAAAGATAAAGATTTTCAGATTGGCGCATAAATGGATGAGTTCATTCATCTACCGGGGTGGGGAAACATCTTTTGAGAAGGAAATTAATAAAATTGGGGGACCTTTTTCAAGAGTCCCCCTTGATTTATTTCTTTTCTTCAAATTCCGCATCTACTACATCTTCTTCGGGTCGTCCGCCCTTTGTTCCTCCTGAGGCTGCTTCTCCCTTTTGCTTACTCGAAGCCTGGCGGTACATAATCTCTGCTAAATGATGCGAAGCTTTAGTTAATAGATCCATCTTTTCCCGAATTCGGTTCATATCACCACTGGCAATAGCGTCCTTGGTCTCTTTTATGGCCGTCTCGATAGCATTAACTTCACTGAGAGGGATCTTATCCCGGTGCTCATTCAAAGTCTTCTCTGTAGTGTAAACTAAAGCGTCAGCTTGGTTACGCAATTCCACTTCTTGTCTTCGCCGCCTATCTTCTTCGGCATGAGCTTCAGCTTCTTTAACCATCCGCTCCACCTCTTCCTTACTCAAACCGCTCGACGCAGTAATGGTTATAGCTTGCTGTTTGCCTGTAGCTAAATCTTTAGCTGAAACATGCAAAATACCATTGGCATCTATGTCGAAGGTTACTTCAATCTGAGGCACTCCCCGCGGCGCTGGCGGAATACCTACCAAATGGAATCTACCTAAGGTTCGGTTATCTCGCGCCATTTCC
>JBNAWB010000040.1:0-21100 GCA_049699975.1 Thermodesulfobacteriota bacterium
TAACTTTTTATACCAAATCAGAGCTCAACTTCAAAACTTAATTTGGACAAGACTGGCAATGAATATAATTTTTACATCCTGAATCTGGTCTTAATAAACCTAATTGGTGCTTTAGGTTTGAACCTGCTGATCGGCTTTACGGGATTGCTTTCCTTAGGACAGGCGGCCTTTTTGGGAGTCGGGGGCTATACATCAGCGCTGTTAATTACGCATTGGAATTGGCCTTTGCCGTTGAGCGCCTTATGCGCCGGGCTGGTGGCCGCTCTTTTGGGAATATTGGTGGGTATTCCTTCTTTGCGGATTAAAGGATTTTATTTAATGGTGGCTACTTTGGCTTTTCAATTTATTGTCGAGTATACAATTATCCACTGGGAAAGTGTTACCCGGGGGATTCGCGGAATTGAACTACCCCCTCCAAATTTATTCTTTTTTTCGATTAATAAGCATTATGCCTACTTTTATTTTTTATTTCTCATCGCCGCCTTTCTAATGTGGGGGCTGAAAAATTTGCAGAGGTCTAAAATTGGCAGAGCTTTCATAGCCATTCGCGATAATGATGTTTCGGCTGAGATTATTGGCATAGCTGTCTTCCGCTACAAGCTTTTGGCGTTTGCTATAAGCTCTTTTTATGCCGGCGTAGCCGGCGCCCTCTTCGCCGCTTTGCAGCGCAGCGCTATCCCCGAAGATTATACTTTTTTAAAATCCATCGAATTTTTAGCTATGGTTCTAATTGGCGGATTGGGAAGTTTATTGGGCACCATATTTGGTGTCCTATTCATCACTTTAGTTCCAGAATTTCTTAATGTGGGTGTATCCTTCTTGGCTAAACGCTATGATCCAAATCTCACCATTTATTTAGGACCAGGAAAAGATTTTGTTTTTGGACTGCTCATCATTTTATTCATTATCTTCAAACCCGAAGGATTAGTTGGAGTCTGGAGACGTTTCCGCGATTATTTCCGCATCTGGCCCTTGCCCTACATCTCCAAATAAATCCCCCTATTTTTCCACCTACGAAGTGGAAAAATTCCACCTCGTAGGTGGAATATGTTTATGGGACGGCGATGGCGCCGAAATAGGGTATTGACTGCAAAAATTTTACCCATTAAATATAATATTTAGGGGGGGTTAAATGGGTGGAGTTAAGTATAAAATCAGCCAATTAACAGATAGGGACTTGGATTTTCTGGTGGAGACAGTTTCGCCAGAAATCTCCAATAAGGGGGAGATTAAAAAAATTATTCAGGAAGATGAAGATTTCCGCAAATCCTATATAAGCGATGAAAAAGTTTTCCGGCGGATTATGGATGATGAAGAAATTTTCTTGAAAATCTCGCCCACGCTCTTCTTTGAAATTCTCCTGCGCCGGACGAGTATGGATTTAGAGATGGCGGGGTATACCATAGAAAAGTCAAGCACCATGAAGATACCCATTTTTGACACAAAGGAGATAGTTGATTTTTTAACGCAGGAGGCCTTATTACTCTATCTGGCGGATATGCTTTCTTCCTTCACCAAGGTTGAAAGTTTTACGATCCCCATAATGATCGGCAAGGGGATTTGGAAGAAAGTTCGGTTTAATGATCTTGATATTCTTAGCTTAAGAAAAATTTGTGAACTGGTGGACGAAGAATACCGCCTGGGCTTTTACAAGAGGATTGCGGATATATGTCTTTTTATCTTAGGAATTTTCCCCGACTACGTGGAGCGCGAATATCGCTATCCTTTTTCTGGCCAACTTAGGCCACATTTGCGAGGTAAATTAAGAATTAGCCCTGAGGAATATGAAAAAGAGGGGAAAAAATTTTATTTATTGGCTGCCCAGCATCCTTCGGCGAAGGAGTTAGAGTTAGCAGAGATCTTTACGGCCTTACATGATAATTTTCCTAAAGCGAAGAAGCCTCTCAACTTTATTGCGGAACATTATCTTCCTTTTACTCGTGAAAAATTTTTCTTTAAATTTCAATAAGATCATAAAATATGCTCAAGTAAAACTTTAATACCGATAATTATCAGAATCATCCCTCCGGCCAGCTCCATTTTGTTTTCAAAGAAATGCCCAGTGTGATGACCAAGAAAAACTCCCCCCAAAGAAATGAAAAAAGTAATTAGCCCAATTAAAATTATGGGCACGAGGAGCTGGATATGCAAAAAGGCAAAACTTACTCCAATAGCTAAGGCATCTATACTCGTGGCTAAAGAAAGAAGGAGCAGAACATAGAAATTAAGCGGGTTAAAATCTTTCTTAGCAGCGGGTAATTTTTGAGATTCATAAATCATTTTGGCCCCGATGGCCAAGAGAAGGAGGAATGCTATCCAGTGGTCCCAAGTAGATAATAATCCTCTTAACCCGCTGCCGGCCAGCCAACCGAGAATAGGCATTAGAGCTTGGAAAAATCCGAAGAAAAAAGCGATTTGGGCAGCATGGTGAATTCTTAATTTTTTGATAGCCAGTCCGCTGGTAATAGCGACAGCTAAACAGTCCATGGCCAAGCCCACGGCTATTAGGCTTACGGTGAATAAGGGCATGAAAATTTCCTTGGCGAAAAAAGTTTAATGGGCTAGCACTCTTTCCCATTTCGTTAAATACATTTTAGCAAGGAATATTATATAGAGGCAAAGATAAAGAACAAAACCTCCTGTGCCTCCTTTGAAAAAGAAGGGTGAATAATCTCCTCTAATCTCTCTTTAGGGAAAAAATAATAGCCAAGCGAAAGGGCCACTTCGTGGCGGAGGAGATGAGAAACTGATAAACAGGAATCTCGGGATAATTTAGAGATCGGGCATTATGCGGCGGCCAACATTTAAAATTTTTCAAGATGGCCTCCTAAGAAAATTTAAGGAACACTAAGTCGGTTTTATAATGCTTTGATAAAGCTCATAAATAACACTCTCAATCTTTTGGGCATAAGGTGATTCCGGGCGCGTAAGCCGGTTGAGAACTTTCATTAATGGATAAGCTGGCTCCACATCCCGCGCCCCCACTCCCACCGGGGTAAATTCTGATCCTTGAGCTCGCCAGATACGGGCGTTTATTTGTTCGATGCGTTGCCGAGCTTCCCAAAAGCTGGGACCTGCGTATACATCATGTAATTCCGCAATACCCAGAGGAGTAAGATTTATAAACAACCCTACTTGTAAACCACGACTGCGCACTGTGGCTACGGCCTCCCCCAAGGGTTTGGGAATAAGCATCATATAATGGGAACCTCGTTCATCACCTTGGGTCATGTAAAAGCTGCTTTTCATAAATTCGAAGATAGGATCGATCAATTCCTCTATGCCCAAGAGCACAGGGTCATCTTTACCTACATATTCACCGCCAGTTATTAAGGCTAACTTTTCCGTAGAGGCGGCTAAAAGAATGCGTTGAAGAAAATTAGCTACCTCTTCGCGGCGGTCAACGACTTGGGAAAGGGACCAAACCCGCTTTACATTAAAGAGGTTGGTGGCTCCTAGAAGAAGAGCAATATCCTGGCGGTGAGCGCAAGCGTCAAGGAAGATGCGTTGATGATTATGCACATCGTAAATTTCTAAAGCCAGACTAGCGCCGTAGCGAGCGCGGAATTGTTCTTGGCTTAAAGCAGCTTCTATAGCTTTAAATATGGGCAGGTTGAAAGCGGCTGGGCCGGCTTTATCCGCAGCCAGAAGCCCAACTTTCCAAATGCCTTTAACAGGCAACTCCGCAAACCCCGGACCCTGACCAGTTACATTGCCGGCAAATGGCTTAATCACTTCTACTTCCCCCCGGCCGCGTTTCCATTTGGCCTGGGCGGCGTGCATTTTTTCTAAATAAGATTTTTCCGGTGTTGGAAGAAATTTGGCTAAGAGCTCTAAAAAGCGATCGTTCGGTTCAGCTAAATCATCCACGTGTTTCCCTTTGGTAGCCGGACCTATTTTCAAGTCTTGGGCCAGTCCATAAGGCTTATAACCAATTATTTCGGTAACCCAAATCATGCGCCAAAATGCGCGGAAGGCTAATAAATGAATTTCATTAGCATCCACTCCATGACGATGAACCATGAGCAGATGAATATCATCGCCCACTGGAAAAACTTTATAGTCCCGAATTAGACCTCCTTCTCGAGCCTGTTCCAGACTGGCTTGGGCAACTCCGACAAAAAGAGTTGGGGGCGTAGTATGGCCGACTTTCCCGCCGGCATCGGCTTTAATGTCGGAAATGGTTTCTCCTTCGGAGCCTTCATTGGCTTTAGCAATGAGGGGATCGATCTCCCCTGATTCCACGGCCGGAATGGGTTGAAAGAAAGGTTTTAATTTTTCCGCTCTTTGGCGGGCTCTTCTTTCGGCCTCTTCAGCCGTAACATAGGGTTGGAACTCGCCATGCTGGAGCATGGGCCTGATGAATTCTCGGGCCTCTTTTTGGAGGCAGGTAGTCTGCACCCTATCTTGAGCATAGATATCGATGATATCGTGAGCAGGGGGGATACGCCCATCGTCATAAGATTGATAAGTATAAGCCACTAAGCGCGCCAATCCTTTTTCCACGGTAGATATGCGCGCTTCCTCCATGGTGACTGGCATAATACCTACATGGTATCCCCCTTGAGGTCCGCCAATGGTAAAATGAAAGTCCGCGCCTAAGTTGAAGTTGGCTTCCCCTACTGCCGGAAGGCCGCTTTGTAAACGCAAGATAAGAACCGGGTCAGCCAATGATGAACCTGGATGAGTTGATTCTATGGAGACGACGGCCACTGGTTCATGACGAGTAGGCTGTAATTCATCGCCATGGATCACGAAACGGCCGTTTACGGCATAAATAGCGCTCACGACCCATTCAGCCGGGTTGGCAATCAGGGAGAGAAGCTCCGCCCAATCACCTACTTGTTCTCTATGGAATTCTAAGGGTTCCCGGCTGAAAGGATAAATCAAAAAAAGTTTTTCTTCTATGGGCCGGTCACCAAAAGAGAAGACTCGTCTTTCTTTCCGTCCAGCCATTAAATCAGGAACGTTTTCTACAACGGCGATAAACCTTGTTCCGTCTAAGCGTTGATGCGAGCCTTTATCTGGGTGGAAAAAAAGGTTAAATAGGGCTCGGTTAAATGCTCCTGCCGCTCCGTTGATTAGTTTAGCAATATAAATTGGTTCTGATCCGCGCTCTGTAAAAGGAAATTCTGCAACCCGCAAATTTAACGCTGCTAAGCGTCCTTCAGGAGATAAAGAGAAAAAATCTTCATCCTGGGCAGGCCGGTAAAGCCCCAGGTCATTAGCCTTGGCCATACCCGCTTCCAATGCTGCCCAGGCTAATTTATGGATAGAAGTTTGATGTAAACCTTTCCCCAGAGTGTTTACTTGTAAATGTATATCTTGGCCGAAGGCATAAACAAGAAAATCCCGAATTTGACCATCTTCCTTTGCCTTAGCTAAAGAAGAAGAGGCTGCCTCTATTATTTCTTGGGGCATAAGGGATAATCCCCCTAACCACTTCATCAAATTAGCACTAATTGTGGTAATGGTCACCCTTTTTTCTATTCTTCTACTTTCCAAGGATAAAAACTCATCTCGGGTCATTTTATCCTCCTTCGAGCAGTTTACATCCGAAAATTATCGACTTGCGCCAATGGGCTTGGTAATTCTTTGTTGGCAATAATCATTATTATTCGGAGCGATTAAATATTTACACTTATTCCCCTCACCCTCCCCTCTCCCCAGGCGTGGGGAGAGGGTTAGGTCGGAATCGACTCGTACCGAGGTGAGGAGTTAAGAACAGCAGATGTCATTTATTTAATGCTCTCATTAATAATAAAACGATAGGCCATAAGGCAAGAAACTAACGATCGCCTATTTTAAAAAACTTTGATAAAGTAGTTTGGAAGGTGGGGATAAGAAGGAAAGGGGCAACAATTGTTTTTATTTATTTCTTTAGCATCTGGATAAACTCATCAATGGCAAGGGCGGCCAGTGTTGTCGTCTGCAGCGTACCCCGAGAGCCCAGCTCAACGGCTACACGAGCGATAGTTTTATTGTCCGGCGCTTCTAAGATGTTGACGAAATCAAAACCGCCAAGGAGAGCATATTGAGCCAAGATTTTGACCCCCATATTTTCAACTTCTTTATTTACTTCTTTAATTCTTTCGGGTTTTTCCTTGACAGTCTTGCGACCTTCATCCGTTAAATTGGTGAGCATTACATATACCGGCATATGATCACCTCCCTTGGCCCCCAGCCCCTTTTCCCACGCTCCTTCCAAACATCCTTATTAACCCCTTTTTAATGAAGATTAAAATGTTTTTTGCGCTGCCTTTAATTTTTTCATTAGTGCTCTTAGGGAGAATCTTATAATGGATGGATGCAATATAGCACTAAGGAAATTTGAAATCAAGAAAATTATATCCTGATCGCCCATCACTTTTAATCTCCAATAATCCCCCCATCTCCTCTTTAGGAAAGCGGATTAATCTGCTTTAAGAATTCTCTCAAAGAAAGAGAATTCTTACGCGCTCCCTTTCTAAAGAGAGGTCAGGAAAGATTAAAATTGGAAAGGGAATTATATCTTTTCTAAATTGAGCTATTCTTCTTTCAGATCATTCTGAGGAGCCGATAGGTTAGGAAGAAGCTCAGATTTTCAATTTACCCAATAAGAGATGCTCCGCTTCGCTCAGGATGGCAAAAATGCTAAAGTTCATGTGCTTCTAATAAAAGACCGCTCCACTTAGGTCTTTTTTATTTAAAGAGGAGAGTGGAGGATACTGATGAAGGGCTGCAAGAAATTTTCCATCCGCCCAAATAATTCCGCTTTATTCTTTGCTTCTTCGATGATCTTTATTAAGGCGCTTCCCATAATAACTCCATCGGCTATGGCCTTTATTTCTTTAGCATGTGCGGGTGTAGAAATGCCAAAGCCCACGGCCACTGGTTTTTGGCTTTCCTTTCTTATTTTTTCGATAACTGGCCAAATATTGGGGGCTAATTGTTCCCTGGCCCCAGTGGTGCCAGTTAAAGAAACATGATAAATGAATCCGCGACTCAATCTGACTATTTTTTTAATCCGCTCCTCTGGGCTGGTAGGGGAAGTTAAAAAGATTGTATCCACCTTAGCTGCTCTTGCTTCTCTGACCCAGGCTCTTGCTTCTTCAGGAGGAAGGTCAGGAATAATTACTCCAGAAATTCCTAATCGTCGACAGTCATGAGCAAATTTTCTCAAGCCATAGCAGAAAATGGGGTTAAAATAAGACATTAACACTAAGGGAATTGGTACTCCTTGTAACTCCTCCGCCCACTTTAAGATTTTGGCTAAGTTTACTCCCTGGCTTAAAGCCTTTTGAGCTGCTCTTTGAATGGTTGGCCCATCAGCAATTGGATCAGAATAAGGAACACCAATTTCGATTAAATCCGCTCCCCATTCGGCCATTTTCCAAACCAAGGCCGCCGAAGTCTCTAAGTCAGGATCCCCACCTACTAAAAAAGGAATTAAAGCAGTTTGCCTTTTCTTGGCTAATGTACGGAACACTTTATCAATTTTGCTCATAAAGTAACTCCTAATCTTTTAGCTACAGGTTGCACATCTTTATCTCCCCGACCTGATAAATTCACCACCATGATCTGCTCTTTAGGCAGTTGGCCTGCTATTTTTTGGGCATAGGCCAAGGCGTGGGCACTCTCCAAGGCGGGGAGAATCCCTTCGGTTTTACTTAACAGGAAAAAAGCTTCGAAAGCTTCTTCATCAGTAGCCGGAACATACTCAGCTCGACCTCTTTCTTTTAAAAAAGCATGCTCCGGCCCTACGCCGGGGTAGTCTAACCCGGCAGAAATAGAGTGGGTTTCTTTAATGTTGCCATATTGATCTTGCAAAATATAGCTCATACTTCCATGGAGCATGCCTATTGTCCCAGCACTTAGAGAAGCAGCATGGTGACCACTTTCTATACCTAAGCCGGCGGCCTCAACTCCGACTAATTTGACCCTATCTTTTAAAAAAGGGTAGAAGAGACCCAGGGCATTGCTTCCGCCTCCGACACAGGCCACTAAAATGTCCGGAAGTCTTCCCTCACGTTTCCAGATCTGTTTCTTCACTTCGCGGCCAATCACCGCTTGAAAATCTCTAACGATCATAGGGTAAGGATGAGGACCGACAACAGAGCCGATTAAATAATAGGAATCATGAACATTAGTTACCCAGTCGCGCAGGGCCTCATTAATAGCATCTTTGAGAGTTTTGGATCCCGAGGAGACCGGGATAACCTCAGCTCCCAAGAGACGCATTCTGAATACATTAAGGGATTGGCGCTGTACGTCTTCTTCCCCCATATAAACTGTGCAGGCGAGGCCCAAGAGGGCAGCAGCCGTGGCGGTAGCTACGCCGTGTTGACCAGCTCCAGTTTCGGCAATAATTCTTTTCTTCCCCATTTGGCGGGCCAGGAGCGCCTGTCCCAAGGTATTGTTTATTTTATGGGCACCCGTATGGAGCAAGTCTTCCCGTTTTAAATAAATGCGGCAACCTTTTAAATGATTAGTCAACCTCTCGGCAAAGTAAAGAGGAGTAGGTCGCCCAGCATAATCGCTCAAGAGCTTTTTTAGAATTCTTTGGAAATCGCGGTCATGGAGAGAAGCCAGATAAGCTTCTTCTAATTCCCGCAAAGGCTCCATTAAAGTTTCTGGTACATATTTACCCCCATAGATTCCGAAGTGTCCTTTTTTATCTGGTTCGCGCATCTGCTCTCTTAACCTCCTTAATAAACTGAGCCATTTTATTTATATCTTTTTTGCCAGGAAACTTTTCTACTCCAGAACAAACATCTACTCCCCAAGGACGGAGCAGGGAGATTGCTCGGGAAACATTTTGGGGATTCAATCCGCCAGCAAGAATAATTTTTTTCCCCTTTATTCCTAAAACCAGTTCCCAAGGGAAGGTTTCCCCGGTACCTCCCGCCTTCTCGGGATGGAAGCCTTCTAACAGGAATAGATCTTGATCATATTTGTCAATTTCTTTTAAGCTTTCCCTTCCTTTTATTTTGATCGTCTTGATGACAGGCAAAGGCGCTTGGGCGCAATAAAGCGGGGATTCTGCGCCGTGAAATTGTAAAGCAGTTAAGCCACAAAAATGCGCTATCTGTTTAACTTCTCCTAAGTCAGCGTTTACGAACACCCCTATTTTCCAAATAGAAGGAGGCACCTCTTTACATATCTCGGCCGCCACTTGCGGGGTAACTTGGCGGGTACTGGGAGCAAAGATGAAGCCCAAAGCGTTAGCTCCCCAAGAAACAGCGGCCAAGGCATCTTCTTTATTAGTTAAACCGCATATTTTTATAAAGGTCATAAACCCAAAAGCTCCTTAATCTTCAAACTAGGCTGGGGCGAACGCATTAAAATTTCACCTACTAAGATGCCTTGCACCCCAGCTTGCTGTAAGGTTAGCACATCTTCTCTGAATTTAATTCCACTTTCGCTGATGATCGGGCAGGAATGAGAAATTTTTTTTAGTAAGCGGAAAGTTGTTTTCAGATCTACGGTCAAGTCTTTTAGATTACGATTATTTATTCCCAATAAAGGGATGGGAAGGCCATCAATTTTTTCTAAATCCTCTTCATCGTGTATTTCCACTAAAATTCCCAGGTCCATTTCCTGGGCTACTTCCATGAGTTCCTTTAATTGGTCAGAAGATAATATCTTGACTATGAGGAGAATAGCATCTGCCCCTAAATTTCTTCCTTCATAAATCTGAAAGGGATCTAAGAAAAAGTCCTTTTGCAAAATAGGAAGAGAAATGTTCTTGTTAATTAGCGGCAGATCAAAGAGAGATCCATGAAAATACCCGGATTCGGTGAGCACAGAAACAGCTGCCGCTCCGGCAGCTGCATATGCCTGGGCTATTTGGGCAATGTTAGCCTCTTTTTGGATCCACCCCGCCGACGGAGAGGCCCGTTTGATTTCAGCAATCAAAGCTAAGGGTTTAGCGCTGGTAATTCCTTTCTGAAAATTTCGGGGCGGCGGCAAATCGCGCACTCTTTTCTGCAGCTCCCTCAAAGAAAACAGATTTTTTTTGAGAGACAACTCTTCTCTCTTTCTCAGAATTACCTGCTCCAGAAACATTATTCCTCCTTGATTTGCGAGAAATAGATGAGTTCATTTAATTTTTTTAAAGCCTGGCCAGAATCGATGACTTCTTTGGCGATCTCTATTCCTTCTGGCAGATGGTCAGCTCGGCCAGCAGCCACAAAAACAGCAGCAGCGTTGATTAATACAGCTTCTCGATAAGGTCCCCTTTCCCCTTGCAGGACAGCCCGCATGATCTGTGCATTTCTTTCTGCACTTCCTCCTTGGATATCTTTCAGAGACGCTCTCTTTAGGCCCAATTCTTCTGGCTCAATCTGAAAATTAGAAATTTTTCCATTACGCAACTGATATATAGTGGTCTTGCCAGTAATACTTATTTCATCGCTGCCATCTTCGCCATGGACGACAAAAGCTGCTCTACTACCTAAATTTTTAAGAGCTTTGGCAATTAAAGGAAGCCATTGCGGGGAATAGAGGCCTAAGAGATGAATGGTAGCTCCGGCCGCGTTAGTCAAAGGACCGAGGAGATTGAAAATTGTCCGGATGCCGATTTCACGGCGAGGTGCTAAAGCATGTTTCATTGCTGGATGAAAGATCGGGGCAAAGAGGAAAGCAATTTTAATTTCTTTTAGCGCTCTGCCCACTTTTTCGGGACTCATGGAGAGGTTTACACCGAGAGCTTCTAAGACATCAGCACTGCCGCATTGGCTGGAAACAGAGCGGTTGCCGTGCTTGGCCACAGTCAGCCCTCCACCGGCAGCCACAAAAGCTACGGCTGTGGAAATATTAAATGTTCCGCGGCCATCGCCTCCGGTACCACAAGTATCTACTATGGTCTCCTCCTCAAGACCGGGAATAGGTATTGCTTTTTCCCGCATCACCTGCGCCATACCGGTTATTTCCTGACTAGTCTCCCCTTTCATTCGTAAAGCGGTCAGAAAGGCGGCAATTTGCGTCGGCAGAGCTTCTCCACTCATAATGGTGGCCATAGCTTGGGCCGCCTCTTCTTGGGTAAGATTATTTCCCTCAACTACTTGGGCAATAAATTTTTTAAGCATGGTCCTGTTCTCCCCAAATCTAAGAAATTTTTTAGTATTTTTTTGCCTTCTTGAGTCATAATTGATTCCGGATGGAATTGAACCCCTTCCATAAAAAATTCTTTATGGCGCACGCCCATTATCTCTCCCTCGGCTGTCTGAGCTGAAATTTCCAGACAGGATGGTAAGGTTTTTCGTTCAATAACCAAAGAGTGGTAGCGAATGGCTGAAAAAGGATTAGAAACTCCTTGGTAAATTGTTTTTCCATCATGGTAGACGAGAGAACTTTTGCCATGCATGAGCTTCTGGGCGCCAATAATTTTTCCCCCATAAATTTCGCCCAGGCATTGATGCCCCAAACAAACTCCTAAAATAGGGACCTTTCCGGCAAAAATTTTAATAGCAACTGGGGATATTCCTGCATCTTTGGGCCGACCTGGACCAGGAGAGATTACTAAATATTGGCAATTAATCTTGAGCAAAGATGAGGTATCTATCTGGTCATTACGATAAACTAAGCAGGAAGCTCCCAATTCTCCGAAATACTGGACTAAGTTATAGGTAAAGGAATCATAGTTGTCGATCAAGAGAATCATTTTCTAAACCCTCCTGGGCTATTTGAATAGCTCGGAATAAAGCTTGCGCTTTGTTTATGGTCTCCTCATACTCTTTCTGCGGATCGGAATCAGCTACAATTCCCGCCCCGGTTTGAATATAAGCCTTGCCCTCTTTGATTAGAATGGAGCGAATGGCAATACAGGTATCTAAGTTTCCTGAAAAACTGAAGTAGCCGACCGCGCCGGCATAGAGGCCGCGGCGGATAGGTTCCAATTCCTCGATTATTTCCATGGCTCTAATTTTAGGAGCACCTGCGACTGTGCCGGCGGGAAAAGCTGCCCGAAAGACATCAAAGCAATTTTTTCCTGGAGCCAGGAGACCGCGGACATTGGAAACTATATGCATCACGTGGGAATAACGTTCTATGCCCATTAATTCCGTTACCGCTACCGTCCCAATCTGGGCCACTCGTCCTACATCGTTGCGGCCTAAATCTACAAGCATAATGTGTTCGGCCCTTTCTTTTTCGTCTGCTAAAAGTTCCTTTTCTAAGAGGAGATCTTCTTCTTTATTTTGGCCACGGCGGCGCGTTCCGGCTAAAGGCCTTAGCTCGATCTGCTTTCCTTCCAGACGAACCATCACTTCTGGAGAGGCCCCTAAGAAGACTAAGTCATTTAGGTGGAGGTAAAATAAATAAGGGGAAGGATTTAAGGAACGAAGGGCCCGATATATATCAAAAGGATGTACGGAAATTTCGGTGACAAATCTTTGGGAGAGGACTACTTGGATAATGTCGCCAGCTTCGATGTATTCTTTAGCTTTTTTTACTCTTTCCTGGAAATCCCCTGGACTTAGATTAGAGGAGAGCGGGGCCAGAGAATAATTTTTATTCTCCTTCCTTGTTCTGGACCAAGGATGACGCAGTTTACTGATCAGCTTGGCAATTTTTTTCTCGGCCCTTTCATAGGCCTCTTGAGGAGGAGTATCATCATCTAAAAAAGCATTAGAGATAATCTGCATTTTTTGCCGCACATTATCAAAAACCAGAAGAGTGTCGGTAATCATAAAAAAGCAGTCGTAAACGGACAAGTCCCCAGGAAGGATTTCTGGAATTTTTTCAAAGCGGCGGACCATGTCATAGGCTACATAACCTACTGCGCCACCAAAGAAACGTGGTAAATGGTCATACTTAACCGGCTGAAATTTAGCTAAAAAATTTTGTAAGCTTTGCAGAGGATCTCGGTTTCTTCCTTGCTCATAAATTTTTTCTCCTTGAAGAATTTCATAATCTTCCCCCCTACTGCGAAAGATAAAAGAGGGGGATGAGCCTAAAAAACTGTAGCGTCCCCATTTCTCTCCTCCTTCCACACTTTCTAAGAGAAAGGAAAATTGGTCATCAGCGATCTTGCGATAAGCCGAGAGGGGAGTTTCCCAGTCAAAATGCACTTCCGCAGAGATAGGAATCAGGTTACCTAATTTAGTTAACTTCTCAAATTCTTTTCTGGTAGGACTTAACACTAGCCACCTCCTTTAACAAATTAATTTTCCCTCCCTTAAATTAAAAAGGCCGAGGGATTTTTGCCTGGCCTCGGCCTTTACTTTTTTTGGTATTATCATGCAAATCTTCTTAGCCTTCGGCAGGCAGTCCCTTCCCCTATGGAGCCACCGCCACCACCAAGATGATAAAACGCAATTTTGGATTACTTTGTATTCTTTTTTATTCATCTTTTTATGAACATCGCGGATAAGATCCCAAAAGCTTCCAGAAAAGCACTTTGCTTTTTAATTCTTGTAAAGCATCCTGAACTCCCTCATCTTGAGCATGCCCTTCAAAGTCAAGGAAAAAGACATACTCCCATGGTTTATCTTTAATAGGGCGGGATTCGATTTTAGTTAAATTGATAGATTTTTCGGCAAAGGGTTTTAAGACCCCATATAAGGCTCCGGGAGCATCAGCGATAGAAAAGAGAAGAGAGGTCTTATCCTGACCAGTTTTAGCAGCCATTTTTTTCCCTAAGACCAAAAATCTGGTATAGTTATGACGGTAATCCTCAATATTGGATTCAATAATTTTAAGACCATACATTTGGGCCGCTAAGGAGCTGGCCACAGCAGCTGCTTCGTCATCTTGGGCCGCCATCTGCGCAGCCCGTGCAGTACTCAGGGCTTCGAGAAGCTCAGCCTGAGGAAAGTTTTTACGGAGCCACTGGCGACATTGGGCCAAAGCCTGGGGGTGCGAATAAATTTTTTTCACGCGCTGCGGGTCTCCGCTTAAAGAGAGAAAATCGTGAGAGATGCGGGTTAGAATTTCTCCACAAATTTTTACTTCTGATTCGAGAAACATATCCAGAGTGCGGTTAACTACTCCTTCGGTGGAATTTTCAATGGGCACTACTCCATATGCGGCCTTCTCTCTTTCCACACAGGAAAAGACTTCTTGAATGCTCTCTTGAGGCAAAGTTTGCACAGAACTTCCAAATTTTTGCAGACAGGCCAAGTGCGTGTGGGTGGCTGGTGGACCGAGATAGGCAATTACCAAATCCCCTTCTAATGAGCGGCAGGCGGAGATTATTTCTCTAAAGACTGCGGGGATACTTGCCGCAGGAAAAGGGCCAGGATTTTTGGTTTTTAAACGATTGATTATCTCATCTTCCCTTGGCGAGTCATAGGGAGTAATTTGGGACTTATTTTTGATTTGGCCGACTTCTTTCACCAAAGCGGCCCTTTGATTGAGCAAAGAGAGAATCTGCTCATCCAAAAGATCTATCTTTTCGCGTAAAAGGTTTATTTTCACCTTAGGTTCCATATCCTGCTCACCTGTTATAATCACTCATTTTTACCTCTCCCCATATCGAGAGGCAGAATGGGGACAAATAATTTTTTGGCGGAGGAGGTGGTCCGCCAACACTAATGCAACCATAGCTTCACAAACTGGATTTATGCGCGGAATAGCGCAAACATCATGTCTTCCTTTAATCTGAATCGTGACTGGTTTAAATTCGGAGTTTATTGTTTTTTGCTCTTGGCTGATGGAGGGGATCGGTTTAACTGCTACTCTGATGATAATATCTTGGCCGGTCGATATACCGCCTAAAATTCCGCCGGCGTCGTTCTTAGCAAAGCCGGTGGGGGTAATGGGGTCATTGCAGATTGAGCCGGTCATCCGGGCTACTCGAAAGCCAGCGCCTATTTCTACTCCCCGAACGGCTCCGATGCTCATTAATGCTTTGGCCAAATCAGCCTCAAGTTTGTCGAAAACAGGTTCTCCTAATCCAGGTGGACAGCCGCGAACTAAAATCTCAACAATGCCTCCCAGAGTATCACCTTGGCCTTTAGCTTCAGCAATCCTTTCGGTCATCTTTTGGACAGCTTGAGGGTCAGGGCAAGCCAAATTATTTTTGCGGATTTCAATAAGGTCTCTTTGCTCAGCTCTTATTCCTCCTAATTCTATGGTGTAAGCCAAAATATCAATTTTTTCTCTGGCCAAAATTTTCTTAGCCACTGCTCCCGCTGCTACGCGAGCTACGGTTTCGCGCGCCGCACTCCGGCCACCACCTCGATAATCACGGTGGCCATATTTTATTTGGTAGGTAAAATCACCATGGCCAGGACGAAAGACATTCTTAAGTTCTTCATAAGCATTTGAGTCTATATCTTCATTCCAGATCAATAACGAGATCGGGGTGCCCGTGGTTTGCCCAGCAAAGACACCAGAAAGAATCTGGACTTGGTCCTTTTCTTGTCTGGAAGATGTACCCCATCCTTGGCCAGGACGGCGGCGGTCCAGTTCCTGCTGGATATCGGCTTCGGTTAACGGCAGCCGCGGAGGACAGCCATCGATCACTACGCCTAAGGCTTTTCCATGAGATTCACCCCAGGTAGTAATTCGAAATACTTGTCCAAAAGAATTGCCGGCCAATTTTCCTCCTTTTTAAAGGAATTTTAATATCTGGTGAGCTACCGCTTCTGCATCCCCAGATGAAGTATCGATCTCTAATCCAGCTACTCGAGCATATATTGGTTCGCGATCTTTAAATATTTCAGCGAATTCATCAAAAGTCCCTTTTCCAGTGAGAGAAGGACGTTGGGTAAAGCTTTTTTCATCACGAGCCAACCTCTCCGAAAGCACAGGGAGCGGAGCTTTAAGCCATATAAGAAAGCCATTCTTCTTTAAATTGCGCACATTTTCTTCATCCAGGATAGCTCCACCTCCTACGGCAATGATTAATGTGTGCTGAGAGCTAACTTGAGCAATTACTTTTTTTTCAATTTCTCTAAAACCTTTCCATCCCTTTTGGCTAACTATTTCTTTTATAGAATGTCCTTCTTGCTTTTCAATTAGTTCATCTGTATCTACAAATGGAAAACCAGTGAGTCGGGACAAAATTTTCCCTACCGTAGTTTTTCCTGCTGCCCGATATCCAATTAAGACCAGGTTCATAAAATTATTTTTGCTCAATTATTCCTTCCCTGCGCCCCGCCTAGTTTCTTCCTTTTCTAAAGAAGTCATAATTTCCTTTTTTAAAAAGGGAGACTTAATAAAGCTGTTGCAAAGTTTCCCAAAAAGAAGGGAAGGACTTAGATACGCAATCTTCTCCTTTTATCCTCACTCCAGGCACAGCTAAACCAGCAATGGCAAAGCTCATGGCGATCCGATGGTCTTGATAAGTTTCGATTTCTGCGCCATGAGGTTGACCACCCGTTATCTTTAGCCAGTCTTGGCCTTCCTCTACTTTAATCCCTATTTTGTTTAGTTCTGTAGCCACAGCTTTGAGGCGGTCAGACTCTTTAAAGCGTAAATGCCCGATGTTATAAATAGTCGTCTCGCCCGCGGCAAAGGCGGCCACAACTGCCAAAGTCGGCACTACATCAGGCATGGAGTTCATATCTGCCTCTATGGCCTGCAGAGGGCCTCCTTGAACTTCAATTCCTTTTTCTCGGTGGATTACTTGGCAACCCATTCTTTTTAAAAGATCAAGAAATTTGAGATCTCCTTGGGCAGAATAGGGACGTAAATTATCTACTCTTACTCTACCCTTGGTTATAGCTGCTGCTGCCCAAAAATATGAAGCATTAGAAGCATCGCCGTCTATGAGATAATTTTGGGGAAGGTAACGCTGGCCACTGCGAATGAGAAAAGAAGGAAAGTCTCCTTCAACTTCTACGCCGAAAGCGGACATTACCTCGCGGGTCATATCCAAGTAAGGCTTAGATGCTAAAGGGCCATCCACTTCTATAGCCATATCTCTTTGGCTATACGGAGAAATCAAAAAAAGCGCGGAGAGGAATTGGCTGCTTTGGCTTCCCTTAAGAGTAACTTGGCCACCAGCGAGTCCTTGAGATTCCACTACGATTGGTGGGCAGCCGTCATTCTTTAAAGCATAGGCTTTGATTTTAAGCGTCCTAAGCGCTCGAATTAGTTCGCCCATAGGTCGCTCCCTCATGCGCTCGCTGCCGTCTAAATAAGTTCGTCCTTCTCTTAAGGCGGCTAAGGCAGTTAAAAACCTCATCGATGTTCCCGAATTGCCTAAATAAATCTTTTCTTCTCCTTTTTTAAAAACTCCGCCTTTCCCTGCTACCCGTACCCCTCCTCTTTCCCAGATAATTTTTATGCCCATCTTTTCTAATCCTTGGGCCGTGTAAAGAGTGTCTTCACTCTTTAAGGCATTGCTCAAGAAAGAAGTCCCTGCGGCTAAAGCAGCGACGATAAGGGCCCGGTGGGTATAACTTTTAGAGCCCGGGATGGTGATTTCAGCGGCGCATCTGGCAAGAGGTTTTATCTCGATCATTTCTGACCTTCCTCATACGGGAATTCTTGGGTGCGCAAAGACAAGCCCAAGGCCTTTTGCAGATCTTCTTTAATTAAGGCAATTTCCGGCTTGTAGCCCGTCCAGATTTCGGTCTGAGCTGCCGCTTGCCGAGCAAGCATTTCTAAACCATCAATCGTTTGACACCCTCTAATTTTTGCTTCGCGCAATAATTTTGTCTGCCGAGGATGATAAACGATGTCCATGACGATCATGCCTTCCTGGAGAAGTCTAGCTGGGAAGGGAGATAGATCATCAAGAGGAGCCATACCCACGGAAGTAGCATTTATGATTATTTCGGGAATTAGCGCCTTACGCGAAGGAAATTCAGCTAAATAGGTAGCCCCTAATTCCTTGGCCAATTTAGCACCTTTTTCTGGAGAGCGGTTGAAGATAAAAATCTCGCAGCCTTCTTTTTTCAGTCCAAAAGCAATAGCCCGAGCCGCTCCTCCGGCTCCCAAAAGGAAAACTTTCTTGCCAGTTAGATTATTTTTTTCTTTTAGGGCTTGACTTGCTCCTATCCAATCTGTATTGAATCCAAATAGCTTGCCTCCCTTATTTTGCACCGTATTCACAGCCTTAATTTGCGCGGCCAATTCATCCAATTCATCGAGGTAGGGGATAATCTCAGCTTTAAAAGGAATAGTTACACTCAAACCAGCAATGTTCAAAGCGCGGACACCTTCTATGGCTTTGGTTAAATTGGTTACTTCAAAAGCTAAGTAAACAGCATTAATTCCCAAGTGCCGAAAGACTCCATTATGAATAATAGGACTCAGGCTATGCTTTACTGGGTTGCCGATAATTCCATAAACTTGCGTATAAGCATCGATCATATCAAGTTTCTCCAGATTTCGTGCAACTCTCTTATTGACAACTGCCCAGGAGCAGCTTTTTTATTACTTGCTAAGGCCACATAAGTCCATGCGCCGCCCAAGAGGGGAGAGAGGAGACGACTGATCTTTCCTTTTTCACCCATGCAAAAAGCCACGATTTTTTGTTTTTGGGCGCGGGCATAGAGGATAAGGTTTAATATGGTTAGATTGTCAAGCCATGATCGAGCAAAAGTAACTATCTTGGCCACATCAGCGTGAAGTTCAATCATTTGATCTAAAAGGGATTGCAGTTGTTTTAAAGAGCCTGTTTTTTTAAAATCATGAAAAGATAATATGATCTTTACGCCTTTTTTATGGCGCAGCAATTCGCCAATATATTGGGGGGGACTCGCTAATTCTACATCTATGAAAGAGGCCTTTAATTCCGCAGCTCTTTGAAGAAGCCCGATTCTCTCCTCTTCGCTCCCCTTAAACTTGCCGCCTTCTTGGCTAAGACGGTTAGTAACAATCAAAGGTTTCTTTACTTTTGGCCGCAGCTCTGCTAAGTTCGGTTGGGAAAGGTAATCAAGGCGCAGTTCTACAAGATCGGCCAATTGATTAGCTCTAGCCAATGCCCTGAAGGCTCTCTCCATGCTCTCCTCGGCGATGACGATGCAAATTTTCCCTGGATATTTATCTTTCCCAGATAGTTTCTTCAATTTGTTCTCCAAAATGTCTGGCCAATTTTTCCCGGTATACCAAGACCTCCTGGTTAGGTTTAAGGTCAACGAGGGAAATCCCCTGGCCATCAGGAGCAGTGAGGCGGATTGTTTCTGCATTTTGTAAGATAATGGAAATAGGTTGGCCGCCTTCTTCTGCTTCTACCAAAACTAAAGGCCGCTTTTCTATTTTGGCCCGTCCCACCACTGCTGGATAAGTCTTCCCTTCAAAATTTACTACTTGCACCAAGTCTCCTCCTTTGATTTCGGCCAGATACTTTGTCTTTCCTCCAGCTAAACGAATATAGGCATGGACAGGTCCAGCGTTGACCCGAAAAGCTCGGGGGTTGACGAAAGGATTCTCCATGCTCTCGGCATGGACGAGGAATAAAGCCTGACTGCTATTGCCCACCAGCATTCCTTCTCCGGAGGCCATGTTGGAACAAGTATCTATGCACACTCTATCTCCCATGCCTACTGATTCAAGGCGCTTGACGAGGGCTTTCTTTAATTCTAACTTTTCATTTTTACTTTTAAGGGTTTTGATAATTTGGCGCGCCGCCTGCGGGTCTCGATTACAAAGCACCACGCCATCGACGCCTTTTTCCAAAATAGAAAGAGCCGTCTGAGCTTGCGGCAAATCCTCTATCTCCATGAATATATTTTTCGTCCGGCTGATTAGATTTTCTAAAGGAATGATTTTCCAATCGGCGCATTTCACTATAACCTTGCTTTGCTGACTTAATTTGACAACTTCTTCTTCATCCTTTTTTTCACGCACTTCTCGCTCGATTACATCTTGGCCTAATTTAAGGTCGCCGTCGGGGGAGATAATAGGAATAACCCCCAATTTTTTTACTTCAGCAGCGCGGCCTGCTTCTACCCACAGGCCATTAGCCCCGCTTTCAATGGCCGTGCGGGCCAGCTCCGTGTCCCATGGAATTACTTTTACCCAAACTTGCTTAGTCATAGACTATCTCCTTTAAGCTGCCATCTCCATTAATCCATCTTCTACAGAAGAATTATTATGGACTAATTTGCTGATGGCTCGAACAATCTTTTCGGGATCTCGATGTTGGAAAGCATTACGTCCAATGCTGACCCCAGCCCCACCAGCAAGTAAGCTCCCTCTGACCATTTCTAAGATATCGCGATCGGTGTCCATCTTTTCGCCACCAGCAATTACTACTGGTACGAAACAACCGGCCACTACTTCGTGGAAGGTTTCTGGAGAACCTGTGTAAGGAACCTTTACAATATCCGCCCCCAATTCGGCGCCCACTCGAGCGGCGTGTTTAACAACATTTACATCAAACCCATTTTTCACTTTAGGTCCGCGCATATACATCATGGCCAAAAGGGGCATCCCCCAATCGGTAGCGTCTTTGGCTATCCGCCCTAAATCGCGGAGCATGGTTTTTTCGTCCTCGGCACCAATATTGACGTGAATGGAAACAGCATCGGCTCCAAGTTTAATCGCTTCTTCCACTGTGCAAACTAAAACTTTGCAATTCGGGTCAGGGGCCATGCAGGTACTAGCCGAGAGGTGGATAATTAGGCCGACATCTTTTCCACTCCGTCTGTGGCCAGCTTCTACCAATCCTTTGTGGATAACAATAGCATTAGCTCCTCCTGAAGCCACGGCATTGATTGTTTTTTTCATGTCGATCAGACCAGGAAGTGGGCCCAAGGTTACGCCGTGATCCATGGGGATGATCACGGTCTTGCCCGTGGATCTATCCATGATCCTTTCCAAACGAATTCTTTTTCCTACCATCTTTTCCTCCTTTTTGATTTTTTCCCACCGCCCCCTGGCGGATTTCTTAGAATCAAAACCCCCCAAAATAAAAAAGGCCGTGAGATAAATCCCACGGCCCCCAAATAAAAAGGCCGTGGGCAGCATCTTGTCTACCCACGGCCTTTTGCTCTCAGTCTAGGAACAGGTCAGCGTCCAGGCGGCGGGTAGACCCCGGCGTAATAAAACCACCCAAAGTAATACCCGCCAAAAAAGTTGACCTGTTGCTTACCCTTCATAATTTTCCCCTTAATTAAAATAATTTTTACCAAATCTAACTAAACCTTGTCAAGAAAAAAATGCACTGACCGTCGATCACTTTTGAAATTCGTACCTACTTCAGGCGGGAGGGAGAGAG
>JBNAWB010000041.1:0-20923 GCA_049699975.1 Thermodesulfobacteriota bacterium
TCAATCAATTACGAGATTACTTCGATCACTACGCTCTCTCGTAATGACCTAAAGGGATTGGAGGACAAGGGTTCGTCCCTGGCCACATTTTCGACAAGCCCCAAAGGCTTGCCCTACGAATTGATAGGAATGTTTAATCCACCCGCCCTTTGCGGAAAGAAGATGGATAAGTATAAAGACGTTAATTCCCAGCTGATTTTAATTTCGCCCCGCTTGTCTCCGCCCGAGGCAGACCAGAACCACGCAGGGATTTATCGATCCCAGCTTAGAATAAAATTTAAAAGTGATCAACGGTCAGAGCTATTTTATCTTGACATCGCCAAACAAAGAAGACTATAAAATAAATGTCGTGTTTTCCCAGCGGGAAAGGAGGATTTTTATTTATGCCCATAACAATTGTCAAAGAATTTTGCAAAGGCTGTGGGTTCTGTATAGCCAATTGCCCCAAAAAAGTGTATGAACTTTCTCAAGAAATGAATAAAAAAGGATACCGCCTCCCGCGGCCAGTGCGCGAAGAGGATTGTACCGAGTGCGGTATTTGTGATCTCTATTGTCCTGATTTTGCTATAATTCTGGAAAAAAGCAAAGACCAAAAAATTAGAAAGGAGAAGATCTGATGGCCTCCGGAGTAAAACCGGGAAGATATTTTGTGCAGGGCGATGAGGCGATTGCGGAAGGAGCGATTGCTGCGGGCTGCCGCTTTTTTGCCGGCTATCCAATTACCCCCTCCTCCGAAACTTCCGAAGCCATGGCGCGCCGTTTGCCAGAAGTAGGAGGAATCTGCCTGCAGATGGAAGATGAAATGGCTTCCATCCATGCCGTAGGCGCAGCTTCTGTCGGTGGCCTCAAGGCCATGACCATTTCTTCTGGTCCCGGAATCAGCCTTAAATTGGAGGGTTTGGGCTGGGGGATTAAAAATGAAATCCCCTATGTGGTGGTAGATGTGCAGAGAGCAGGACCCAGCAACGGCGTAGCTACCAGAGTTGGCCAAGGAGATTTTTACACTGTCCGTTACGGATCAGCAGGAGGGAACAGCGCTTTAATCGCCCTTTCTCCCAAATCTACCCAAGAAGCTTTTGACCTCACTATAGAATGTTTCAATCTGGCCGAAATTTTTCGCTGTCCGGTATTTCTGCTTACCGATGAAACAGTCGGGCATACCCGGGAATTATTAGTCATCCCTGAAGAATCTGAGCTTAAAATTGTCCCGCGGCGCAAGCCCACTGTTCCTCCCGAAGAATTTCTTATGTACCCTTTGGATAATCCCACGGTGATTAATTATCCTTTCCCCAATATCGGCGAAGGATATGGCATCTGCGTCTCCCCTTACACCCACACTTCCAAGGGTTACGCCAGCACGGCCCAAGAAATCCAGGAAAAAATGGCCAAGCGTCTGGTTTTAAAAGTCACCGCTAACTTGGATAAATTAGTACGCGTGGAAAGGCAAAAAATGGAAGACGCCGAATTCGCTGTCATAGCTTACGGCGGGAATGCCCGTCCGGCCATGGCTGCCGTGGAGATGGCCCGGGAAAAAGGCCTAAAAGTTGGCTTTTTCCGGCCTATAATAGTCTGGCCTTTCCCTGATGAAGAAGTGCTTAAAGTTGCGGAAAAAGTTAAGCAGATATTAGTGTGCGAATTAAACATAGACGGACAGCTTTCTCGAGAAGTGGCCCGGGCGGCAAAAGGAAAAGCTGAAGTTTATCATTTAGGATCCGGGGGAGTAGAACCGCACTTGCCGGCCCAAATATTCAACGAAATAAGGAGGCTTTATTCATGAGTGCTCTTGCGGAAAATAAAGAAAAGTTGCATCCTTTGGTAGCTAAGTATCTCCGGCGGGAACGCATGCCCCATATGGCTTGTCCAGGATGCGGCATCGGCCAGGTAGTACATGCTGTCCTTCTGGCCGTTGACGAGCTTGGCCTAACCCCCCAAGACACAGTCTGGGTTCAAGGTGTAGGTTGCAGCAGTCGGATAACCTATTCGACCTGGATTGGAGACAATATAGATGCTCATCATGGTCGTATATTTGCTGTTGCTACCGGCCTAAAAATGGCTCGTCCGGATATGAATTTTATCCTCTTCACCGGCGACGGCGACTGCGGGGCTATTGGGGGAAATCACTTTATTCATGCCTGCCGGCGAAACCTGGATGTCACGGCTATCCTCTTTAATAATGGCATCTATGGCATGACTGGTGGGCAAGTGGCGCCCACTTCTCCATTAGGAGCTACAACCACGACCACACCTTACGGCAATATTGAGGACCCTTTCGACATGTGTCAAATGGCTATTGCTGCGGGAGCCAGCTATGTAGCTCGCTGGCGCTCCACAGATGTTAAGGCAATTGCCAATTCTATAAAGAAAGGAATCCAAACCAAAGGCTTAGCTTTTATTGAAGTCCTACTTCAATGTCCAACCAATTTTGGACGTTATGTCCTAAAGACGAGCAATCCGCAAGAAGTAATTAAATGGATTAAGGAGCATACGGTTACCCAACAAAAAGCCAAAGAATTATCCCCCCCAGAATTAGCTGGTAAATACGTTATTGGCGAATTTATCCATCGGCCTGAACGGACGGGCATTGTCGCCCGGTATCAAGAGTTCTTAAAAAAACACATGAAGGAGTAAGCCATGGCGAGGCAAGAATTTAGGTTTGCTGGTTTCGGAGG
Source organism: Thermodesulfobacteriota bacterium (assembly GCA_049699975.1). Classification (GTDB taxonomy): domain Bacteria; phylum Desulfobacterota; class SM23-61; order SM23-61; family SM23-61; genus CAZAGD01. Next base: position 2,670 of record JBNAWB010000041.1, read on the forward strand.
ACAAGGATTGCTTCTGGCGGGCATAATTTTAGGGAGAACAGCGGCCATATACGCCGGGAAACACGCCGCGCAAACCCAATCATACGGGACAGAAGCCAGAGGAGGAGCAAGTCAATGTAATGTGGTTATTGCCGACGAGGAAATTACTTATGTGGGTGTGGTCAATCCCGATGTCTTTGTAGTTATGTCCCAGGAAGCTTACGATAAACTGATCGGGGAAGTTAAAAATGGCGGGATAGTTTTTTTTGATGCTGATCTTGTCAAAATTAAAAAAGACTTACCTTTGCAACAAATACCTATTCCCGCCACCAAAGGCGCTACAGAACTGGGCAGAGCAATGGTGGCCAATGTGGTCATGCTGGGAGCGATGATCGAGGGAACAAAAATTATTGATGTTGATTTGGTAAAAAATTGCTTGCGGGAAAGCGTCCCCGAAGGCACAGAAGAGTTGAACCTTAAAGCTTTTGATATGGGTCGATCTTTATATCAAAAAGCCACGCTAATGAGCGGGCCGGCAGCAGCAGCTAAGAATTAAAAAAGGAGAGCCAATGGAAAAATTTATGGGTTATGCCCGTCCTCACGGGCGGGTAGGGACGAGAAATTATTTAGCTATTATGCCCACTGTGTTTTGTGCCAATGAGGTAGCTTTCCAGATCGCTCGGCAATTTCCTAATGCCCGACCCATTCTCCACCACCAGGGTTGTGCCCAATTAAAACCAGACGTCGACCAAGTGACCCGCACTTTAATTGGCCTAGGCACAAACCCTAATGTGGGCGGAGTCTTACTTGTAGCCTTGGGATGTGAGAGTGTATCTCTGGCTGCCGTTTACCAAGGTTTGAAAAAGAGAGGCCAAGAAGTAGCTCACCTGACCATCCAATCCTTAGGCGGCATGAAGAATTCTATAAAAAAAGGAATCGATTTAGCAGCTAAAATTAATAAAAAGATGAAAGAGATGAAAAGAAAACCCTTCCCCCTCAGCCGTTTAGTTTTGGGAATCAAATGCGGCTCTTCCGATGCCTCTTCTGGTTTAGTGAGCAATCCCGCGGTGGGATTGGTGGCTGATGAACTAATTCTCCAAGGCGGCACGGTCATCTTCGGCGAAACGACAGAATTTTTGGGGGCAGAGCATCTTCTGGCCCGTCGCGCAGATAATGAGGAAATAGCCAACAAAATCCTTTTTATTGTGGAAAGAATGGAAAATAGAGTAAAAGCTTTGGGCGTCGACATGCGGGGTGCTCAACCTACACCCGGGAATATGCGTGGAGGAATTACCACTATCGAAGAAAAATCTTTGGGAGCGATATGTAAATCAGGGTCACGGCCCATAAACGGCGTCTTAGAATACGGGGAAATGGCTCCGCAAAATGGTCTGTACATCCTCGACTCACCAGGAAAAGAAGCAGAGATTATGACCGGCTTGGCCGCGGCGGGAGCAAATATAATTGTCTTTTCTACTGGAGGAGGCGCCCCCCAGGGTTTCCCCTTGGTTCCCGTGATTAAAGTGGCCGGTAATCCCCAGAAGTGTATAGCTATGCAAGAACATATAGATGTAGACGCCAGCGGCGTTCTCACCGGGACCTTATCTTTAGTAGATGTTAAAGAAAAGATCATGACCAAAATTATTAAAGTAAGTGGCGGTCAAAAGGTGCAAGCAGAAAAGTTGAAGTATGATCAAACTGCGGAAATATATATTACTGGCCCAACTGTCTAAGATAAAGAAAATTTATGCTCCTTTTCCAGGAAAAGAAACACTTTTTAACCATAGCAATTAATCGCCCGGAAGCTTTAAACACTCTTACCCCTGACTTAATAAAGCAATTGACTACAGCTATAACCGAATGGAGTCAGCAGCCAGATATCCGGGTAATAGTTATTACCGGCGCTGGAGACCGAGCCTTCGTTGGCGGAGTGGATGTGCGCTCCATGAAAGACCTCGATCCTGAAGGAGCTGAAAAATTTATAACCAACCTCCACAAATGTTTCTTGGCCATTAGAGAATCACCCCAAATAATTATTGCCTCCATCAACGGCTATGCTCTCGGTGGTGGATTAGAACTTGCTGTTTCTTGTGATTTGCGTATTGCCTCTGATCGGGCGCAATTCGGCATGCCTGAGGTCAAAGTGGGTATCCCTTCCGTAATTGAGAGTGCTCTTCTTCCTCGGTTAATCGGCTTAGGCCCAGCAGCCGAATTAGTTTACACCGGCAAAATGATTGACGCCCAAGAAGCCTGGCGCATTGGCTTAGTAAATAAAGTTGTCCCTCATGAAGAATTAAAAGCGGCTACCCAACAAATGGTGAGGGAAATTCTCCAAAATGCTCCCCAGGCTTTAATTATTCAAAAAAGGCTTATCGCCCAATGGATGGAACAACCGCTCAGCAGAGGGATTGCCGCCGGAATCAAAGCCTTTAAAGAAAGCTATAGAACAGATGAACCTCGGGAAGGCATGCAAGCATTCTTAGAAAAGAGAAAACCTTCTTTTGCGATTGAAGAGGGATAGCTTCGAAAAAGGAGGAGAGAGCCATGAGTAATAAATCAATTTTCCTAATTTCTTTGGTTATCATCTTATGGCCCCTTGGCCTATTAGCTGCGGAAATTGGCCAGGGAGTGCAAATCACTTTTTTTGGGCATGCTGCTTTTAAACTCATTTCTCCCCAAGGAGTAGTGGTTTTAATCGATCCATTTTTAAAGAACAATCCCAAAACTCCCGCAGCCATGAAAGAAGTTGAAAAGGCGGACCTTATCTTAATAACCCATGGCCATGGCGATCATTTAGGGGACACGATTTCCATAGCCCAAAAGACAAACGCCACCGTAATAGGTATTGCTGAGCTGGCCGGATATATAGGTAAAAAAGGAGTTAAGAATATAGTGCGCATGAACAAAGGAGGAAGTTATTCTTTTAAAGGAATCCGCGTTACCATGGTTAATGCGCAACATAGTTCTTCCACCACTGAAGGAGACCAAGTTATTTACACGGGGGAACCAGTAGGTTTTATAATCCGTTTTGAAAATGGCTTCACTGTTTACCATGCTGGCGACACCGCGGTAATGTCGGACATGAAAATCTTAGGAGATATTTATAAGCCAGATTTAGCACTCCTGCCCATTGGGAGCCATTTTACTATGGACCCTCGCGAAGCTGCTTATGCCTGTAAACTATTGCGGCCTAAATACGTAATTCCCATGCATTATGGTACTTGGCCATTGCTTACCGGCCAAGCTGAGGAATTTGGGCAACTGCTGAAGGAACAACCAGAGGTTAAGGTAATCATCTTGGCCCCTGGGGAATCTATAAAATAAAAACAGAGGTAAATATGTACGGATATACCGGCAGAATTCTTTACATCGACTTGAGTGCTCAAAAATTTAATATTGAAAGTTTTGATGAAAATTTGGCCCGCAAATTTTTGGGAGGAAATGGGTTTGCTGTTAAAATACTCTATGACCGTCTTTCTCCGGGGGTTGATCCCTTTTCTCCCCAAAACATCGTAGTCTTCGCCGTAGGCCCCATCACTGATACCCCCCTGCCCAGCACCAGTCGGGGTTATGTTGCTACCAAATCTCCTCTTAACCATCTTTATTTTGATTCCACTTTCGGCGGCCGTTTGGCGATTACTCAAAAAAGGACTGGATTTGAAGCCATCGTGATTACAGGTCAAGCGCCTCAGCCCACTTATCTTCTTATTGATGAAGAAGGTGCCAAATTTAAGCCTGCTTCCTCCTATTGGGGCAAGCTGACTAAAGAAACGTGGGCAGCTATTCAGGCAGCCGAAGGGGAAGATGCTGATGTGGTCGCTATTGGACCAGCAGGGGAAAAATTAGTCCGCTTTGCCTCCCTCACCCACCACTGGCGGGGGCGCGAAGGGGTGGCTGGCCGCGGAGGTATAGGAGCTGTCTTAGGTTCTAAGAATCTCAAAGCGGTGGTAGTCAAAGGAAAGCGCAAGACAGAAGTTGCCGACCCCAAAAGTTTACAGGAGCTAATGGCCTCCCGCAAAGATTTCATGGAAAAGGGAACTGCTGGTTTAAAAAACTTAGGGACTCCTGTATTAGTAAACATGATTAATACGATCGGCGGATTGGGCGTGCGCAATGCCCAGCAGGAGTACAGTTCTCGGGCCATAGAGATCAGCGGGGAAAGAATAAAAGAACTTTATTTTGCCAAGCACGATACGTGCTTTGGATGTCCGATCGCCTGTGGTAAAACATTACAACTGCCTCCAGAAAAAGGAAATCTCCGTTGGAAAATGCCCGAATATGAGACTCTTTACTCTTTGGGTTCGATGTTGGAAATTTGGGATCCCATTACCTTACTTAAACTTAATTATCTTTGTGATCAGTGGGGATTGGATACCATCAGTATGGGGGTAACTATTTCTTTTGCCCTGGAATGTTTTGAGCAAGGTTTGTTGACTCCCCAGGATGCTGGCGGCAAATTGCTCCGGTTTGGAGATGCCCCTTCAATCCTGGAATTAGTTGAAGAAACTGCCCAGCGCCAAGGATTAGGAAATCTTTTGGCTGAAGGGTCTTATCGCTTGGGTGAACGTTTAGGAAAGAAAGCTGCCGAATTTTTATACTGTGTAAAAAAATTAGAAATTGCCGGTCACTCGGCTCGCGCCTTGAAAGGGATGTCTATTGGTTACGCCACAGCCACCAGAGGAGGTAGTCACCACGATGCTCGGCCTACCCTGCAATACGCCGGGGAATTTGACCGCACCAAAACGGCAAATCAACCTCTTTTCGCTGTGCGTACTCAAAATTTCAGTGCTTTTGACGACTCCCTTACGCAGTGTCGCTTCGCCAGCGAGCGCGGGTTTGGAGGTTTAATTAATGACCATTATGTAGCCATGGTGAAGGCAGTTACCGGCTGGGAAGTAACTTTGGACGAGCTGGAACGAATAGGAGAGCGGATTTATAATCTGGAAAGAGTTTTTAACTGCCGGGAGGGTATTTCCCGCAAAGATGACCAACTTCCTTTCCGCGTCCAAAATGAACCTATTCCTTCTGGTCCTTCCCAAGGAATGTACTGCCCTCCAGAAGAATTGGAGAAGATGCTTGATGAGTATTATCATCTGCGGGGCTGGAATGACCAAGGAATTCCTACATCTGAACGTCTGCACCTGTTAGGTCTGGAGGAAGCGGCCCAGGATTTAAAACAAATTATTTTCCGCAAATAAGGTTAAGGAGAAAATTACATCTAATCCTCCCGCGGGCAAAGGGAGAATGCGCAGAGTTACAAGGATAAAACTTGACAAAAATTAAGCCAAATAAGTTATATTTTAATAAGAAAAAAAACTTAGTTAGGTGGTGATTTTGCGGCAGATGAATTCTTTAAAGACCAATAAAATAATGACTGCTGCCGAAGCTGTGCGGCGTTTTGTATTTGATGGGGCGATCATAGGCCTGGGCGGTCAAACAATCGGGCGATGCGCCATGGCCTTTATCCATGAAATTATCCGCCAAAGGAAAAAAGATCTTACTTTAGTAGGTTGCAATCTGTCCATTAATATGGACCTTTTAGTAGGTGCTGGCTTGGTAAAAAGAACGGAGTGCGGCACTGGTAATCTGGAACGCTTTGGCACCACATTTTCTTGGCGGCGCGCTGTGGAAGCTGGAGTGGTGGAGAATGAAGACTACAGCCATCTGGGCATGGTCACCCGCTTCCTTGGTGGAGAAATGGGGCTGCCTTTTATGCCCATCCGCTCCTTAATAGGTACCGATATATTAGCTAAAAAATCTGCAGGTACAACTAAAAAGTATGAAATCATAGCTAATCCGTGGGATCCAGAAGATCGCGTCGCCCTCCTCCCTTCTCTTAACCCAGATGTGGCCATTGTCCATGTGCAAAAGGCGGACGAAGAGGGAAACTTAATTATCGAAGGTTTTTTAACTCATGAACCAGAGATGATCCGCGCTTCTAAGGCCGTGATTGCTTCCTGTGAAGAAATTATTCCAGCCGAAGAGATCCGCCGTTATCCGGAACGAACGACTATTCCTTATGTTTATGTCCATGCTCTTGTTCTCCAACCCTGGGGGGCTCATCCTACTTCCGTTTATCGCTATTATATGCATGACGTTGAGCATCTCCGCGAATATCAACGCTGTGCCCGCGAAGGAGGAGCTGCCTATGCGGAATATATGGATAAATATATTTATTCTTGCGCTGATTTTGATGAGTATTTGGAGAAGGTCGGCGGCTTCAAAAAATACCAAAAGTTAAGGCAAGAAATGATGAAAATGGTTTAGCTGAGGAGGTTGGGCCATGACTGTAAGCTATAAACCTGATGAAATAATGATCATCGAATCTGCTCGCCATATTAATGATGGCGAAATTGTCTTCGCCGGTACAGGACTGCCTTTAGTAGCTGCTATGTATGCCCAAAAGACTCATGCCCCGCATATGTGCTTTGTGATAGAAACGGGACCAATTGCTCCCCAAGTTCTTCCTGTGCCCACTTCCGTTTCTGACCCCAAGGGCATGCATCGGGCGGCGAAATTAGGCACTTTGCGCGAAGTCCTGGGCTGTCTTTTGCAAAGGGGCTTGGTGGACGTTGGTTTCTTGGGGGGGGCTCAAATTGACCAATTTGCCAACATAAACAGCACAGTTATCGGCGATTATCAGCACCCCAAGATTAGATTTCCAGGAAGCGGGGGCGCTAATGATATTGCCTCCCATGCTAAAAGAATCTTGATCATCTGCCGCCATGAGAAGCGTCGGTTTCCTGAAAAATGCGCTTATATAACCAGCCCTGGTTACTTATCTGGACCGGAGGGACGAAAAGAAGCCGGCTTAAAAAATGCATACCCAGATATAACAGTGGTTACGGATTTGGCTGTCATGGCGGTTGATAAAAAAACTGGCCAGCTCCAAGTTACAAAATTAATGCCCGGGGTGACTTTAGAACGGGTGCAAGAGAACACGGGCTTCCCTATAAACGCGATACCTAATCCATCCACCGTAGTCTTACCCACTGCGGAAGATTTACGAATCCTCCGCGAAGAAGTTGACCCCGACGGAGAATATTTGGGAAAGGAAGACTAAATAATGGCCGAAAAAAAGAAGATTATTATTGCCGAAGATATAGTGGGCGAGGGCATTGAAAAGTTAAAAGGCAAATACCTTGTGTATCCTGATCCTGACTTATGGAAAAAAATTCCTGAACTTAAAAAAATTTTGACCGATGCCGAAGGTTTCATCGTTCGCAACATGACCAAAGTAAATGCTGAACTCCTCCAGGAAGCTAAAATCTTAAAAGTTATCGGCCGGGCGGGAGCTGGTTATGACAATATTGATGTCTCCGCAGCTTCGCAGCAAGGAATTGTGGTCTGCTACAGTCCTGAAGAAAACGCCGTCTCGGTAGCCGAACATGTTTTCGGTCTTATTCTTGCCTTAGCCCGCAAGATACCGGCGGCAGATCGCTCCGTAAAAAATGGCGGTTGGGAAAGGAAAAAATATCACGGATATGAATTAATGGGTAAAACCTTAGGAATCTTGGGATTAGGTAAAATAGGTTTTCGGGTGGCCCTGAGGGCCAAGGCTTTTGGTTTGCGCCTTCTGGCCCACGATGCTTATCTATCTAACACCAGCCTGCAAGTCACTGAATCGGGGGCGATACTCGTCTCTTTGGACGAGCTTTTGACCCAAGCGGACTTTTTAACTATTCATCTTCCCCTTACCAAAGAAACTAAAGGTCTCCTGAACCGTCAAGCATTCCAAAAGATGAAACCGACTGCTTTTCTGATCAACACTTCTCGGGGTGAAGTGGTGGTGGAAGATGATTTATACGAAGCCTTAAGAGAGAAGAAAATTGCCGGCGCTGCCCTTGATGTGCGCCAAGAAGAACCTCCGGTTAAAGACAGCCCTCTGCATACTTTAGAGAATGTGATTTTAACTCCCCATACCGCAGGTTTAACCTACGAAGCTCAAGAAAAAGTAGTGGCGGCGGTAGCTGAAGACATTGATCGGGTGCTCAGTGGCCAACCAGCTTTGCGCTTTGTAAATTTTCCCTTACCCAAATAAAATTAAAAGAAAAAACACTCTCTTACCTCTCGGGGAGAGAGCAAGGGGAGGGGAGACAAGCAGTAAAAGATAAAAAGAAAGGAAAAAGAAAGGAAGGATAATGGCTAAAAAATATGTTTATTTTTTCGGCGCAGGGAAAGCCGAAGGAAATAGCCAGATGCGCAATCTCCTGGGCGGCAAAGGTTGCGATCTGGCCGAAATGACTAATTTAAAAATACCTGTTCCTCCTGGTTTTACCATCACCACCGAGGTTTGTACAGCTTACTACCAAAACAAAAAGAAATATCCTCCAGGCCTTAAAGAACAAGTGGAGAAAGGATTGCGCAAAATAGAAAAAGTAATGGGGGCTAAATTTGGCGATCCCCAGAATCCCCTGCTTCTTTCCGTAAGGTCCGGGGCCAGAGTTTCCATGCCCGGCATGATGGACACGATTCTCAATTTAGGCCTTAATGACCAAACTGTCCAAGGCTTGATCGCCAACTCCAGAGATGAACGCTTTGCTTATGACTCTTACCGCCGTTTTATCCAGATGTACAGCGACGTCGTTCTGGGCGTAAGCCGGGAGAAAATGGAGGAGCGAATTAGCGAAAAAAAGAAACAAAAAGGGGTCACCTTAGACATAGAACTTTCGGCTGAAGACTGGAAAGAATTAGTGGCCGAGTTTAAGGAAATAGTTAAGCAAGAAACAGGAAAAAGTTTTCCAGATGATCCGCAAAAACAACTCTGGGGAGCCATTAGTGCCGTCTTCGAATCATGGAATAATCCGCGGGCTATCACTTATCGGCAATTAAATAAAATTCCCGATGATTGGGGCACGGCCGTAAATGTGCAAGCGATGGTCTTTGGCAATATGGGCGGAGAAAGCGCTACAGGTGTAGCTTTTACTCGTGATCCAGCCACAGGCGAAAAAGTTTTCTTTGGCGAATTTTTGCCCAATGCCCAGGGTGAGGACGTAGTGGCGGGGATTCGCACGCCCCAACCGCTTAATTTGGCCAGAAAGACAGATCCGGCGTTGGTCTCTATGGAAGAGTTATTGCCCAAAGCTTATAAAGAACTGGTGCAGATTAAGGAAAAATTAGAAAAGCACTTCAAAGATATGCAAGACATCGAGTTTACTGTCCAGCAGGGTAAGCTCTGGATGCTGCAGACGCGCACGGGTAAACGCACCGCTTTTGCTGCTTTACGCATCGCGGTAGATATGGTGGAAGAAAAATTAATCGACAAGAAAACTGCCGTGCAACGCATAGATCCAGATTCTTTAAATCAGCTTTTAGCGCCTATCTTCGATCCCCAAGCCAAAGCAGAAGCTATCAAAGTTGGCCGACGCTTAGCGCGCGGGTTAAATGCCGGGCCAGGAGCAGCTTGTGGCCGAGCTGTTTTCAGTCCGGAAAAAGCCATGGAATTGAAGAAACAAGGAGAAAAAAGCATTTTGGTGCGTGTCGAAACTTCTCCAGAAGATATTCACGGCATGAATGCGGCGGAAGGAATTTTAACTTCCCGGGGCGGCATGACTTCGCATGCTGCTTTAGTAGCCCGAGGCATGGGCAAACCGTGCATTGTTGGTTGTGGAGCCCTCAATATTGATTATCCTACTGCTTCCATGGAAGTTAATGGTCGCGTCATCAAAGAAGGGGATTTCATTTCTATTGATGGCACAACAGGGGAAGTTCTGGAAGGCCAAATTCCTACCAGCTCTTCGGAAATAGTGCAAGTGCTCATTGAAAAAAAGATTGCTCCCCAAGACTCCCTTCTTTACCAACAGTTTGCCAAATTAATGTCCTGGGCGGATGAAATAGCAGATCTGGGAGTGCGGACCAATGCTGATACCCCCCGGGATGCGACCGCTGCTCGGCAGTTTGGCGCTACGGGAATCGGCCTTTGCCGTACGGAGCATATGTTTTTTGAAAAAGAACGGATCGCCGCCGTGCGCGAAATGATCTTGGCCGATACAGCCGAAGAAAGGCGCCGCGCTTTGGCTAAAATTTTGCCCATGCAAAAGAATGACTTCGTGGCCATCTTCGAAGCCATGAACGGCTTCCCAGTCATTATTCGCACCTTGGATCCACCCCTGCACGAATTCCTGCCCCATACCGATCAGGAAATTGCCGAGCTAGCTCAGGAGATGGGCGTGGATTTTAAAAAGCTCAAGGAAAGAGCGGAGAGCTTGAAAGAAGCGAATCCCATGCTTGGACACCGGGGCTGTCGCCTGGGCATCAGTCATCCCGAAATAACGGAGATGCAAGCGCGCGCTATTTTCGAAGCGGCCTGCGAGGTGGCCCAAAGAGGGGTGAAAGTGATCCCCGAAGTTATGATTCCTTTGGTAGGGCATGTAAATGAATTGCGAGCTCAAAGGGAGATCGTGGATCGGGTAGCGAAGGAAGTAATAGCTCAAACAAAAACCAAAATAAAATATATGGTGGGGACGATGATTGAGTTACCCCGGGCAGCTATTACGGCAGATCAAATAGCCACGGTAGCTGATTTCTTCTCTTACGGTACTAACGATCTTACGCAAACAGTCTTCGGTCTTTCTCGAGATGATGCCGGCAAATTCCTTCCCTTCTATCGGGAAACAGGCATCCTGGATTTTGATCCCTTCGTCTCTATTGACCGGGAAGGCGTGGGTGAAGCCATGCGTATCGGCGTGGAGAAAGGGCGCAAGGCTAATCCCAAATTGGAGGTGGGTATTTGTGGAGAACACGGTGGGGATCCCTCCTCCATAGAATTCTGCCAGATAATTGGCTTGGATTATGTATCTTGTTCACCTTACCGCGTCCCCATTGCTCGTCTGGCTGCAGCCCAAGCTGCTCTGAAATATCCCCGGCGTAAAAAGAAATAAAAAAGAGGTGCTTATGTATAAAAGAGCGGTAAAAATTCTGGAGGCCAGAATTGGCCTAATCTCCAACAATGAAAGGCTAATCACTGAACCAAGGTATTTTGAAGGGCAAGTAATGGAATCTCTCCTCACGGATATCCATTCCATTCAATCCATACCTTATACAGATGATTTAGATGCTTATTTTGTGGTCATAGATGATCCCCAGCTCGAACCCCAAGTAAAGATTACCGAAAAGGTCTGCTATTGCACTGGGGACTTCACGCGCTATGAAAAAGAATGTTCTGACAATCGCTACTCCCTCTTTGGTAACTTGGGCCTCTTCTTCAAATATCTCCTCGTTACGCTGGAAAGGTATCACGATATTTACAGCTTCCACGCCAGCTCTATGTTCAGTCCCCGCCGTAACACTCTTCTTCTCGTGGTAGGTGGGGCGGGAGCGGGAAAGACAGTTTTCCTCCTCAAAGGATTAGAAGATGACTGGCGAATCTTTAGTACAGAGATGACCCATTTTCGCTTCACGGATAAAGGCTACGAATTTTACATGGGATCTCTTTATGATAATATCCGCTTGGGCAATTTGATCTATGATTTTCCACAAGCTAAAGAGAAATTGAAGGTGGAAATACCTTCTGGAGTGACGGATATTTGGGGGCACAAAATTGCTATTGATATGGGCCATATAGCCGCTGAACCTCGCTATCTTAACCCGCAAGTGACTATTATCGATGCGCGGATCGAATCCGGGAGAGAAACCCCCATTGTCAAGACGATTACCCGCCAAGAAAAAATTGTCAAGATCCTCTTTGACAACGCCACTGAAAAACTTGGACCTACTCTCATTTTTTATGATAAAATCCCCGTCGAGAGCTTCGATACCCCGGAATTAATGCGCAAACGTTTACAAGTGATGTATCGCTTCGTAAAAGAAGTAAAAATAAACACGGTCAAGTCAGTCTTGGCTGGAGCAAAAAATTGCATGGAGGGAATATAAAATGAGCGTAAAAGCATTTGATGGCGTATTTGAAATGCCTCTTCCCGGACGGACGGTTAAGCCCCGGCAGGAAGGGGTAACCATGATTATCGATAAAGGCTTAGGATTATCAGCCACTCAAGACCTATTAGAGTCGGCCGCCGATGCTATAGACTTTATCAAATTGACTTTTGGAACCAGCGCCTTTTTGGACATTGATTATCTCATGGAAAAAGTGGAGATGGTTAAAGACTATGATATCTGGATTTGTCCCGGGGGAACTTTCCTGGAAGTCTCGGTCTGGCAAGGCACCTATCCCAAATACCTCAAGCGCTGCAAAGAAATCGGCTTCAATGCCATTGAAGTCTCAGACGGCACAATAGAAATCGATATGCAGACCCGAGCCGATTGTATCAAACGAGCCGTAGATATGGGATTTATGGTAGTTTCCGAGGTAGGCAAAAAAGACCCTGATGATAAAGTGGCCACCGAAAAATTGCATGAGGAAATTGCTGCTGATCTGCGTAATGGAGCTTTTAAAGTGATCGTGGAGGCCCGGGAAGCGGGTAAAGGAGTTGGGATCTATGATAAAGATGGCAAACCCAAAGATGACGAAGTGGAAGCAATCATCAAGGGAGTGGATGATATTACTAAATTAGAGTGGGAGGCTCCCATAAAAAACCAACAGCAGTTTTTAATCCTGCGCTTTGGGCCTAATGTAAATTTAGGCAATATTCCTCCCGAAGATATCTTGGCTCTGGAAGCTTTGCGGAATGGTCTGCGCGGGGATACTTTGAAGCGAGCTTGGTTGGCCAATAAAAACTATAAAAAATGAATTTCCCCTCACCTTTCTCCTCTCCCCATTGGGGAGAGGGTGAAGGGTAAATTGAAAGGAAGATCTCCATGCCCAAAACTTTATCACAATCTGAGCCTGGCGAAAAATTCGTTACTCCTACCAAAGTTATAACCCAAACTGATGAAGAACTCTTCTGTGTCACTACGGAAAACAAATTAGCCATATTCCTTACTGATGCTGCCGCCCAGACCAAAGGATGGGATAAACGCATTGTGCCTGGCGCTCTAACTTTTTCTGTTTCCATTGGCCTTATGGAATCCTCCGGTATATTAGATGATGTTTTGGCTTTTTTGGGAACTGATGAACTGCGCTTCCTAGCCCCCGTTTACATAGGGGATACGCTCCATGTAGAAGTAGAACTTTTAGAAAAACGCCTAACTAAAGCAGGTGATCGCGGGACGGTTAGGTACCGCTGGCAAACTATTAATCAAAATGGAAAAGAAGTTGCGCGCGGAATTAATACGTGCATGTTCAAAGTGGGCTTTTTTAATCCATCCTAACTCTGCCTTCCCTTTGGGGGAGAGGTCAGGGTGCCGGGCTATAAAAATACAAATCATGGAGGAAAAATTATGATTAAAAAATCTTGCCTAGGCCTGTTTTTATGTTTGTTTATTTTTTCTTTAATTTCCCCTCTTTCGGCCCAGGAAAAATACCCGAGCCGGCCAATTGACTTCATCTGCACTTGGGGTGTAGGAGGTGGAGCTGACCAGATGGCGCGCACTTTAAGCCATCTGACCGAAAAGATTTTGGGTGTGGCCCTGCCTGTTTCTAATATACCTGGTGCCTCTGGCAACACGGGATTGGCTAACTTGTTAGCAGCTAAAGCAGATGGCTATACCATTGCTGTTTATATAGCCGACACCTTAGCCACCATCTCCTCAGGTACTTCCCGGTATAAGATCTCTGATTTTGACTGGATAGTCCGCACGCAAGTAGCGCCTTCTTTCCTCTTCGTTAAAAATGACAGCCCCTTTAAAACTATCCAAGACTTGCTGAATTACGCCAAAGAAAATCCTGGAAAGCTAAAAGTAGGAGCCACAGGTTTTGGCACGGTAGACGACATTACTGTTCGCTATTTAGGCACTAAAGGATACAAAATGACTCTTTTGCCTATTCCCAAGCCTGGAGAGAGATATGCTTCAACTTTAGGAGGACACTCCGAAGTTCTTTATGAACAGGCTGGAGATATTAAACAATATTTAGATGCTAAGCAACTCCGCCCCTTGATTATTTTCGCTCCCAAAAGGCATCCTGCTTTCCCCCATATTCCCTGTTCAATTGAATTAGGATTTGATCTTACTCTGCCCCAATTTCGCTCCATAGTCGCCAAAGCCGGCACTCCTCCAGAACGGATCAAGATTTTAGCGGAGGCTTTTAAAAAGGCCATGGAAACTCCCGAATGGAAAAAATTTGCTGAAGAACAATTTTTAGATCCGGAAAGTTATCTGGGACCTGATAAATTTCCTTCCTGGGTGGCTAAAGAAGAAGAAACCATGCGGGCCTTTATGAAAACCTTTGGCATGGTTAAATAATTTCGATTAAATAAATGTCAGCATCATCTGCCTTGGCCGGAAAAAGATCTCTAAAATATTTCCTCGGACAGATCAAAGGAATCATCCTCATCTTTTTAGCAGCCATTTATCTATATTCCCTTGCTGACAAGTTAGAAGCTTTTTCTCCTCCAGGACAACTTGGTCCAGCCTTTTGGCCGAAGATAAGCCTCATCCTCTTGATGGCTGGTTGTTTAATCAAAGCCGGTGAGCTTTTTAGGGAACGGCGCCGGAAATTCTCCCAGGAGGAGAAAAATCCGCCGCTTCCTCCAGTAGATATTCCTCGCTTGATCATTATGATTTGTTTAGTAATTTTTTCTGTGGTCTGGATGGAGCTCTTAGGCTTCCTTCTGGCCAATTCTCTCTTTCTTCTCCTTTTTATGCGCATAACAGGAGTAAAAAAGAAAATTCCTCTCCTGCTAACTTCTGCCTTAGGAACCATCTTTCTTTTATATTTATTTGTCAAAATAGTTTACTTGCCTTTGCCGCGAGGCCAAGGAATTTTTAATGACCTAACAATTTATCTTTACCGCTTACTACATTTGATTTGATGAGGGTAAAAAATTGACTGGGCAACTTGCATTATTATGGATCGGCCTGACTAATACTTTTGATCCTTTGAATTTCGCCATGATTCTCATTGGGCTAACTATTGGCGTCCTCGCTGGCGCCCTGCCTGGAATCACTATGCTTAATGCCATTGTCTTAGTTCTGCCTTTTACCTATTTAATGGGCATCGTGCCTTCTTTGCTCCTGATGATTGGCATTTATTGTGGGGGAATTTTTGGTGGCTCGATTACCGGAATCCTTTTCAATATTCCCGGCGATCCCATGAATGTCCCAACGACTTGGGAGGGCTATAAATTAAATAAAAAAGGATTTGTCTCCAAAGCTTTAGGCATGGCCATCATGACTTCGGCCATAGGGGGATTTTGCAGCGCCTTGATCATGACTCTTGCTTCCCCTCCCTTTGCCCAAATTGCGCTTTCCTTCTCTACTTGTGAATATTTTGCCGTGGTCTTTTTAGGCTTGGCCAGTGTGGTAGTTATTGGCACCCGCTCTTTAGGTAGTGCCCTGATCTCTTTAGCTATTGGCATATTTTTAGGCACTATCGGTATGGATGATATATACGGTATCCCCCGTTTCGCCTTTGGCTCCCGCCTAATGGAAACAGGAATTAATTTTATTACCGTCTTGATTGGCTTATTCGCCATCGGGGAAGTCCTCGATCAGCTTTCTATCCAGGGGAAGGAATCTGGCGAACCTGCCCCTCGTCTTAGGCCGAAAACTGAACTCCCTCGCTTCGGTGAATTATGGGCTTTGCGCGGGACAATTCTCCGTGGTTTAGGGGTAGGGGTAATAGTGGGCGTAATTCCAGGTGCGGGCGCCACCGTGGCTTCCTTCGTGAGCTACGGAGTGGAAAAGCAATTCTCCAAACATCCTGAAAATTTTGGCACCGGTTGCTGGGAAGGGTTAGTCGCTTCAGAAACGGCTATCAATGGCTCTACTGGGGGAGCCATGATTCCTTTATTAACTTTAGGTATCCCTGGCAGTGGAGCCACAGCCGTAATGTTGGGAGCTTTTTTACTCCATGGCGTCCAGCCAGGTCCTCTTCTTTTCACCAAAACTCCAGAATCAGTATACACAATATTCGTGGGTATGCTCATCTGTAACTTGATTATGATTATCGCGGGTCTATTTACGGCTCGCTTTTTTTCAGAACTGATGCGCGTACCAGAAAATATTTTAGGTGCTTTTATCATCACTTTTTGCCTAATTGGTGCTTTTGCTTTGCGCAATGATATGGCGGATGTATGGTTCATGGCCCTATTTGGCATCTTAGGTTATTTTATGCGGCGCTATGGTCTCCCCATTCCCCCTTTGATCCTTGGTGTAATTTTGGGACCCCTGGCGGAAAGTTATTTTCTCACCACCATGATTGGTGAAGCCAACAATATCTGGATATTCTTCCGGCGCCCCGTGAGTGCTTCTCTCTTAACCATTTCTTTAGTAATTTTTATCCTGCCCATAATCAAAAACTTCTGGAAAACGAGCAAATAAAGAAATGATGTTAGAGAGACCATTAACAGTTGTTTTAGGAGTATTAGGCGTGGATGCCCATGTGGTGGGTAATAAAATAATGGCTCACGCTTTGGAGAAGGAAGGCTTCAAGGTGGTGAATTTAGGGATCTTTTGCACTCAGGAAGATTTTATTAAAGCGGCCATTGAAACCGCTGCTGAGGCCATCTTAGTCGGCTCTCTTTGCGGCCATGGAGAATTAGAATGCCGGGGATTTCGAGAAAAATGTATAGAAGCTGGGATTGGAGATATTCATCTGGTGGTAGGCGGAAATTTAGTCGTCGGTAAGCAAAATTGGGCAGAGGTGGAAAAAAAATTTTTAAAGATGGGGTTTAATCGTGCTTATCCACCCGGGACTTCCCCTAAGAAAGTTATCGAAGACTTAAAGAATGATTTACAGGAACGGTTACAAGATCGTTAAAACCATAGACCATAAACTCAAGCTTATTTATTAAGTATGACTTTAGCTCTCTTAATCGATTTTGGCAGTACCTTTACTAAAATTTTAGCTGTGGATTTGGATAAGGAAGAAATCTTAGCTTATGCGCAAAGTCCGACGACTGTGGAAACTGATATCACCATTGGCTTGCGGCGCGCTTTGGATCTTTTGCCCAAACCCATAGCCCAAAGACCATTCGCCTGCAAATTAGCGTGTAGCAGCGCTGCCGGCGGCTTACGCATGGTGACTATAGGTCTAATTCCTGACCTCTCTGCAGAAGCAGCTCATCGGGCCGCCTTGGGTGCTGGAGCCAAAGTCATCAAGATCTACTCTTTCCGCCTATCGCAAAGGGAACTTGCGGAATTGGAAAAACTTGCGCCGGACATCTTGCTCTTAGCGGGCGGAACAGATGGAGGGAATAAGGAAGTCATCTTAGACAATGCCCGCATATTAGCCCATAGCCAAATAAACTGCCCAATTTTAATCGCGGGTAATAAAGCCGCGGCTGACGAGGCAAATAATATCCTTTCGGCATCTGGGAAGACCACCCTAATTACTGAAAATGTTTTGCCTGAAGTTAATACTTTAAACGTAGAACCAGCACGAAATATGATTCGCCAGGTTTTTATGGAGAGAATAATTGAAGCCAAGGGCTTAAAAAAAGCAGAAGCCTTCGTAGAAGGGATCGTCATGCCTACCCCCACAGCTGTCCTCAAAGCAGCGCAATTGTTATCTCAAGGAATTGGTTCCGAAAGAGGTTGGGGAGATTTAATAGTGATTGATATTGGGGGAGCCACCACTGATGTTCATTCTATTGGCGCCGGGCACCCATCGCAACCAGGAGTTATGCTCAAAGGACTTCCCGAACCTTTAGCTAAGCGGACTGTAGAGGGGGACTTGGGGATTAGATATAACGCTCTTTCAATTCTGGAAATTTGTGGGCCAGAAAAAATTTTGAAAAATGCCCAACTTCCCCACCCTGAGCTTAGCCGGGAGGTGACCAAACTCTCGCACAAAGTGGAGATTCTCCCTGAATCTGCTGCGGATTTAGATCTCGATTTGGCTTTGGCTTCTGGCGCTGCTCAAGTAGCTATGGCCAGACACGCGGGAAGATTAGAGGCTCTTTGGGGTCCTCAAGGGCAATATTATGTCCAATATGGAAAAGACCTGACCGCTTTTGAGCATCTGATAGGAACAGGAGGCATATTCATCCACCACCCCCAAGCCAATCTGATTTTAAAAAAGACTCTTTTTTTGCCAGAAGATCAATTTTCTTTGCGTCCCAAGAATCCTTTAATTTATACGGATGCTCAATATTGTCTCTTTGCCGTAGGTTTATTAGCCGACCGTTATCCAGAAACTGCTCTGCGCCTAGCTAAAAAATACTTGCGCAAATGGAATTAATTCATTAGGTCTGGCTATTTAAGTAAGAACAAAATTTTTTTATGATATTTTTAATATCCATATAATTTATTATTACTCGGAGCAATTAAATATTTAC
>JBNAWB010000042.1:0-20681 GCA_049699975.1 Thermodesulfobacteriota bacterium
CCCCTACGGGACAATAATCACCGCAGAGTTGACAGCCAATACATTTTTCTTGATCGATTCTCATATTCGTCTCCTTATTCCTTTTAGACTTAAAGCCCCTTAGAGCTTTCGAAAAGTAATTTTTTAGCCGCCCACATAAACAGGCATCACCGTTATTTTACATCCTGGAGGTAATGGGTCCCTTTCCAAATTAAAGGGACTCAAAACCATTTCCTCCTTAGTCACCATAGCACTCAAATTTGGCCGAAATTTTTTCTTATCCCGATCGAATACTTTTTCCGCAAGCAGCGGATATTTAGCGGCCAAACGGTCAAACAATTCTCTCACCGTGAGCCCTTCTTCTACCTCCACCTCCTTGACCGATCGCATCGGCGAAAGCTTCTGAAAATCAGGTTCTAATTGGTCACTAAGCCACAGCCAAAGCTCTACTTGCACCCGCATAGCAAATTAACCCTCGAATTCCGGCTAATATTCCTTATCCTCGGCAAAGAACAAGCCCTGGCCCTATTTCTATTACTCTGTCTATTTTAAGTCTTTTATAATCTCTGCTAGACCGAGACTTTCTAAAGTTTCCGGCAAAGGCTTCCCCGTTTTCGGATCCCAGCCCATCAAACGATAATAATTCTCTACCATCCACGACCACTTCTCCATGATATTCTTTCCCTGAGCCGGACCATCTACAGGAATAGAACCATAGCGCTTAGAAGGCCGCTCATCTTCCACCCGCAATCCATGCCGAAAATTAAAAACACGCAATAGATTTACGATCCGCCTCCCCAAAGTAAAAGCATCCTGTAAACTCCAATTCCAACCCGTCACCGCATTAAAACACTCCAAAACTAACTTAGGATGCGGAGCCGCAAAACGACAAGTCCCCACACAATCATCAAAAAGACGAATACCATTATACTTAGCATTAAAAGAAGAGACTTGTTCAGGGGAAAAATGGTCGGTAGGCTCTTCTAAATCAACTAATTTGGGATGAATGCCACCCCAAGTTGATTCGATGGTGCTGGTATTAGTCAGACAAGTATCAAAAAGCTCATACCAGCGAGTAGCTCCTCGATGATCATGACTGCGCGGAGCAGACCCTTTGGCCGCATAAATAGCCCAATCCGCAGCCGGCCCACCAACTTTCTGCGAAGCCCTCATCACCCCATCAGCTAAAAGATTCCCAAAATTCCCCTGCCGGCGAGCAATGCGATTCAATAACTCCTTAACGGCCTCTACATTTCCCCAAGTCAACTCTAAACCCTCTGTCTCTTTTTTAGTAAATACCCCCTTCTCATAACACTCCATCGCCCAGCCAATTACCCAGGAGCCTTCGTTGCAATCCATCCCTAACTTATCTACCTCGCGGGTCAACATGACCACGGCCCCCAAATCTGTATTACCAATCTGCGGCCCCCAAGCAGCCATCAACTCGTATTCCGGCTCTTCCCCCACAAACCCTGTATATGGCCCTTCAGTGACCGTAACTTCCTTCACATGGGCAATCCGGCATTGGTAACAAGGAACTGGCCGAATTTTAAAATGAGTACGCAGATATTGGCCATTCATTCTCTCATGTTCCGGATAAATATTAGTGGTGTAATTCTTCACCGGCAATGCCCCTTGGGCATAAAGAGTAGAAAAACCTCCGCCCGAACCCCACTTATAGATAACCCCAAAATTTTTGGCAAATTCAAATAGCTCATTGTTCTTGATTTTTAAAGCTTCGGGATCATAAATACCAAAATTCCTCTGCCCACGATAGGCCACCACTGCCTTCAAATTCTTTGCGCCCATGACTGCACCCATACCATTATGCGCTACCACATGACCCCGATCCCCCACAATTGTAGCATAATATACTTTATTCTCCCCAGCCGCGCCTATAGCGTATACGCTCACTTCCTTTTCGCGCACTCCTAACTCTTTACGTAATTGATCCTCTACTTCCCAAACATCCTTGCCCACCAAATGCCGCGCATCTCTAATCTCAGCTTTGCCATCTTTGATAATAAGATAAACCCAATCAGATGCTGCCCCCTCAAAAATAAGACCATCAAAACCTGAAAATTTCAGATAAGCGCCAAAATAACCATTGGCCTGAGAAGCGCCAGCTAAATTAGTCATCGGTCCTTTAGCACTAACATTAAAAGTAGCCGCCCCATAAACACCACTGCCAGCTAAGGGCCCCGTGGTCCAAATCAGTTTATTCCGCGGATCATACCACTCCACCCCCGGGGGTACCTCAGCATATAAATACTTAGCCGCTAAACCAACTCCCCCTACCCATTTTCTTAAAGTAGCTTCATCTAAATCTTCTACCCATGTTCTTTTCTGGGTAAGGTCAATACGTAATATCTTGCCTACATACCCAGGAACTTGAAAATCAGCCATAGAACTCCTCCTTAAATTTAAAATATCTTAAATTTTTTTCCTAAAAACTTCTCGTTTAATAATATCAAATATCCACCTCATTTTTTCCATACCAGTGATGGTAACCAAGTAACTAAAGGCGGATACAGCGTAATTAATAAAAGCACGGCTAACAGGGGAATGAAAAAAACAAGCAAAGATCTTTGCAATCTGGCAAAGGGCACATCTGCAACTCTCTGCACTGCGTATAACACCATCCCTACTGGTGGAGTCAAAAGGCCGATCATAAGGTTCAAAACCATGATTAACCCAAAATGCAATGGATCTATGCCCACTTTCATGACCAAGGGAAGCAAAATAGGAGTCAGAATATTTATCGCCGCTAAACTCTCTAAGAAGCAGCCCACAATTAATAAAAAGCCATTGATTAAAAGCAGAATAATCCAGGGATCGGTAGTAATGCTTAAGATTTTTTCGGCAATTCCCGAAGGAATTTGATAACGCGCGAGGAGCCACCCATAAACTGAAGCCGCTGCGATGATGAATAATATAACACAGGTGTCATCTAAGGCTTCTCTCAAAACTTTAAGCAGACTTTGCCAACTAAGCTCCCGATAAAGAACCATGCCCAAAAATAAGGAGTACAAAACTGCTACTGCCGCCGCTTCCGTGGGTGTAAAAATTCCCGACCAGATCCCGCCAATAAGAATGACCGGACATAATAACGGGAAGATAGCTTTCCCTGAAGCTTTTAAAATAGATATAAACCCAGCCCGTTTCTGGATAGGGTAACCCCTTTTTTTAGCAATAATGGATACGGTAATCATCATGAAGAGCCCCATAAGTACCCCGGGAATTATGCCGCCGATAAAAAGGGCTCCTACGGAAACGTTCCCCAGAACGCCATAAAGGACCATAGGTATGCTCGGAGGAATAATGGGTCCAATAGTGGCCGAGGCAGCAGTCACCGCTGCGCTAAAATCAGGATCATAGCCTTGATCTTTCATAGCCTTTATTTCAATTTGCCCTAGACCCACGGCATCAGAAACAGCAGACCCGGACATGCCCGCAAAGATCATGGAAGCCAAAATATTTACATGTCCCAAGCCTCCGCGCACATGGCCTATGATCACATTACAAAAATTAAAAATGCGATCCGTAATCCCGGCCGTGTTCATTAGCCGGCCAGCCAAGAGGAAAAAAGGTATAGCCAACAAAGGAAAAGAATTGACCCCATAAACCATCCGTTGGGCAAGAATGCCAAAGGGAATATTAGCCAAGCCCCGATCGATTATAACCACAATCAGAGAAGTAATCCCCATGGAGAAGGCTACAGCCATTCCTCCAAAAATCAATAAGAGGAGAACTATCAAAAATAGCCAAACAAGCATATTTTTTTTAAACTATATTTAACCCTCTAAAATTGGTTTCTCAGATGCCCAAGTAAGTTGATAGAGATTAGCACCCACAAAAATTATCATTAAAACTAAGCCAATAACCGGTCCTAAATATAAATACATCATGCTTAACCAAGTTATCGACCCAGCAAAGATGGGCTTGGCTTCGCCCATCATCACTAAGGCTCCATACAAAATGATGACCAAAAACCCTAAGATTAAAATATAGAAAAAGAAGGTGATAAATTTAGCCGCCCGCGGGTTAAGCTTATTAATAAAAAAGTCAACGGCTAAATGTAATTTACGGCGGGTGGCACTCGCTGCTCCCAAAAAAGTTACCCAAACCAAGGTAAAGCGGGCTAACTCTTCCGTCCAGGGCAATGGGTACATAAATACATAACGAAAGAGAATTTGCAAAGTAGCTAAAATAATGAGGGCTACAAAAAGGATGAGGGCAAAACCATCAAAAATAATCGCTACGCAATTTAGTAAATGAAGGAAAAATTTTTTTTCAGAACTCATTTGCTCTAAGGTTATTCTCTTTTTTAGGCGAATTTAGGGAACGATCTTGAAAAGTAGTCATAGTCACGAGCGAAGCAACGCGGTCATCCCTTTAGATGGCGCCCTTTGTTCGCCCTAACATCTGCTGGAGGCCAGCTTATTTAACTCCTTCTTATAGTCCTGCTGAGGAAAGCCCCAGCAGGACTTAGGCCGCTGATCCTATTTGCCCGAAATCTTCTGTACTTCTTCAAATACTCCTTTGGCCCATTTCTGGCGGATTTTATCAATCGCCGGCTGAGCTTTGGCCATAAAGGGCTTAATATCTACGGCCACCACCTTCATTCCTTTTTCGGCCAGCTTTTTCTTATAATCCTCTTCCTGTTCTTTGGTTATCTTGTCCCCATAGGCCGCAGCTTCTTTTGCTGAATTCAATACAATCTCCTGTAAATCCTTGGGTAAAGAAGATAGTACTTTATCACTCATTAGCCAATGAAAACAGGCATGTACGTGAGCCGTAAGCATAACATGACTCTGCACTTCATAAAGCTTGGTGGTATAAATCAAATAGAGCGGATTTTCTTGGGCATCAACTACGCCCGTCTGTAACGCGCCAAAAACTTCAGGCCAAGCCACAACTGTGGGGAGCGCCCCCATTTCTTTCCACACTGTAACCCAATCAGGAATTTCGGGAACGCGCAGTTTTACTCCTTTAAGATCATCAGGAGTCCTAATTTCTTTCTTAGCCGTTAACATCCTGGATCCTCTTCTCTGAATCCCGACGATATGCACTTTCCCTTTATCCATAGCCGCTTTTCTAATTTCTTTACCCATCCATCCCTCCCAGGCTTTAAATACTGCCTCCACATTCGGAAAGACAAAAGGTACTATTAAGGCTCCATATTCTGGAGCATAAAGAGAGATGGTTAAGTCCCCAGACTGCGTGAGGGCAACTTCACCTTGTTTTAACTGCTCTAAGTTATCTCTTTCGCCTCCTAACTGGGCCCCCGGAAAAATATTAACCTTGAGACGGTTTTTGCTCTTGCTTTCTACCATCTCTTTAAACTTCTGCACTGCCGCATGGTCTGGACCCCCGGGCGCCGTATGCAGGGCGAAAGCGAGTTCAATCGGTTTTTGCGCTTGCACATTAGTTACTAGAAAAAAGGTTATGGTGAACCAAACAGCCAAGAATAAAAATTTACTACTTTTTTGCCAACTCATTTTCTCCTCCTTTTTTTATTTTTGAGAACTGAAAAGTTCTCTTTTGCCCATAGCTTATGTTATTTGGCTTCTCCTCTTACTTTTACTCCGGCAGATTCTTCTATCAACTCAACAATGGCCGACATGTCTTTTTTCCCTAATCCTTCTGCCGTCGCCCTGGTGTAATACTGATAAGCCTGACTGGTCATAAAAAGAGGGATTTTCGAGATCTTAGCACTTTCTAAGGCCAGACCTAAATCTTTGCGCAGCAAATCAATGGCGAATCCTGGTTGGGTAAAATTCCCTTTGAGAATGTAATCTGGAACTCGATGATCGATGAGGAAAGAATTGCCCGAGCTAGCGCGAATTATCTGGTAGAGCACTTCAGGAGCTACCCCTAATTTAGTGCCCATGACAAAAGCTTCGGCAATTCCCGCCATATTAATCCCTACCAACATCTGATTAACCATTTTCACTGTTTCTCCCATTCCCACTCCGCCTACATGGTAAATGGTTTTCCCCAAGGTTTGCAAAATATCCCTTTGCGCCTCCAGAAGTTCTTGGTCACCTCCGACCATTATGGTTAAAGTGGCTTTTTCGGCACCCACTGTTCCTCCCGAAACAGGAGCGTCAAGGAATTTGACTCCTTTTTTATTGGCCTCGGCCGCGATGAGCATAGAAGTATGCGGGGCAATGGAACTCATATCTATGATCACTAATCCGGCCTTAGCCCCAGAGAGAACCCCTTCTTCTCCTAAGATCACGGCTTTAACTTCCTCATCAGCGGGCAACATGGTAATCACCACTTCTACATCTTTAGCCACCTGCGCTGAATTCGCTCTCTTTTCTGCCCCCAAGGCGATAAGCTCAGCTACTGGTCGGGCGTTGATATCAAAAATAGTAAGTTTATAACCTGCTTTGAGCAAATTTTGGGCCATGGGTTTCCCCATCGCTCCCAGACCGATAAAACCTATTTTCTTTTTCATCTGTTCACCTTGATTACGTGCAAGAAATTTATGTATCCATGTATCCAATTTGCTTTTAGCAAATATTCATCGTCCTTGTCAAGATTTTTTTCCAAAATTTAATTCCCCCTGTAGCCCTAAACTATTCACTTACTTCAGCATACTGGGTATCCATAAAGTAAGGTTAGGGAAATAAGTGATCAGGAAAAGAGTACCGATCAAGGTTATGAAGTAAGGAGGCAATTCCCTTAATACATCCCTTATCGGAATCTGGGCTACATTGCTCACCATAAATAGAGAAAGCCCCATGGGCGGAGTCATTAGACCGATCATCAGATTAAAAATAACGATCAGGCCTAGATGAACTGGATCAATGCCACAGGCGACCACTGGTGGGGCCAGCATGGGAATGATAAGTAGGGTGGTGGTAGTACTATCCAGAAACATGCCTACAATAAGAAAAAATAAGTTAAGCACAAGAAGCAAAATTAGGGGGTCTTGCCCAAACTTCATTACTAGCTCGCGCACCATCTGGGGAACTTTTTCCACCGCTAAAATCCACCCAAAAAGAGAAGCAGCCGCAATAATAATCATTATGCTACAACTGGTTTTGATTGTTTCTAAGGCTGATTTTATCAGTCCCGGCAAAGTTAATTCTCGATAATAAAAATGGCTAACGATTAAAATATAAAGCACACAAATACTGGCCGCTTCTGTAGGAGTAAAGTATCCTGTAAGCATTCCCGAGATTAAAATAACTGGTGCCATTAGTGCCGGAAGAGCAGGTTTCATGTCTCGCATAATCTCTTTAGTTGTGGGCCATTTTTCTGCTCTCGGCCATTTTCTCTTCCAAGCGAGCAAAGCCACAGTCACCATCAGCATCGCCGTGCAAAGAATTCCCGGAATTATCCCTCCTACCAAAAGTTTGACCGCTGATACTCCAGTTACTGCTCCGTAAATAATCAAAGGAATACTGGGCGGGAAAATAGGCCCCACGGTTGCGGAAGCTATAGTTATGGCCGCCGCGTCCGCTTTACGAAAACCTTTATCCACCATCCCTTTGATCTCTATCTGTCCCAAGCCGCCCACATCGGCTAAGGCAGCTCCAGACATTCCTGAAAAAATCAAACTGGCAAATACGTTTACCTGCGCTAAGCCGCCATGCACTCGGCCTACTAAAGTATTGGCAAAAGTGAATAGGGCTTTAGTGATTCCTGTTGAGTTCATCAAATTGCCCACTAATATGAAAACCGGCACGGCCACTAAAGGATAAGAATCGAGGCTATATTGCAATCGCTGCCCGATCATATCCAAAGGAAGGTTGTGGGTTAACAAATAGAAAATGGCCGGAATAGCAATAGCTAAAACTACAGGAAAGCCCAGAAGGAATAAAATTAAAAATCCCAGCAGAATTAATAAACCCATTTTATATATTTAACCCCTTAATGCTTCCTTCTTCCAAATTAGGGAAACTAATATGATGGCATACTGGATAGTAGTCAATAAAAATCCGATTATCGTCGGCAAGAAAAAAATAATAATGGGAATTTCTAATGTAGGTGTTGTATCGTAAAAATTATGGGCCGTGGTCGTTAAAACAGAAAGGGTAATGATGCCGAAAATGACCAAGGCGGCTAAATTTATTAAAAAGTTTAGAAAATTTTGTATAATTGGGGGAGACAAAGCTATTAACTCTCCCATGCGGATATGAGCATTTTCTTTAGTAACCAAACGTAAACTAATAAATACACTCCAGATCAAAAAGCATCTGACCAATTCCATAGTGCCCATAAAAGGGGTCATCGAAAAAGCTCTCAGAACAGTGTCCAAAAGCACTAAAATAATTAAATTGAACAAGAAGATGACGCCCAGATAACGATCAACCGTCGTTAATCCTCGCCAAACCTTCTGCCAAATTAGCACCTCTTCGTCTCTCCCATAACTTCCCCTGGCAGAATTTATCTGCCAGGGGAAAACAATATTTATTTAACGGCCTGGATGCGGCGAATATAATCAGACCATTCTGGAAAATCTTTCTTGATCTGAGCCATTACTGCTTCTTTGAAACCCTTCTTATCCAGGCCATCTTTTTCTTCAATGATGATCATGCCTTTCTCTTTGAATTTGGCCTTGAGCTCTACTTCCGCTTTCTTGGCTAAGGTAGTTTCGATATCGGCCGACTCGGTTACGCAGGCTTCTAATATTTTTCGGTCTTCGGGTGAAAGGCTTTGATAGGCTTTTTCGTTGATGAATACCGGAAGGAGATCCAGAATATGTTCCGTAATGATCAAATACTTTTGTACTTCATAATATTTTGCTTGCCACTGCTGTTGCAAAGGATTTTCTTGCCCCTCGATCAATCCAGTCATCAAAGCGGTATGCACCTCCCCGATATCTACGGGCACAGGTATTGCTCCCATTCCTTTGAGCATGGACATCCACAATTTGTTCGGAATTCCTCTGATCTTGCGCCCCTTCATGTCTTTGACCGAATAAACAGGGAAGTTGGTAGAAAGGTTTCGCCACCCGCGGGTCATGGTAGTCAGAATGCGCATGTTTCCCTTTTTAATGAGCTGCTCGTTCATCTCGCGAACCAATTCTGAAGTTTGGGGTCGAGAAGCTCTTAGGCCTTGATCCATGTCGGTGTAGATATAAGGTAGATTAAAAACCGTGATATCCGCGTGGTATCTCGCTAAAGTGGCATGGACATGGTTGCCCATCGTGATCGCTCCGGATTTAATTCCATCCATCATCTCGCTGGGCGGGCCTAATTGGCTGGCGGGATAAACTTCGACAATTATCCTTCCTTTAGTACGTTCCTTGACTAAATCAGCCATCCGCGTGGCAAAACGATGCTGCGGATCTCCTGTTTGTTCCACGTGGGCATACTTAAAGACCACAGGCGCAGCCTCAATATTCTTTAGGGTAGTGATGACTATCAAGGCTGCTAAGGTGAAAATTAAAAACACTGCTAAAATTTTCTTCATCTTCTTCCTCCTTTCTTTTTGTTTATTGCCTCATTGATTTTTCCCAAACATTCAAGGGAAAATCAATGATTATTTAATGCGCATTTTTCAAAATTCCTTTTCCGAAAAATATCTCCCTCGCCAAAGACTGAGCAGATCCCGAATTATAAAGCCAATAATTAATCCCCCAGTCAAAGGAATAATTATAAACCATAGACTGCGCGGCAAATCCAATATGGGTGAGCGATCTACTGAGCGCCAAGTGAGGAGCCAGCCTTCCCAGGCAAACAGAAAGAAGAAAAAAAGGGAGATTAATTGCCATATTATTTGCAAAAAAACGCCCGCCTTGGAGGAACCCAAAGTTTCCGGCAAAACCTCTACGCGGAAATGAGCTCTTTTTCTCCATAAAAAAGAAGCTCCCAAAAATACCATCCAGGCAAAAGCCAATTCAATTACTTCATCTGCCCACCCCATGGAACTAATGGGCACAAAGCGCACAAAAACGCCAGCGGCAATAAGTAAAAAGAGAATTATTAGACAGCCCACACTTCCCCACTTTAGGAAATTGGTGAGAATATGATCAATTTTGCCCATCTATTAGTCACTTTTCTTTTACTTTTCTTTGCCCATTACCAAATTAGGCAGCCAGATTACCAATTCTGGAATAAAAATAATCAAGAAAAGAACTCCAAATAGCGCTACAATGTACCATTTTAATTCCCTGGCTAATGTCCAAAGGGGAACTTTTCCTACACCCGAAACGGTATATAGAACCATGCCCACAGGTGGAGTAAGTAAGGCGATCATTAAATTTAACGTGAGCATAACCCCAAAATGAACTGGATCAATGCCTAACTTGCTTACTAAAGGCATAAAAATTGGAATAGTTAAAAGCATTATAGAAATTGCTTCCATAAAGCAGCCTAAGACAAGCAATATTAGATTTATAATAATCAAGATTATTGTTGGATTACTGCTAATATGCATCAGAGCTTGAATAGTTGCATCCGGAACTTTTTGGTGAATAAGGAGCCATCCAAAGAGGCCAGCAGCAGCAATAATAAATAAAACCAATACCGTCTGCTCCATGGTGATAGCTAAAATTTTGAGCAATTCCTGCCAAGTTGTTTCCCGATAAACTACCATGGTAATAAATATGGCGTATATGGAAGCCACGACCGAAGCTTCGGTGGGCGTGAACAGGCCAGTTAGAATTCCGCCAATAATTATTAAAGGCGCCATAAAAGCTGTCCAAGCACCGGCAGCGCTCGATAAAATCTCTCTTAAGGTAGCTTTTTCACCCCTGGGATAATTCCTTTTGCGCGAAATAAAATAGACTGTAATCATCATACCTATTCCCATTAATATCCCGGGTATGAACCCTCCTAAAAAAAGACGGCCTACCGAGACTCCTGTGAGGCTGCCAAATATTACAAAAGGAATGCTAGGCGGAATAATAGGCCCGATAGTTGAGGATGCGGCGGTAACGGCGGCGCTAAAAGGACGATCAAAGCCGCCTTTGACCATGGCCTCCATGGCCACCATGCCCACTCCACCCGCATCGGCCACGGCCGACCCAGACATTCCGGCAAAGATCATACTTTCCACCACATTTACATGCCCAAGGCCTCCCCGAAAATGCCCTACCAGTCTTTGACAGAAAAGAAAAATCCGCTGCGTCATTCCACCCGTGTTCATTAGGTTACCGGTTAGAATAAAAAAAGGAATCGCTAAGAGCGTAAAGCTGGTCGTGCTGGCGTACATCCTTTCGGGAATCATTAATAAAAGATGCGATTCTCCCAAAAAGATAAAAAATAAGGCCGCAGTTAAAGCCATGGAAACTGCTATAGGCACTCCCAACATCATTAAGCCAACTAAAACCGCAAAGATTGTTAAAGTTATCATATTTTTCAGGGGGGCTGCTTTTCCCGTAAAAGCAGCCCTCTCTTAGTTATTACTTTTTCCGCGCCTCTTCTACGAATTTCATGAAAACTTTCACATTATCTTCTCCATAGCGTTTGAAGATTTTCTCATAGGCCGGGCCCATGACCGCCCGGAAAGAAGCAATGTCTGGGCGGGTAACTTTTAAACCTGCTTGCTCAAATTTTTTAATTAAATCCACTTCTTCGTCATTCAAAGTTTTACGCACCCAATTGCCAGCTTTCACTGCTTCCTCTCTTAAAATATTTTGCTGTTCGGGAGTTAACTTGGCCCAACTCATGGTGCTAATGACGGGCATAGCGCAAGCGTAAGCATGGCGAGTTAAAGCTACATGTTTTTGTACTTCATAAAATTTTTGATAATAAATAGCGCTCAAGGGGTTTTCTTGGCCGTCCACCACGTTCTGAGCTAAAGCCATGTACAGCTCAGGCCAAGCAATTTTAGTAACTACGGCCCCCAAAGTCTCAAAGAGAACTTGCAGATGAAACTCTGGTGGGACTCTGATCTTTAATCCCTTTACATCTTCCGGTTTCATGATGGGCTTCTTATTGTTGGTAATATTGCGAAAACCCCATTCCCAATTGGCCAATACAACAAAACCTTCTTTCTCAAATTGCGGAGCCAACCATTTCATGGCCGGACCATCAAGAGTGCGATGGGCATGCTCATAATCATCAAAGACAAATGGAATCTGGGCTGTCGCGCACGCCTTGACATAATATTCGAACTGTCCCTGGGTATTGATGCACATATCCAAGGTCCCCAATTTTACTTGTTTGACCACCTCGGGCGGAGAACCTAAGGTATTTGCCGGATAAATGGTTATTTTAACTTGTCCTTTAGTGCGCTCTTCTACTTTGGCGGCCATTTGCTTGGCTCCTAGATGAATGGGGTGTTTTTCATCGATATAATGGGCGATACGCAAATTAACCCCTTGAGCCTGGGCATTTACCCAATTGCCCAGAAGAAAAAGAAAGAAAGTTCCTACCCATACGAAAGCCAACCATCCTTTTTTAATCTTCATAATCTTGACCTCCTTTTTTTATTTTATTAACAAATTATTAACAAACAACAAAATTAAATTAAACTCCTCCAGGGATCGGGCGAGTTAATATTTTTAACTTATCTACCTTGGGTGAAATTACTTTTACCTTTTTTAAGTTCCTGGCGCAAAGAAGATAAAACATAATTAGCCGCGTGATCTAAATGCTTATTTAATAAATTTAAAGCTCCTTTTTTGTCTCTCTTCTCCAGAAAATTAATTAATTGAGCATGCTCTTCCCAAACCTCTTTCCAGGTTTCACCCGCTTGAAGACCTAAATATCTCAACCGACTTACAATATTTCGCAGATTATTTAGAATGTTCAGTAAATAAACATTGCCGGTCGCCGCATAAATTATTTCGTGAAAACGAGAATTCAATTCGAAGAGTTGGCGAATCTTGGCCTCTTGATTTAATCTCTTTGCCGCCAAAATTTCCTGCGCTTGATACTTAAGATTCTTTAAAAGGGTAATTTCCTCAGCCGTTATCTTCCCGCAAGCTATTTGTAAGGCATATGTTTCTAAGACTCTCCTTATTCCAAAAACTTCTTTTACTGTTTCTTCAGGAATTACGCTGACGCGCACTCCTCCTTGGGGAAGTTTTTCTACCAACCCATCCTGTTCTAACCTGCGAAAAGCATCGCGCACGGGAGTCCGGCTGATACTTAGTTTTTCGGCCACCGGTATCTGCATCATCCGTTCTCCGGGCTTGATATCGCCATGCAGAATTTTAGCCTTGAGATGTTCATAAATTTGATCAGCAAGGGACCGAGGAGGATGAATATACTCTTTGGGAAAAATATGATCTCTTATCCTAGAAGATTTGGGCATCGGATAGAAATTCTATATGGTTAATAAAAAAATTTTGTATCCCTGTATTCATTATGCTTAGCAAAATTACTGTTAGCTTGTCAAGGTTTAAAATTGAGATCTCTGAAAGACCCATTTTCTCTTCACTCCTGAGGTTGGCAGGAGTCCAAAAACATCTTGAAATTACATAACTCCTGGCTAAGCAATAATAACCAAATTCATTCTTTGAGTACTTTTTCAAAGATCTCAAATTAAATTAAGGGTACCATAAGCCATTTAGCTATCGAGCAGCAAAGCTCTATCAAATTATAGAAAAAATAACTTAACTTAATAGTTAAAGAAAAAGGAAATTTTTTAGCGGGGGAAGGCGGCGGGTATTCCGCCATCAACTGGCAGCGTAGCTCCGGTAGTTGCTCCACTTGCCTGGGAGGCGAAAAAGACGACAGCATCTCCCACATGCGCGGCTGTAACTTGCATTTTCAATAAATTGCGCTGGCGGTAATATTCTTTTAGCCCCTGGGGGTCAAGACCTCGGGCTTTCATTCTTTCTGGACCAACCATCTTCCAAAGTTTGGAGGGCACTTTCTCATCGCCAAAAATGGCATCTGGGTTCACTAAATTTACCCGCACTCCCAATTCGGCTAATTCTAACGCGGCAATCTTAGCTATCTGATGAGCAGCGGCTTTAGCTGCACTATAAGCTCCAAAGGCCGCCCCAGGATCAAAAACATTTTTGGAGCTGATCACAATAATACTTCCGCCCAATCCCTGGCGGCGAAAAATAGGAATCGAAGCCTTGATGACATTAAATGTTCCCAGGAGGTTAACAGCTAAAACTTGCTCAAATTTTTTCTGCTCTAAATCTTCTATTTTAGCCACGTGGGCTAGGCCAGCATTAGGCACGACGATGTCTAAGCCGCCTAAACGGCAGCTAATTTCAGCGAAGGTCCTGATGACGGCCTCATAATCGGTAACATCTAAAATAATTTTTTCTATCTTCTCCTCCTCGAATTTATCTCGGAGCAAGTTATAGACTTTCTGTAAGCTATCCTCATCAATATCTGTCAAAATAACCGTTGCTCCAGCAGTTAGCAATTTAGCAGCAATACCCAAACCAATGGCTCCCCCGGCCCCTGTTATCACCGCTATTTGTCCCAGCAATGGCTCAGCTTGGGAAGTAATAACTTTTTTCAGTTGCAACGGCCAAAACTCCATGGCCAAAGCATCGGCGGCAGGAATTGCTCTATATTTGCCGATTAAATTAGCTAAAAGTTTGGCGGCAAGAGTTCGTTCAGCTATATCAGCAGCGATGCGGGCTTCTTTTCGTGTCTTCCCTAAGGCGATCAAGCCTGACCCAGATACCAAAAATACGCGGGGAAAGTGATCAACCTTTTCCCAATCTTCCTTGAATAAGGGAGGCAAAAATTTCTCATACCATGCTTCAAATTCCTTAACTGCCTCTTTAACTTTTTTTATTAAATCCCCATCACTTTCTGGAAGAGCATCAATAAATGCCCAAATATTTCTGGTCCGGATGGCATGATCTGGGGTAAGAACTCCCGTTTTACAAAATTCCGCAGCCTCTGGCAAGGCAGAAATATCTTTCAATTTTGCTGATGTCCGTAGCTCTATAAAAAACCGCCCCTTTTTTTCTTCACCTTGGCTATTTGAGCAAACTCCTCTTATGATTTGATTCAATCGCGCTAAATAGGGAATATCTGCTCGGGGATTTTCTTTTTCGATAGAAAGATTCCTTTTACCTTTACTTTTTTCCGCAATGTATTCTTCAGCTATATGGACATATTTAATCATTCTTTCATATGAGGAACGAGCATCATCTGCCCAAGTAAAAACTCCATGGTCTATGACAACCACAGCTTCCAGGTCGGGTTGCTCCGTGAATTTTTTTAATACCTCTTTAGCTAAAGGCAGGCCTGGATGAGCATAAGGAATAATCCCCGCTCCTGTCCCTAAGACCTTAGCTAAAATTTCCTCTCCCTTCTCCAAATGCCCCAATATTAGGATAGATTCAGCATGAGTATGATCTATATAACGAAAGGGCAGAAAAGCATGTACTAAAACTTCTACGGAGGGGAAGGAGCTGCGGAAAGATATTTTAGATTTATGGAGTTGATTTTCTAATTCTTCATCGGAAATTTCCGAAAGTAAGCGAAGTTGGCGCAAAGGTTCAAGTTCTAACCCCACTAAGTCTTTAATTTCTATATTGGCCAAATCTACGCCACTGCCTTTTACATAAAGAACTTCTCTTTCTCTTCCCCAAATATCTTTCTCTTTTACTTTGACCGAAGTATTTCCGCCACCGTGGATCACTAAGGAAGAATCACGGCCAATCAACCGTGAAGTATATATGCGCAGAGCTAATTCAGCCGGAATACTTTGATGGCTTTTTACAAACTTT
Organism: Thermodesulfobacteriota bacterium; assembly: GCA_049699975.1. Taxonomy (GTDB): domain Bacteria; phylum Desulfobacterota; class SM23-61; order SM23-61; family SM23-61; genus CAZAGD01. Next base: position 15,602 of record JBNAWB010000042.1, read on the forward strand.
TTTGCTTCTATTTCATCAAAAAGGCTTTTCATTTACTCTTAAAAAATTTAATGCCCTTCTTAAGAACTCTCCCTATTTAATTTGGCCAACTTATTATTCCCTAAGCCAGCACGCCCGCCTTCCTTAATTTTCATCATAATTATTTTTTGCCCTTATTTTTCTCCTCTAAGAAAATTTGCTCAGCCTGCCGCGCCGTAGCCTCCTCATGAATAATAGCCCGCAAAGCTTTCATCATCGCCACTGGATAATCATGTTGCCAAACATTACGGCCAAGATTTAAGCCTATAGCTCCCTTTTGCATGCCGTCATAGACAAATTCGAAGACTTCCTTTTCGGTTTCACATTTTGGACCACCAGCCATCACGACCGGTACTGGACAGCCATTGACCACCTTATCAAAATTTTCGCACCAATAAGTCTTGACTATAGTCGCTCCGAATTCTGCGGCAATTCGGCACGCCAGGGCCAGATAACGGGCATCGCGCTTTTCTAACTCTTTTCCTACGGCAGTTACGGCCATGACTGGCAAGCCATACCTCTGACATTCATCTACCAATTTGCCTAAGTTTACTAAAGAATCGTACTCATAGGCACTGCCTACGAAAATAGACATGCCCACAGCTGCAGCGTTAAGCCGTAAGGCCTCTTCCACAGAAGTAGTGATTGATTCATGGGCCAAATCTTTGCCAATGATGCTGGTTCCCCCAGAAACCCTCAAAATTATAGGAGGACAATTTCGGGGATCGACGCAGGCCCTTAGGACACCGCGGGTAACAAATAGACCATCCGCATAAGGTATCAAAGGTTTAATGGTTTCTCCAGGTCTCTCTAATTTGGTAGTCGGACCTTGAAAGTACCCGTGGTCAATAGGCAGAAAAAAACAATGGCCATCAGATTTTATTAAACGTCCTAAACGATTTTGCATTCCCCATTCCATATTTAACCTCCTTAGCAAAGGGGATAAAAAGTTTTTAATAATATTAACACCACGAAGCGGTAAAATTCCATATTTAATTTCATTTAAAAAACTTTAGAAAAATTTTTAAAATTTTTTCCTCAGAAACATTCTAAATGTTTTTCTTGTAAAAATTCTTTACAATCGCAAATTTTCTCATTTTTTTAATTTAATCTTAATTAATATCAATTACTTTCAATTATTATAAAAATTATGGCCTTTTAGAATGCTGTCGGAATTTTTTACACTTTTTAAAGGGATTATTTAAATATAAATAATTTCTTTTTTTAAAATTAATAAATAAAAATAAATAGTTATAAAGATTTACAGAAATGGGCATTGAAATTGCTGATTAATTTTTTGACTTGCGAAAATTCCCTTAATTCATGTAAATAACGGGTATAGATTATGATTGCTTATGAATTTTATTGGCAAGATGAAAAAAGAAATTCTCATTTATTAGCCATTCTGCCGGAGAGGAGAAAAAATCCTGAAAGAATTAATCACGAATCAATAATGAATTGGGCAAAAAAAATTATTGGGGACCAAGAAAAATTAAAGAATGTATATTATGTAAAGGTCAATGTAAATTAGAAAAGACTCGCCGGCACTTATCCAAAAATTTTTCGCTAATTCTTGACATATTTCTAAATTTTCTGCTAATCTCTATTCACTCTTAAAATTTCTTAAATTTCCAATCTTTTTATACCATTAAACTTTTCATTTTTGGTCTAAAAAAATTTTTAGGGGGAGGTTTTAATGGAAAAAAACAAGAAAATTAATCCTCTTGATGTAGCCATGAAACAAGTAGATATTGCTGCTGCTCATCTAAATTTAGACCCAGGCATTTTCGAAAAAATCAAATATACCCAAAGGGAGCTCACCGTTCATTTTCCAGTAAAAATGGATGATGGATCCATTAAAGTTTTTACCGGGTATAGAGTTCAGCATAATATGACCAGAGGACCTGCCAAAGGAGGAATTCGTTACCATCCCAATGTTGATCTGGACGAAGTGAAAGCTTTAGCTATGTGGATGACTTGGAAAAGCGCCGTAGTCAATATCCCTTATGGAGGAGCTAAAGGGGGCGTGCAATGTGACCCCAAAAATATGTCTTTACGCGAATTGGAAAATATGACGCGCCGCTTTACCTGGGAAATAGCCATGATGATCGGCCCTGATCGAGATATTCCTGCTCCAGATGTCTATACAAACCCACAAGTGATGGCTTGGATAATGGATACCTACAGCATCCTGAAGGGTTATTCGGTCCCCGGGGTTGTTACTGGAAAACCATTAGAACTTGGTGGTTCCTTGGGTCGTCATGAGGCTACAGGGAAAGGAGTTTTTGTTACGGCCCAAGAGGCCGCTAACTATCTAAATATTCCTATCACAGGAGCCCGGATAGCTATCCAAGGATGCGGGAATGTTGGCGGAATTGCCGCGCAATACTTTGAAAAAGCTGGAGCGAAAGTTGTGGCTATAAGCGATTCCAAGGGAGGAATCTATAATCCTCATGGATTAAATGTTTCTTCTATTTTAGATTGCAAAAAAAAATATTCATGCGTGTTTTCTCCCGGATATAAAGAAGGCGATGAAATTTCAAACGAGGAGCTTCTGCAGGTAGATTGCGATATTCTTATTCCAGCTGCTTTGGAAAACCAGATTACGGAAAAAGTTGCGCCAAAAATAAAAGCTAAAATCATCGTGGAAGGAGCTAATGGTCCCACCACTACGGAAGCAGATGAGATTCTTTTTGACCGAGGTATATTCGTAGTGCCTGATATTTTAGCCAATGCCGGCGGCGTAACCGTTTCATATTTTGAATGGGTGCAGAACCTGCAAGAATTACTTTGGAGCGAAGAAGAGGTTTCCGAACGCTTGACGCGCATTTTAAAGAGAAGTTTTGCTGAAGTGTTAAATATTTCTCAGAAAAAGAAAGTAAACATGCGGACTGCCGCCCTTATATTAGGGATTGGGCGCGTCGCCGAGGCCACTCGTTTGCGGGGTATTTATCCTTGATGGCTATTTCCCAGCCCGGCAGAGCCGCAACCAAATTATTTAATCCTCCCCCTCCCTCTTTTCCAAATGAGAGAGTGAAAATTGTAGGGCAAGGGTTCATCCCTGGCCGCATTTTCGGCAAGCCCTAAAGGCTTGCCCTACGTTTTATCCTTAATCACCTAAGGACTGCCATCCAGGGCAGATATTAAATTAATTTGGTATATTTTTTCATTCTTTCATCAAAGCAGAGTAGGAGTTGATTAACAAAATTTCAAGAGCTTACAAATATATAATACAGAGTATTTTCTTAACCTCTTAGGCCAATTTGCCCAAGCGGTTATCTACCCGAAGCATTAAAAAATTATTTCCCCCCAAGCAGCGGCCGCTAAATAGTCATCAACACAAATATTCCATTTTTGGGCATTTAAGGGTTTTAAAATAGTTCGCTTGAAAGAACCAGAGGCATTATCCTTCTCCATTAAATCCGCCACTATTGGGTGGCGGTAACTTTGCTTAGGGTTTTTAAAGAGCAGCAGCACATGGGGGCGGAGGAGTTGTTGATGGTTAACCGAGCAGACGAGACCGATCTCTTGGGTGTCCAGTTGAACAAGAGTGCCTATGGGATAAATACCCATACATTGGATAAACCGTTCTAACAGAAATTGATTGAAATCACGGTTGGCAGATAAATACATTTCCTGCAGAGCTGCATAAGGAGAAGCAGCCTTTTTATAACAGCGGTTTGTGGTAATGGCGTCATAAACATCTGCAATCGCCGCCATTTGAGCAAATTTCCCAATTTCTTCACCCTGAAGGGAAGAGGGGTAGCCATGGCCGGCATAGCGTTCATGGTGCTGCAAGGCTACCAACTTTGATTCTTCGGAAAGGCCCTCGCTTTTTTCCAGAATTTCAATGCTGTAAAGAGGATGCTTTTTAATTTCGGCAAATTCGGCTTCACTCAATTTTCCCGGTTTTTGCAAAATATAATTGGGAATTTTCATCTTACCGGCATCGTGCAGAAGAGCTCCCATGCCCAGCTGCTCTAAAGATTCTCTCTCCAGATTTAGGTGCCGACCTAAGGTTAAACAAAGGATACACACATTAATCGAGTGCACAAAAGTATATTCATCATACCCTTTAATCCTGGTCAAACTGGCTAAGGCATCGGGGTTACGAAAAATACTGTCGGCCATTTTTTGAACGATGCGTTTTACCTTCGCGCTCTCGATATTTTTACCCAGCCGGATATCTCGCATAACTTCTCGGACAATGATTTGGGCCTCTTGGTGAACCTTCTTGGCCTCTTTTATTTCTTGGTGAATAGGAACTTTTTCTTCCGGAGAGAAGGAGGATAAATTAGGAAAGGGAGAGGGAGGTTCCGGTGGAAAATGAGCTATTTTCTCATCTTCTTTTGTCCTATCATTTGGGAAGGCCATCGCCCCTTCTGGAACCCATCCTTTTTGAGGATCAATATAAACTTCTAATATACCGTATTCTTTAAGTTTCTCAATCTGTTTAGGGGAAGTTATAAATTTCTTATTTGTTAAAAAGGGATGGTTCATCCAAGAACGGCCCATATCTACGATAAACATCCCTATCCTTAAATCTTCCGTCTTTATTTTTATCCAAGTCGTTTGATCTTCTTGCATGAAATTTTCGCCTTTAATATCCTCTAGCCACGCCTATGCCTAATCATTAAAGAAATTCGGCAAAAATAATCCGATCTTTAAAAGCATATAATAGATTATTATTACTCGGAGCGATTAAATATTTACACTTATCCCCTCACCCTCCCCTCTCCCCATGCGTGGGGAGAGGGTTAGGTCGGAATCGACTTGTACCGAGGTGAGGGGTTAAGAGCAACAAATGTCATTTATTTAATGCGCTCATTAATATCTTGAAATTCATTGGGTCCTTTATTGGCTGGAGGACTGCCTGATCATAAATTTCCCATTAGGAGTAATCCGGTTTTTCCCGCTCCCTCTTTTAGCTCCCCTCTTTGCCAAGTTACTGGTCCGCCATGTCATTGCCATGGCGCGTAATGATCAAAGTGCTCGCCGGTCAGCATTCTTCTGACCGTCGATCACTTTTGAAATTCGTACCTACTTCAGGCGGGAGGGAGAG
>JBNAWB010000043.1:0-20517 GCA_049699975.1 Thermodesulfobacteriota bacterium
AATTACAGCATTGTGCGCATAGATAAAAATGTGGTGTGGTTGGTCTTCCCTAAAGATAAAGTCTATATGGAAATGATCTCTTATGAAAATCAAGCTCCGGCCACTCTGCTGAAAGGCGAAATTGGCCGTCAGTTTTTAGGGATAGAGATGATCAATGGGTTGGAAGCTAAAAAATATGAGGTGACCATCAAAGAAGAAGAAAAAACTATAAAAGCTTGGCAATGGATATCTACCGCCCTGAATTACCCGATAAAAATATCGGCCCTGGATGGCAGTTGGAGCTCGGAATATAAAAATTTGAAGATGGAATCCCAACCTGATAGTCTTTTTGAACTTCCGGCTGGTTTCCAGAAAATGGAAGCACCCTTTTTTGCTCCTGTTCCTACTCCTGAAAAAAGGTGAAGAAAGTGCAGCTTGATTTACAAGGCGTCATCTATGATTGCGATGGTGTATTATTCGATTCTTACGAATCTAATAGAAAATTGTACAATGATATCTGCCGGAGAGTTAGAGGAAACCCTTTGACCGAGGAAGAATTAAAATTCGTCCATACGCATACAGTCTTCGAATCCTTGCATTTCCTTTTCCGTGGCCGCCCCAACCAGGAAAAAGAGGCTTTAGACGTATGGCGCAACATAGATATCCTCCCCTACATAGAGGCCCTAAAGATGGAACCGCATCTCATCGAAACTCTGCATTATTTACGGGAAAGGGGTATTAAGCGGGCCATATGCACCAGTAGGTCAACTACCATGAGACATATTATAGAAAAATTCGGGCTGGGCCACCATTTCGAGATGGTGGTGACGGCCTTGGATGTAAAAAATCCCAAGCCCCATCCCGAAGCTATTGAAAAAATTGTGGCTACTTTACATTTGCCTAAAGAGAAGACTATCTTGGTGGGCGACTCGCTGAATGATCGTTTAGCCGCCGAGGCGGCGGGTATTCTTTTTGTTGCTTATAAAAATAAAGAAATCTCATCTTCTTTTCTTATTGACAATCACCTCGCTCTCCTTAATTTTTTGAAGAAAACTTAAATTCATAAAGCTTTTAAGTTTTGTCCACAATTTGGACAGCGCTCCGGTTCTCCTGGATAAGGTTTTCCGCAATAAAAACAAATCTTAGTAGCCGATGAATATATGGGGGATTCTGCCGCTCTCCATCTTCCTTTCTGGCGGCGGACTATTAAATAAAGGGGCAGAAATATAATTAACAGGAAAAAGACTCCCATGGCCCATAACATGCTCTTCCATAGGGTAAAGCCTCTTTTTTGCGCATCATAAAACACCCAGAGGGCGACAAGCAAATTTATAATTAGTACCAGGCGCATCATCTAAACAACCTCAGCACATTTTTTAAAAAATTTCTTTGGGCTTTAAGCTATCCAACCAAGCTAAGTTTTTCTTAATCAGCTCGGGGATAGGTAGTTGATAAGGACAGCGTGGTAGGCATTCGCCACACTCGGTACAATTTCTGGCCTTCTCGACCACATCCTTTATCCATTTTACTTCTTCTGGATTTCCAAACCTTTTGACTACTGATTTAATTCCCAGCATCAGTTGGATGTTAATCTGTTGCGTACACGGCTGGCAATAATCGCAGCGGCGGCAAAATTGCCGATCGAACTCTTTCTTTAATTTATCAATATAAGCTCGATCCTCATCGTTCAGGGGAGCTTTTGCATTAAAAATTTCCCAATTTTCTCTGGCCTTCGCTAATGTTTCGGAGCCAGGAATAGCCACTATGTCAGGTGTAGCCAATACATACCTTAATGCTGCCCCCACATTTTCAATCACTCCCCCAGAAAAAGGCTTCATGGCCAAGATGCCCAGATCTTTTTCTTTAGCCAGAGGAAAGATTTTTTCCCCTGCTGCCGGTTCTAAAAAACTGTAACAAGCCATGATTACCGAAAATTTCTCTTCCCTTATGGCTCTTTCTAAAACTGGCAAACTATGGCTGGTTATGCCCAAGTGATCAATTAACCCCTCCTCTTGTGCTCTTTTTAGCCCTTGATAAGCACCCCCCGGCGCCAGGACTTTTTCATAATCGCTAAAAGAAGATACATTATGCAGATGATAAATGTTTATCTTCTTTACTCGTAAATTTTTTAAGCTCAGCAGAACATCGTCGTATATCTTTTCGGTGCGCACATGAGATTTAGAAGATAAAACTACAGTCTTCTTCACTTCTTGGAGGGCTCGGCCGATACGTTCTTCACTGTTGGTATAAGCGCGAGCTGTATCTAAAAAATCTACTCCCATCTCCACAACTTCCTTAATTACCTTTATCGCTTCCTCTTCACTTACCCGCTGAATAGGAATTCCTCCCCAACCTAATTTTTTTACGAAAATATTAGTCTTCCCTAATCTCACTACTTCCATCTGTATTCCACCTCTGCCAACTCTTCAATTTTTGTTAAGCAAATCCACCTCAACCTCCCTATAGCAATAGGGGAGAGGGGCTTTTTTAATTGCAGCTCTATGGCGCTGTGATCTTTCTAAAATATTTTTAGGAAAAAGTTTCCGGGATGAGCTGCGGCATAGTCAATTGCCTTTGCTCAAATTTCATCTGGCGCGGATCCCATTTTTTAGGATCCCATTTTCCCTGGGCGATTAGCAAGAGTAATATTATAATAATACCGATTAATAGAAAAAGAAGAGTCCGGCCTACGCCAGAAGAGGGTTGAATAGCCCTATTACTTCCCGGGTAAGAAACGCTGGGTAGATAGGTGGTTTGAGTACTCTCGGGCACTGAAGGCTGAGGAGGAGGTGGCGTTGCAGGAACTGCAGGGACTTCCACTAAAATCGTCCCCAAAGTGATCTGTTCTTTTTTAACGCCCTGAAGCAAAAAACTGGCCTGCTGACCAGCTTCGGCTTGCTCGACTAAACGACGGGAAACCTCGATAGCCACCACGATGGCTCTCACCCACTGCCCTTCTGTTCCCAAGAAGCCCAGCTCTTCGCCCACGGAGATCGTGCCGCTCTCTACGCGACCGCTGACAACCACTCCTCTTCCCGGAATAGTGAATACCTTTTCCACCACAAAACGGAATCCGGTTTCCATGTTTTTTAACCTTTTTTCAGCTTGATTCTACCGTAACACAAGTCATGGTGCGGGAGACGCCCTCGACACCTCTGATCTTACTCAAAATTACTTCCCCTAACTCATGCAAGTTTTTGGCTTCGATGAGTAAGATAATATCAAAGGGTCCAGTAACTGTATGGGCCATTTTTACTCCCTTAAGTTTGGTGAGTACTTCAAAAGCCCCCTTGGTTTTGTCTGCTTCGGTGCGAATCAAAACAAACGCAGAAACTGGCATATTTTCTCCTTTCTTTTCTTTTCCTTCTGCTTTGCCCTATTACCTTAATTTAAAGGAATTTATCTGATTACCCCTTCTTTCCTTAGGTCCTTTACCTTCTCCTCTGGATAACCCAGTTTCTTCAAGATTTCTTCCGTATGTTCTCCTATCTCTGGCGCTGGGGCAGAAACTTCCCCGGGCGTGGCGGAGAACTTAATGGGTAGGCCAATTTGTTTAATTTTTCCGGCGCGGGGGTGATTGATTTCCACGAGCATATTTCGATGAAGTACTTGGGGATCCTGGAATGTTTCTTCCAACGTGAGCACAGGGGCAACACAAGTATCTCGGAACATCAAAAGATCTATCCATTCTTTTCTCGTTTTGGTGAGAAAAATTTCCGCCATCTCCTTCTTTATTTCGGCGCAGCGCGGATCATTTTCGCGCGGAATTTTATCCGCCCACTCGGGCTTACCTATCCCGTGACAAAGGTTAGCCCAGAACTTCTCTTCCAGCGCTCCCACAGCTAAATATTTCCCATCTTTAGTACGATAAACTTGATATTGCGGCAATCCACCCGTAAGCCTGCGCTCGCCCCGACCAGGTGGCTTGCCCTCCGCAAAATATAGCGCCGCCGCGTCAGGAATCAAAGAGACAACCCCATCGAGCATGGATACATCTATATACTGTCCTCTTCCTGTTTTCTCTCTGGCTACTAAAGCTGTAAGAATACCTATAACCGCGTATAGACCTCCGCCCACTAAATCCGCTATTTGGATTCCCGGGATAACTGGCGGACCATCTTTTTCTCCAGTAATTCCTAATATGCCTCCAATACCGATGTAATTGATATCATGACCAGCAACGTTCTGGTAAGGGCCATTTTGACCAAAACCAGTGAGGGAGCAATAAATTAAGCGCGGGTTAATTTTTTCTAAATCTTTATAGCCTAAGCCCAGCCTGTCCATTACTCCCGGGCGAAATTGCTCGATCAGCACATCGGCATTATCCTGCACCAATTTCAAAAAAATTTCTTTTCCGGCTGGTTTTTTTAAATTCAGAGTGATGCTTTTTTTATTGCGGTTAAGAAGCAAATGTCTCGACCCCACTCCGTTTATTTGCGGAGGGTTCCAGCGCGCATAATCGCCCTGCTCCGGTTCTTCGATTTTGATCACTTCCGCTCCTAAATCGCCTAAAAGCATGGTGCCGTAGGGACCGGGCAAGAGGCGCGTAAGATCTAATATTTTTATACCCTCTAAAGGTCGCATATTTTCTGCCCCAATTTTCTTGAGAACCCAAGTTAACGCCCAAAAGGAAATAATTCTAAATCGGCCTGCCTGGGCGTTCCCTTAACTAATCTTTACATGTTCCTGAACATATTTAACAATTGTCTCTGTATAAGTGCCCGGCCCAAATATTTCGGCAATGCCCAGCGCTTTTAGAGCCGGAATATCTTCCTCGGGAATAACCCCTCCTCCTAAAACCAAGATATCTTTAACGCCATGTTCCCGTAGTAATTCCATCACCCGGGGAAACAAATAATCGTGGGCGCCGGATAAAATGCTCATCAGTAGCGCATCCACATCTTCCTGGATAACTGCGGAAACAATCTTTTCTGGCGTTTGCCTTAACCCGGTGTAAATTACTTCCATGCCCGCATCCCGCAGAGCTCGGGCAATAACCTTAGCTCCCCGGTCGTGACCATCAAGCCCTGGTTTGGCTACCAGCACTCTTATCTTTCGTTCGGCCATATTCATCCCCCTTCTACAATAAAAATTGTTTAGCGAATTTTTTGCCGGCTCTTTCTAATTTTCCTTGCCTTCTCTTTAGAGGCCTTGTCGCCGTGGCCAAAATTATCATCCTTTTTATCATCTTTTTTATGCGTTTATCTGCGTCCTATTGTTATATAGTAGTTATTGGTTCATACTCTCCGAATACTTTCCGTAAAACTTCGCACATCTCTCCTAAGGTGCAATAAGCACGCACACAATCCAGTATAGGAGGCATTAAATTTCCATCTCCGCGAGCCACTTTCTCTAATTGATCCAAAGTTTTCTTTACGCGTTCATTATCTCGGGAAGCGCGCAGCTCGGCTAAGCGCTTGATCTGTAATTCCCGAACTCGAGGATCAACTTTCAACAATCCTTTTATAGGCGGCTCAGGAATTTGAAATTTATTTACCCCCACCAGAATTCTTTTCCCAGACTCGATTTCTTTTTGGTAGCGGTAAGAACTTTCTTGAATCTCCTGCTGAATATATCCTTTTTCGATGGCCGTCACTGCCCCGCCAAGCTGGTCAATCTTTTCAATGTACTCACTGGCCCGTTTTTCAATCTCATTGGTTAGGGCTTCTATATAATATGAACCTCCCAAAGGATCGACAGTATCGGCAATTCCTGATTCATAAGCGAGAATCTGCTGCGTGCGCAAAGAAAGACGCACCGACTCTTCGGTAGGCAGGGCCAGAGCTTCATCATAGGAACATACGGCCAAAGACTGACACCCTCCTAAAACGGCGGCCATGGCTTGGAAAGTAGTGCGAATTAAATTATTTAGCGGCTGCTGGGCCGTAAGGGTACATCCCCCGGTTTGCGTGTGGAAACGTAACATCCAAGAGCGCGGGTCTTTGGCTTTAAACCTTTCTTTCATGATTTTAGCCCAGAGGCGGCGCGCAGCTCTGAACTTGGCTACTTCCTCTAAAAAATTTATGTGGGTGTTAAAGATCCAGGAAACGCGGGGCGCAAAGTCATCAATATCCAGACCGGCTTTCACTCCTGCCTCCAAATAAGCTATCGCTATGGCAAAGGCAAAAGCTACTTCCTGCACCGCCGTGGCGCCCGCTTCTCTTAAATGATAGGCGCCTACGCTTATGGAGTTCCACTGGGGAACTTCTCGGGAACAGTATTCGAAGATATTGGTTATCAAGCGCATGGAAGGCTGAGGAGGAAAAATATAAGTCCCTCTGGCCACATATTCTTTGAGCACGTCGTTCTGAATAGTCCCCCGCAGAGCAGCCGGCTTGATTCCTTGCTTTTCAGCTACTGCAATATACATGGCCAAAAGAATGGCGGCGGTGGCATTTATGGTCATGGAGGTGCTTACTTTATCTAAAGGAATGCCGTCCAAAAGAACTTCCATATCAGCCAAGGAGTCAATAGCCACTCCTACTTTGCCCACTTCTCCTTGAGACAAAGGATGGTCAGAGTCATAGCCGATTTGGGTAGGTAGATCAAAAGCTATGGAAAGCCCTGTCTGGCCTTGCTCTAAGAGATATTTAAAACGCCGATTCGACTCTTCGGCCGTGGCAAAACCAGAATATTGGCGCATCGACCAAACTCGCCCGCGATACATGGTAGGCTGAATACCGCGGGTATAAGGATATTCCCCCGCAAACCCCAAATCGCGCAAATAATCGAATTCCGGAATCTCCGCCGGCGTATAAAGAATATCAATTTCCATTCCTGATGTACTCTGCATTGGCGCAGGCCTTTTTTGCAGACAACGCGCCTCCCATTTCTTCTTTTCTGCTAATATTTTTTCATCCATTTTCTGCGGCCCCCTTTTCAGACGTTCTTGAAAACTCTTTCTAAAACGACGAAATGATTAATAGTTAAGTATATACTAAACGAATGATTTGAAAAATACAAGAGTATGGTTATCGCCTCAACTCCACTTCTCCCTTACAAGGCTTTGTCGCCCTTAGTAAATGATTTGCATTGGCCGAGCGGCCTAAAGTAGGCCTCGAGCAGGCCTGAGCTAAATCAAGCTATATGCCCAAAAAACTGGGCGACGGTCTGAATTTTAAGCATTTGACATTGCCTTAAGAAATCCTTTAGAATGTGTGGCATAAAATCCTATACTTTATCGCCATACGGGAGATTGAAATGAAGACTCCATTGACGTATAAAAAGGCAGGCGTGGATATTGATGCGGGTAATAAATTTGTTCAGATCATCAAGCCTTTAGTGCGCCAAACTTTCCGTCCAGAGGTAGTCACCGATATCGGCGGATTTGGCGGACTCTTTGCTTTAAAGGTCAAAAAATATAATAATCCGATTTTAGTCTCCTCCACTGATGGCGTGGGAACTAAACTGAAGATTGCTTTCCTGACTGGTAAACATGATACTGTAGGCATTGATTTAGTGGCCATGTGTGTGAACGATGTGGTAGTCCAGGGAGCAGAACCACTTTTTCTGCTCGATTATCTGGCTACTGGCCAACTTAGCCTGGAGGTTTCTACGCAAATTATCAAAGGAATTGCCCGCGGATGTTTACAGGCTGGTTGCGCCCTCATCGGGGGAGAAACAGCAGAAATGCCCTCCTTTTACCAAAAGGGTGAATATGATTTAGCCGGGTTTGCCGTAGGAGTGGTAGAAAAAAAGAAGATTATTGATGGCTCGGCTATTCGGGCCGGAGACCAATTAATCGGCTTAGCCTCCAGCGGTCTGCACAGCAACGGCTACTCTCTAGCCAGAAAGGTGCTTTTTGAAGTTATGCGGTTAAAAATCGATAGCCGAGTGCCCGGTCTTTCACGCTCCTTAGGCGAAGAATTACTCATTCCTACCAAAATCTACGTTAAACCCCTTTTAGACTTATTCTCCAAATTTCAAATTCATGGATTAGCCCATATAACTGGCGGAGGGATAACGGATAATTTGCCACGCATAATTCCTCGAGGTTTGCAGGCCATCGTCAGGCGGGGAACGTGGCCAGTCCCTCCCATTTTTAATTTGATCAAAGAGGGGGGCAACATAGCCGAGGAAGAAATGTGGCGCACCTTTAATAACGGCCTGGGCATGATCTTGGTTGTCCCGTCCCGGGAAGTAACTTCCGTCATGGAAGCCTTAAAAAAATGGAGAGAAAAAGCATTCCATATTGGCGAGGTTAGGCGCGCCAAAGATCTTAAAGAAAGAATAACATATTTGTGAGGCAAAACATGGTTAAATTAGGTGTTTTAGTATCCGGAAGTGGTTCTAATCTGCAAGCCATAATAGATAATATCGAAGCTGGCCGACTGGATGCCCAAATTAAAATTGTGATTAGTAATGTCCCGGGTGTTTTGGCCTTAGAGCGGGCCCGAAAACATGGTCTTCCGGCTATGGTCATTAGGCATAAAGATTATAAGTCCCGGGAGGATTTTGACCAAAAATTAGTAGAAGTATTAAAGCAATACGAGGTGGAGTTGGTAATTCTTGCTGGGTTTATGCGCGTGGTAACCCCGGTCCTTCTGCGTGCTTTTCCGATGCGCGTCATGAATATCCATCCCGCTCTTTTGCCGGCTTTCCCGGGCACCCATGTCTGGCAGGCCGAGATAGACTACGGAGTAAAGTTTGCAGGCTGCACAGTTCATTTTGTAGATGAGGGTACAGATACGGGACCGATAATTATTCAGGCCGTGGTGCCGGTCTATGATGACGATACCGCCGAAACTTTAAATGCCCGGATCTTAAAACAAGAACACAAAATATATTCCCGGGCAATCCAGCTTTTTGCTGAAGGACGTCTGGAAATAAAAGGCCGGCGTGTGCTAACCCGCGGAGTTCCCCGCGCCGAAGATACTTTCTTGATTAACCCTCCGCTGGCCACGGAAAATAAATCATGATTGGGGAAATAGTAATAGTCAGCGCCTGTCTTTTGGGCATAAACTGTCGTTTTGACGGTGGTCATGCTTATTGCCCCGAAGTCTTCGACGATCTTGGCCAACGTCATTTTATACCCCTTTGTCCAGAACAATTAGGTGGTCTATCCACGCCGCGGCTTCCGGCGAGGATTGAAGGTGGCGATGGGGTAGATGTATGGCACGGCACGGCTAAGGTAATCAACCAATCTGGAGAGGAGGTTACCCAAGCTTTTCAAAAAGGAGCCCAGGAGACATTAGCCATCATCCAATTAGCTAAAGCTAAAAGGGCTATCTTAAAAGACCACAGTCCTTCTTGCGGCAGCCAGTTTATTTATGGGACCGAAGGATTAATAAAAGGAGTTGGCGTCACGGCTGCCCTTTTAGCTAAAAACGGGATAGCCGTGGAGAATGAGTTAGGAGAACCAATCTTATGCAAATAAAACTCTTGCAAGTTTTGCTTTTTCATGATAAAAAGAATTCAGCAGGGTTAGCCCTGCTTATTATTTGTGAGGAGGAATTTAATGGCTCGAAGGTGCGAAATTTGCGGCAAGGGACCGCAGGTAGGACATAACGTGAGCCACGCCAATAACCGAACAAAACGGAGATGGTACCCAAATCTGCACCGGGTCCACGCTATTCAAGGCGGGACGACCCGTCATCTACGAGTGTGCACTCGTTGCCTCAGATCAGGGCTGGTAACTAAAGCGCCGTAAAAAAGAAGGCTTTTAAGCTTCGGCTCCCTTTTCTTCTTTATCTCCAGAAAGGGCACTCCGCAATCTTTCCACTTTTAAAACGCTTTTTAACTTATTGAGCGCGCGGAAGGCATTTTGCAAATGATTCAAATCTTGGACCTCCACGTCAAAATAGCAGATCGCTTTCTTATCTTCTGTGGTGGTCACATCGGCGCGAATAATATTTACCTCGGAAGAAGCTAAAGCTGAACTAACTTCCGCTAAAAGTCCCTTTTTGTCATTGCAGATTACCCGCACTCTTACCGGATGCACAGCTTTTTCTTGTAAATTCCAAGAAACCGAAATGAGCCGCTCCGGATCACTGGCTAAGATATTTGGGCAATCGGCTGTGTGTACACTTACTCCCCTACCCCTGGTTATATAACCGGTGATTTTATCACCCGGTAAGGGATTACAACACTTGGCAAAACGAACCATTAAATCTTGGACACCGCGTATCTGGATGCCCCCCGGTTCGCGGAGAATCTTTTGAGCTAAGCGCTTTAAGCCAGATGCTTCTTTGGGTTTCTTTTCCAGCTTTTCCGGCGGCAGAATTTTCCCTAAAATCTGAATAGCCGAGATATTTCCATAACCTATTTCTGCCAAGAGGTCATCCACGGTAGCGAGCGAAAAGTCCTCTAAGATCTTTTTCATTTCTTCGGACTTCATTATGCGGCCAAAATCGAGATGATATTTTTTGAATTCTCGCTCGCAAATTTCTCGCCCCAGGTCCACAGAGCGATCTCGGGCTTGTGCTTTTATCCATTGCTTTATTTTGGTACGGGCCCGGGAAGTTTTGACAAATTTCAACCAGTCCTTGCTTGGTTGATGGCCAGGGGCCGTAATGATCTCGACAATGTCCCCATTCTTAAGCTCATACCGTAACGGAACTATCCGGCCATTAACCTTAGCCCCAACGCACTGATGTCCTATTTCTGTATGGATGCTATAAGCGAAATCAACCGGAGTTGAGCCAACGGGAAATTGTTTCACTTCTCCTTTGGGGGTAAAGACGTAAACTTCATCAGGGAACAAATCAATTTTAACTGTCTCTAAGAATTCCTTGGGATCACGCAGATCCTGCTGCCATTCTAAGAGTTGCCGAATCCAAGAAAATTGTTTACTATCTTTGGGATCGAAGGACTTTCCTTCCTTGTACTGCCAATGGGCAGCAATGCCTTCTTCGGCCGTCCGGTTCATCTCTTCGGTGCGAATTTGGATTTCCACCCGCTCTCCATATGGCCCGATGACCGTAGTATGAAGAGATTGATAACCGTTAGCTTTGGGCATGGCGATATAATCTTTAAACCGCCCCGGAATAGGCTTCCACATAGAATGAATTATCCCCAAGGCTTCATAACAGTCTTTGACTGTTTCTAAGATGATGCGAAAAGCAATCAAATCATAGACTTGCTCAAACTCCAAGTTCTGCGCTTTCATTTTGCGAAAGATGCTGTAAAAATGCTTGGGCCGGCCACTTACCCGCGCAGCCAATCCGTATGAGGTAAGTCTTTCTAAGATTATGGAATTAACTTCCTGGATATACTTCTCTCTTTCTTCTTTTTTCCAAGCAATCTCTTGGGCTATTTTCTGATATTCTTCCGGATATAAATATTTGAAAGAAAGATCCTCCAATTCTGTTTTAATGCGCTCCATGCCTAATCTGTTGGCTAAAGGAGCATAGATATCCAAAGTTTCTTGGGCCACTTTCGTCTGGTTTTCGGCCGGAAGATATTGGAGGGTGCGCATATTGTGCAGACGATCCGCCAGTTTAATCAACACAATGCGGATGTCTTTAGCCATGGCTAAAAGCATTTTGCGGAAATTTTCTGCTTGTTGTTCCTCCCGGGTGGCTAAAGAAATCTTACTTATCTTGGTTAGGCCATCGACTAAGCGCGCTATATCCGGGCCAAATTTCTGCTGAATTTCTTCGATAGTAGTGAAGGTGTCCTCTACCGTATCGTGGAGCAGGCCTGCAGCCACGGTGGTGATATCCATCTTCAAATCGGCCAGGATGCCGGCTACTTCTAAGGGATGGGTTAAATAAGGCTCACCGGAAAGACGTACTTGCCCTTGATGAACTTTTGCGGAAAAAACATAAGCCTTCTCGACGAGGCTGAAGTCCTCCCAAGGAAGGTACCGATTCATCTTTTCCAAGATATCATTGAGCCGAATCATTTAATGATCTTTAAGCAGGAATATGACTCGCGAAATTTTTTATCCTCCATGCTTATGGGCCGCAAGCCAATCTTTGACCCAAGAAGCAACCTGTTCTAATTTAATAAAATGCATCTGGCCATTTTTTCTAACTTTAATTTCGGCCAAAGCATCCTTTACTGTCTTTTGACTCAACGTTATCCTTAAAGGAAGACCAATTAGATCTGCATCCTTAAATTTGACTCCGGGGCCATCCTCCCGATCATCCAGGAGCACAGAAAGGCCCGCATCCAATAAATTTTGGTAGAGCTTCTCCGTCTCTTCTTGCACTTTTTCTTGCTTTAAATTAATAGGCAAAAGATAAACATCAAAAGGCGTCAAGGCTGGAGAAAAGATAATCCCCTCTTGGTCATGACTTTGTTCAATAGCGGCAGCTATAATCCGGGCCGGACCGATGCCGTAGCTACCCATGACTATAGGCTTCTCTTGCCCTTGCCGGTCCAAGTAGTGAGCTTTTAAAGGAACTGAATACTTAGTTCCTAATTTAAAGATATTGCCCACCTCGATGACTTTTTCTATTTTTAAAGGAGCTTGACATTGGGGACAGGAATCCCCAGGCATAGGTTGATGAATGTCCGCAAATTGCGGGGTAAAGTGAACGCCTGGGATAATTCCTTTTATATGATACCCTTCCCGATTGGCTCCGGCCACGAATGTTCCTTGTTGCAGAGATACATCCGCAATCAAGGGTATTTCTCTTCGCGAAGGTAAATTCCATGGTCCTAAAAACCCCGCTTCTACTCCGGCATATTCTTTAACTTCCTCGCGATGGGCGGGGCGAAATTCCCCAATGAGGCGACGAAATTTTTTCTCATGGAGTTTTTGATCCCCCCGGAGTAAAGCAATCACCGGACCGTTGCTCCCGATGAGCATTAAAGATTTAATTGTTAAACGTGGATCTATCCCTAAAAATTGACATACTTCATCAATCGTCCGCGAATCTGGAGTAGCTACTGTTTCCAATTTCCAATTGGGGGCTGGTACCGGCTGAGGAAAGGAATTGGCTAACTCTACATTAGCGGCATAACCGCACTTTTCACACAGCGCCACTTCATCTTCCCCGGCGGCGCTGGGAGCCATAAATTCGTGGGCCCCTGCTCCGCCCATCATACCCGGATCGCTTTCTACTACATAATATTTTAACCCACATCTTTTAAAAATACGACAGTAAGCATCATAATGCAGTTGGTAACTATGATCTAACCCTTTGGCGTCCAGGTCTAAACTGTAAGAATCTTTCATCAAGAATTCTCTGGTTCTTAACACTCCTCCTTTAGGGCGGGCTTCATCCCGAAGCTTGGTCTGAATCTGGTACCAAATCTGCGGCAAATCACGATAAGAGCGGATTTCGCGTGCGGCCAGCCAGGCTACTACTTCTTCATGAGTCATCCCTAAAACCATATCTCTTTTAGTCCGATCCTGAAGGCGAAACATTTCCTCGCCAATATCATACCAACGGCCGGACTGCTGCCATATTTCCGCTGGATGGAGGACGGGCATACTTATTTCTTGGCCGCCAATGGCGTTCATCTCTTCCCTAATAATGGCATTTACTTTATCTAACACTCTCAGCCCTAAGGGCAAAAAAATGTAGAGACCAGCAGCCAACTGCCGAACCATGCCGGCCCGAATCATCAATTTGTGGCTAATAGCTTCGGCTTCGGCCGGGTCTTCTTTATAAGTGGGCATCAACATCTTCGATAGCCGCATATTTAATCCTTTCTTTCTTTAAGAATTTTCTCCACCTCGGCAATCAATGCGGAAACCATCTCTCCGCTTTTTACTTGGCGAATTACTTCCCCATAGCGAAAAAGAAGCGCCATACCTCTCCCCACAGCCAATCCCACATCTGCCTCCCGGGCTTCCCCCGGGCCATTTACTGGGCACCCCATCACGGCGACGCGCAAAAAATCCGGAAGCCCAGAAAAATGCTCTTCTATTTCTTTTACTATCGGAAATAGATCAGCTTCCTTCCTGCCGCATAGAGGACAGGAGATGAGGTCTATCCCTCTTTGGCGCAGACCCAGGGCTTTTAGAATATGGTAGGCCGCCCGCACTTCCCAAATAGGCTCCGCAGTAAGGGAGACGCGGATTGTATCTCCTATCCCTTGATAAAGCAGAATCCCTAAGCCCACCGCTGACTTGATCGATCCTGAGAAAAGGGGACCGGCTTCAGTTATCCCGATGTGCAGGGGGTAATCAGTCAATTCCGAGATACTCTGATATGCCTTAAGCGTGGTCCAAACATCAGAAGCTTTTAAAGAAATTTTAATCAAATCAAACCCGAGATCTTCAAGGAAATGCACATGATTAAGCGCACTTTCTACTAAGGCCTCTGCCGTAGGCCCTCCATATTTTTGGTGAAGTCTTTTCTCCAAGGAACCTGCGTTAATCCCTAAGCGGATGGGCACATTCTTTTCTTTCGCTAATTTGGCTACTAAGGCCACGTGTTCTTTTTGGCTAATGTTACCTGGGTTAAGGCGCAGCCCATCTGCTCCTTGTTCAAGGGCTTTTAAAGCCAAACGATAGTCAAAATGAATATCGGCTACAAGAGGTATGTTTATTTGTCTTTTTATTTCTCCTAATTTTTCTGCTGCTTCTTGATCGGGTATTGCTACACGGACTATTTCGCAACCTTCTTTTTCCAACTGGTTAATTTGTTCTACAGTCGAAGAAATGTCACGTGTATCAGTTTTGGTCATTGACTGAACAACAATGGGCGCATTCCCTCCTAGCGGTACCTTACCTACATATATCTGACGAGTTTTTCGGCGCGGCAGGGGATAAGCATCTTTCAAAGTTTTGGCCTCATTTCTCCTTATTTATGATCTAAAAGATTGATTTTTAACTTTAATTTTCATGATAGAGAAGAAACAGGAGGATGTCAAGGAAAGGGAGAACTGGCCGTAAATCAGTTTACTGATTAATCTTTAAATTGTGCCGCTTCCCTTCCCACTTTAAAGACCGAGTGCAGAATGGAAGGAGGCCATCAAGAATGAAGGAAGGACATTTCTCTTTGAACAAATAATGAGGCCATTTCCTTTAATAATCTATTCTTTTCCAGGAAATCTAAAATACGCATAAATTCTTGTTGGCGCAAGTAATTTTGGAGACGCTGGATTATATTCTGCCAATGTTTATCCTTAAAGGTTGCTAAAAGGGTTAGAGGTGTATCGACTTCCTCCACAATCTCTATCTCTTGGAAGAGTTCCTCGGGGGAGATATTTTTTAATTCTTCTTGCAAAGCTTTAATTAAATAGCTGACCTCCTCTTCAGTCAGTTGGCTGGAGCCGTTTAAAGTGCTT
Source organism: Thermodesulfobacteriota bacterium (assembly GCA_049699975.1). Lineage (GTDB taxonomy): Bacteria > Desulfobacterota > SM23-61 > SM23-61 > SM23-61 > CAZAGD01. The sequence continues at coordinate 15,169 of JBNAWB010000043.1, forward strand.
ATTTGTCCTCTGAGTTCTTCTTCTAAGATTTCATAAGCCACATTGGATATTTTTAATTTTCCTGGAATAATTTCATAATGAGCTGGTTGATCGAATCTCTCTCGGCTCCGCTTTATCAGAAATCTTTCTCGCCCGTTGGTAGCCTCAAAATAACTTACCTTAATCAGCTCAAAAGAAGGTTTGTCGCTAATATAAGTGTCAAAATCTACGGTTAATTCCTCTATGGGATGGCCATTATGAATATGAAAAAATTCTTCTCTTATTTTTAGATCATCATCCGCCCAGGTTACCCCAGGTAAATGAGCGTTATCACCCGTGTCAATAAATTCTCCATATAAAGGAATAACCTGGTTACATTGACTACAACGAAGCAATTTTTCAACCATTTCATCTCCCTGCGAAATTTTAATGAGCGCCTAAGGACCCTGGATTTTTTAAGGCTGGCAAAGGTAGACCGCGACTCTTGCAATTTTTAAGAAATATGGAAACAATTTGCGGATCAAATTGCGAGCCGGCATTCTTTTCTAACTCTTCAAATACCTTTTTAGTCGAAAGACCTTCTCGGTAGGGGCGGTCGGTAGTCATGGCGTCATACGAATCAGCTAAAGAAATTATGCGGGCCAAGAGAGGAATATTCTCGCCTGCCAAACCATCTGGATAACCTTTTCCATCCCATCTCTCATGATGATGCCTGATGGCGGAAATGACCATAGCCGGAAAAGCAAGCGGTTCGATTAATTGCACTCCCTTCAGCGGGTGTTGTTTCAAATTTAGGCTTTCCTTTTCATTAAGATCGGTTTTTTCGAGGACATGATTGCTTACGCCGATCTTGCCGATGTCATGCAGAAGGGTGGCAATTTGCAAATTCTCTTTCTCTTCGGCGGAAAGATGCATTTCCTGAGCTATTAAATCAGCATAGAAGGATACCCTTTCTGAATGGCCGCTCGTATAGGGTTCTTTGCTCTCCAGAATATAGATTAAAACTTTCAAAAAATCTAAATAGTTAACTGTTATTTTTTGCGATCGCCAATTATCTAAATTTTGGAGGGACTCCTTCAATTCTCTTTGTATTTCATCCACTCCCGCCCCCAGCCCGATGCTGGCCCCCAATTTTGCCAGAGCATCGTTTTGTTCTTCACCCAGTAGGCTGAGGTTTTTGATTTTTTGAATCAAATTCTTAATCTTTAAATTCAAACTACGGCGCTCAAACGATTTGCTCACTACTGAAATTATTTCGGCCACATTAAAAGGCTTAGTTATAAAATCCACGGCTCCATAACGAATAGCTTCTATAGCGTTTGCCAGAGTGCCATAGCCGGTAACTATAACAACTTCGACATCGCTCTTAATTTTTTTGACCTCTTTTAATACCTCAATTCCAGACAAGCCAGGCATTTTTAAATCAAGGGTAACCAGATCAATTTCCTTCTCCTTGATTAAATCTAAAGCTTCCCAACCATTACTTGCCTGATAGACTTGGAATAAAGGTTTTAATATCATTCTTAAAGATTCTCGGGGACCAATTTCATCGTCTACAACTAAAATTGTTCCGTGCTCGGCCATGAAAATAAGATCTCCTCTTTGTTAATAAATAATTGACATTCCATTCAAGGCAATTTTTATGCCTCTAATTCTGGCGGATAAATGATATTGTATAAGTTATTGATATTTAAATAGTTTTTAACCAATCTCTTCGTTTTTCCAACATTAAAGTAGCCAAATTTGGCCCAAAATTTTCAAAAAATGTTCAAATTTGTGACATGGGGGGTCATTTTCTTGTAAATTGGGGAAAAGAAAGTTTTTAAAAAAGCAATAGGATCAAAGAATTGCCAATAGAAAACTCTTTTCTAAAGTTTTTTGGAAAATAATATTAAGGGGTGGCAATATTTTAAAAAATAATTAATTTTATTTTTGGAGAAAATATCCGAACCTTTGGCAAAAAATTTGCATCATAAAATAAAACAATTTATAAGGAGCTGGAGCAGATATGGCTATTACCAATAAAGAAAAGGATATTACCCGCTGTCAGCGATGCGGCGGGAAAATGATATTCGAAAAATTTTATGACGTAAACAGTGTCTTCTTTGGATGGCACTGTGTTATTTGCGGCGAGATCTTAGACCCGGTCATCCTTTTGCACAGGCTTAGCCAGGATGCCGATATTAAAATTCCTGAAGAAAAAGAAGAAGTTATGCATTTATTAAAGAAGTACCTTGGAGCCAAGCCCAAGGGTGTAAAAGGAACGGGGAAACCCAAAGAGGAAAAGAGAGCCGTCAATTTAAAAGATGAGCCAAGCTTAAATTAACTCTTTGAAAAAAATCTAAGATTAAACGTTAAATAAAAAGCTGCCGCATGTCAAAATTTCCCCATGTGGCAACTTTTCACTGTGTGGCAAAAAGGTCACACATTTTAATTATTGTTGGAAATTTTTCAACATAAATAAAATATTTTGTAAAAATTCAGTAAATAAGAATCAGTTTCAATTATATAGAAACAAAGATAGGCTATTTCCCTTTTTCCCTTTTCTTTTCTTCCACGGCAATATCTACTTCTTTAACTTTTTTTATCATTTCTAAAAGTTGCTGATTTTCTTGGAGCATCTTAACCCATAACTTAGCTTCTGGGGTTAATGGGCTTTCCGGATAATCTGAAATGACCTTATTGAAATAGAAAAGAGATTTTCCATAATCTTTCTTGGGATTTTCTCCATGAGCATAGATTAAACCAATGTTAAAAAGGGCTCTATCCCGCGGAATCGTTTTGCCCGAGAGAGACAAAACTCTTTGATTCTCTTTTAAAGATCCTTCGTAATCACCCTTTTTGAAAAGTTCGTTGGCTAAGCCAAGCTTATCTGGGGGCGCTTTGGCAAACTCTGTTTTTCTATGAGTCTCTGCCAATCTCCTTATTTGTTCATTTAGTTCTTTATTTTCCTGAAGGAGTTTTATATATATTTTCGTTTCCTCTATTAGTGAACTCCGGGGGTAATCTTTTAAAACCATATTAAAAAAATAGAGCGATTTTTCGTAATCTTTTTGAGGGTTATCCTTATGAGCATAAATGAGGCCCATATTATAAATGGCCCTATCTGCTGGAGAATTTTTTCCGGCTAAGGATAGAGCTCTTTCGTTCTCTTTTAAAGCGGCTTCAAATCTTCCTTGTCTTAAAAGCTGATTTGCTCTCTCGATACTTTTAGCCGCAGGAGAGATAGCCTCCTTCGGAGGAACCTTTTCGACAGGTGCTTCTGGAGGCGGTGAGATAAGTTTAGATATTGAAGCACAGCCCAGAAAAAAGAAAAAACTCAAGCCGGCAAGGCAAAGAAAAATGAACTGCCTTGTCCGGCCTCGCTCTCTGCCCATATCTTTCCTCCGTGGGCTAAAATAATTTGTTTGGCTATAGCCAATCCTAACCCAGTTCCTTTCATTAAAGTCGTTTTTTGTAAAGAGGCCTGCTGAAATTTTTCAAATATTTTGGTTAAACTTTCCTTGGGGATTCCCGGCCCCGTATCTTTTACACAAACTTGCAGACTTCCTCCTTTTTCAATAGCCGAAATAGTTACCTGCCCTCCTTTGGGGGTAAATTTGATAGCATTTCCTATAAAATTCCTAATTACCTGCTTAATCCTTTCGGCATCCAACTTTATCGTAGGCAAATTGGAAAGATCTTCCAGCCGAAGATTAATGCCCGTACCTAAAGCTAAAGGCTTAAATTCCTCGACTACCTGCTGAATTAAAGACCCAATATTGGTAGGTTTGAACTGAAATACCATAACCCCAGCTTCCATCTTGGCCAGGTCAAGAATTGAATTTACCAAGTCGATTAACCGCTGGCTTTCCCGCGACAGAATACCTAAAATCTCCTTTTGGCTCTCCGAAATTTGTCTCCCACCTTCTTGCATAAGAAGTTCACTGCCCACTTTAATAGAAGTCAAGGGGGTACGCAATTCGTGGGAGATCATCGAGAAAAAATCAGATTTCATCTGATCCAAAACTTTTAGTTGGGCACACATAGAATTAATTGCCTGGCTTAGTTCCTTTATCTCCGGCGGGGAAGAAATCTGTAAGTCTTCTTTGAAAACCCCCTTGGCGATCTCTCGCGTCTTGTCGATTAAGCGGGAAATTGGTTTGGTAATGGTGCGGGTGATGAAAAAGGAAATCAAGAGTGCTCCTGCTAAAGCAGCTACGGCAATAATAAGGGTAAGCTCTCGGGCTTCCCTGCCAATCTCGCTTAATTTTTTAATTTTTTCGGAAGTGATTTGCCGCGAAACCGCCGCCAGTTTCTTTAAGTCTTCCAATATCTGGTCAATAGCTTTATCCTTTTCTTCTTTAAACAATCTTTGATTATATGGCTTATTGTTTTTAATGAGTTCTATTTCTTTGATTACTACAGAATTGTAACCCTCATACTCTTTCTTTATGGCCTGCAATATATCTTTTTGAGATTCAGTAGAGGAAAAAAGCAAAGCTTGGTCCAAATTCTTTTTAAAATCCTCACTTGCTAAAAGGTATTGATCATGGAGCGCTTTATCTTTGACAATTAAATATTTTCTTTCAAACCCCATCTGAGCCAGCACTGAGTCGCTAAGCTTTTTTTCAATTTCTAACATTTGATGATCGATGTAATGAATTTCCCGGGTCACATTTTCAAATTGGTTCAATTGAAAAATGGCATAAATAGTCAGGGCAATAACAAGAAGGAATATGATTAAATAGCCAAAAATCAGGCGGGTAAAAATAGTTGATCCTTTGAAATTAAAAGAAAAATTTTTTATAATTTGAAGACTTTTGCCCATCTTTCGCCTTAGTTATTAATGAGAGCAATAAACATTTTACATGCTTTGTCATGGCGAGCCCGAAGGGCGTGGCCATCTCGCTTTAAGATTGCCTCGGGGTTAGACTTCTATCAGTAAGCCTTAGGTTATATTGCTAAACATAATTTGCTCTCATTAATAAAAGCTAAAAACTCGAAAAGGAAATTTACTTAAAATCAATTTAACTATCGGTAAAAATTATCTTATTCTTAAATTTTATAATGCCACTTTTTTAAACAAAAAACAATGCCCCCTTTCACCCTCCTGCCCTCCTCCCTTATCTCCCCTTCCCCTTTTTCTTAAAGAGGGGTTAGGAGAGATTATAGGATGCAGATGAACGCAGATGAAAAAAGCAGGGAGCGGGGAGCAAGGGGTGAAATTATTTATCGTTAGGCGCGAGCCGAGAGAGCGGAAGGGGAAAAAGCAAAACGCATAAGGCAAAGCGCTAAGCGCAGAGCGAAAATCGAAAAGAAGTGCTGCCGTAGGGAAGTGATGCAGTGGCGAATTTACGCAGAAAATAAGGTAAGTCATAAAATTTTGAA
>JBNAWB010000044.1:0-19979 GCA_049699975.1 Thermodesulfobacteriota bacterium
AATAAAAAAGTATTAAATCTTGGAAAAATCACTAATCAAGACGCGACCCCAATATTCCAGGCAGCTAAGTGCCCCCTTGGATGGATGATATATTTAATGAGTTTAGACCAAGGGCGAAAAGCTTTGGTAGCAGTGTTGGGCGAAGAGCTTAAGTAGTATTTGAGAAATATAAAATAGAAGTATAAAATTGGGGAAAGGAAGCGGAGTAATATAAAATCATTGAAAAACATGAGTCAAGAGTAGACTTGACCCCTTTACTCATGGACTTTAATCTTTTAGTCATTTTAGGGCCTACAGCTTCGGGGAAGACGAAAGTAGGCGTAAAAGTAGCGCAAGCCTTAAATGGCGAGATTATCTCTGCCGATTCGCGGCAGGTCTATCGGGGAATGGACATCGGCACGGGAAAAGATCTCAAAGAGTATGGGTCAGTTCCCTATCATTTGATCGATATCGTTGATCCAGGCTATGAATTTAGTGTCTTTGAATTTCAGCGCCTTTTTTTTAAAACTTTCACCGAAATTCAAAAAAGGGGACATCTCCCTATTTTAGTAGGAGGAACAGGTTTATACATTGACTCCGTATTAAGGGCTTACCAAATGGTCGAAGTTCCCTTAAACCCTGCTCTGCGCCAAGAACTCTCTTCTTTAAGTAATGAAGAATTAGCCGAAAGATTGAAAAAGGTTAATCCCAAGCTTCATAATACAACTGACCTCTTGGATCGGGAACGTTTGCTTCGGGCGATCGAGATTAGCGAACTTGGACAAAATAAAAATGGACCATCGTTTCCTGAAATTCGGCCATTAGTTTTTGGCATTAGATGGCCACGAGAAATTTTAAAACAGCGCATCAATCTTCGGCTTACGGAGCGATTAAGACAGGGAATGGTGGAAGAGGTGGAAAGACTCCAACAGAAAGGAATCTCTTTAGAAAGATTGGAATCCTACGGTCTGGAATACCGTTTCATAGCCAAATATCTCAAAGGAGAACTTACTTTTGATGAAATGGAGGAAAAGCTGCGCCATGCTATTCACCAGTTCACTAAAAGGCAGATGACCTGGTTTCGACGAATGGAAAGAATGGGGATTAACATCCATTGGGTCGATGGTGGCGCAGATCCCGCCCAGGCTATTTTGCAGATTATAGAAAATAGAAGGAATTAAGAAATTTAGTAAATTTGCCCTTCACCCTATCCCTCTTCCCCATTGAGAATAAGTTATAGTGTCATCGCGAGAGAGCGTAGCGGCCGTGGCGGTCTCGTAAAGCATTGAAATTAAAGAGATGGCCACGCTCCCCCGCATCGAGTGCGGGGTCGCTCGCCATGACGAAGAGGGATTATGACACAGTCCCATTGGGGAGAGAGTCGGTGGGCAAGAGGATTGACAAGAATATTATTTTTTACTCTTGCCTTTGCTTTTAGGCTTCCCAGCATCTTTCTCCAAATAAAGATCATCACCCCGCTTCAAGGCGTGAAATTCTTTTGAGCCGGGCTTAATCCCTAAATTTTTGGCAATCACTCCCCAACCCTTTGTTTTATTAGATCTATATTCCTGCATTACATAATCAACAGGTTTGCTCGACATTTCGGCCAGACGACATACCATGTAAGCATCCGCCGGTCTCTCCGTATTTCCGATTACCGCGCCGATTTCTGCATCACCTATCTTAAAACGGGCTGCCAATCTCGCCCGGAAGCCTGATGGGTCAGCCTCCGCTCTGATATTAAAATCCTTAATCCAATCAAAATCACTCGCAACTAAAATTGTTGGGCAAAAAACTAAAAACACAATCGAAATTAAGAACAACATTTTTCTTTTCATGTTTGCCTCCGGCAGTAAAATTTTCTAAGCCAAAGGAAAGAATGATTTAAACTCGTGACAATTATAATATCGTCTCTTCGCGCACTATTTCTTTAGGTATTATTTTTTCAACAATTAATTATTTATTATTTATTGCTATAATGCAATTATAATTTAAGAAAAGCATTATTCCTCACTGAAGGGTGGGCTTATTATATAGGAAATTTAATGTTCCCCTCACCCTTCCCCTCTCCCCAGCGGGGAGAGGGCAGGGTGAAGGGAAAATAAAATGGGCTCACTAAGAAATCCCCCCTTTTCAGTGATGATTTACAAAAAGTAGATGACTACGGCCTTCAGGCTCGCTACCATATGAATTTAAAATTATGCCAAAAGTTCAAGAAATTCTGGCCAAAAATATTCTCTCCAAATCCCAGGTCATGGATTATGCTTTAAATCCCTATGTCGGTTGCGAGCATGAGTGTCGTTATTGCTATGCTCGATTTATGAAGAGATTTACTGGCCATAAAGAGAATTGGAGAGAATTTGTAGACGCCAAGATCAACGCCCCCGATTTATTAGCTAAAGAAATAAAGAAGAAAAAAGTTGGCTGCATATGGATCAGCGGCGTCTGCGATCCTTATCAACCCATAGAAAGCAAGTATGGACTCACAAGGAGTTGCCTGGAGATTCTGGCCTCAAACGGTTGGCCGGTTACTATCCAAACTAAATCTCCTTTAGTTCTCAGGGATTTGGATTTAATAAAAAACATAAGAGATGTAGAAGTTGGTTACACTATAACCACTGCTGATGAAAAAATTAAAAAATTTTTCGAGCCGAAAGCTCCCACCATAGAAGCAAGGATTACAGCTTTAGGTGAGTTAAATTCCGCAGGTATAAAAACTTACGCCATGATTGCCCCCCTTCTTCCGGGGGCTGAAGAACTAGTCTCTAAAATTAAAGGTAAAGTAGATTATGTTTATATTGATCGGATGAACTACCATTATGCTGATTGGGTCTATAGAAAATACAATCTAAAATGGGCCAGAACAGATGATTTCTTTAGGCAAAAGGGGGAAGAACTTGCGGAATTATTTAAAAAGGAACAAATACCAGTCCATTTATTATTTTAATTTTTTTGGAAATTAAGATTGAAGCTTTCAATGGATAAAGAAATTCTTCGATATCTGCAGGCAAGAGGAATTAAAGGCCCTTGGAAAATTTGCGGAACTGATCGGGCTGACTTTACCGGAGCCATAGTGATTCCAGCCTTGGCGGAAGCTGATTACCTTTGGAATACCCTTAAATCTCTCGCCCAAAATCCTGCAGAAATTTTAGATAAATTCTTAACCTTAATTGTGGTTAACCATCGCCAAGATGCTCCCCCTGAAATTAAGAAAAATAACTTAGACACTCTCCGTATGTTGGCCACCAGAAAAGATTCTTTACAAAATTTACCCCGCGCCTGGGTAGATGCCGCCTCTCCCGGATTAGAATTACCTTCCAATGGGGGCGTAGGTTTTGCTCGCAAAATAGGTTTTGATTTAGCCTTGGAGAAACTTAATTACCAAAATAATTCTCCCTTGCTCATCTCCCTGGATGCGGATACTCTTGTCCGTCCAGATTATTTACCCGCTTTAATGCATCATTTCCAAAATTTCTCTGTCGGCGCCGCAATAATCCCTTTTTGTCATCAGCAGGGCTCCACCATCGCGGAAGACCAAGCCATTAAAAGATACGAACTTTTTTTACGAGCTTATGTTTTCGGCCTTAAATTGGCGGGCTCACCTTACGCTTTCCATACGATTGGAAGTACCATGGCCTGCACTGCTGCCGCTTACGTGCGCGCCGGCGGGATGAATACTAGATCGGCAGCAGAGGACTTTTATTTTCTGCAACAGTTGGCCAAGACCAGCGGCCTTAAGCAAGTTAAGGGAACCATAGTTTACCCGGCAGCGCGCGCTTCCTGGCGCGTTCCTTTTGGTACGGGCAAATCCGTGCTGAAAATTTTAACTTCTCCATCTGGGACGATTAAATTTTACCAAACAGCTTGTTTCCAAGTGCTGAAAAACTGGCTGGACTTGACCTCTCAACACATCGACTTATCTACCGGAAAAATCCAAAAGATGGCCGGAGAAATTTCTCCTGCTTTAGTCGATTTTTTATCCCGCATTCATTTTCCAGAAGTGTGGCCTAAATTGCAAAAAAATTATCATTCCCTCCCGCAGCTTCAGTCTGCCTTTCATATCTGGTTTGATGGTTTAAAGACCTTGCAATTGATTCATTATCTTTCGGCCGGTCCATTCCCTAAAGCAGAGCCTGAAGAAGTCCTCCCCTCCCTTTGGCAATGGGCAGGACTTGCCCCTCCGGTAACCTTCGCCGAGCACCTCTCTTTATTAAGAAGACTGCAGATTGGTGAGGATTATCAAGACTAAGGTTTATTCTTAGGAAAAAGGCAGGGTGGCCCCAACCCATCATATTTGACAGATTCAAAGAGGATTAAAGGAGGAAGGCAATGGAGAATTAGTTTGGTATGTACATTATGGAAGATACGTTCCAAATGATTTCTCAAGAATTCAGGCAACTGAATAAAATTTTGGTAAGCAAGGAAGCGACCACCATTTTTTAATGCCGCATGCGCGTTTCCTAAGATATAGGTTTTTATTTCTTTGGGAAACAGGGAAAAAGGTATTCCTGATAAAATATAATCCACTTCCCCTTCGCCACAACTTTTTAAAATCTCCAATACATTGCCAGCACAGTCGTTAAAAAGCCTTAAGCGCGGATCAGTAATATCGCGCTGCAAAATGCGGAAAAAATCGGGATTCCTCTCTATGGCAATTAAGCGCGAATCAGGCCCCATATGGCGCAACAGTTTTACGGTAAAAACTCCCGTTCCCGGCCCATATTCCACAATGACCTTTTTCCCGTTAAAGTTTATCTGATCGCAGATCCTCTGCACGGCAATTTTTGAAGTAGGGGTTATGGAAGCAACGTACTTATCCTTGGCAAAATTTTTTAAATAAATAAATGTCTTTTTCATGCTCAAATCTTAAAAGGAACCCCTACTTCAGCAGCGATCGCTTTCAAGTCCTCATACACTTTGTAATATAGCGGAATTCCTTCGCGCCTATATTTCTCTTCCAACTCAAATTCCTTTTCGCCATGGATGAAAATCCGATCTCTGCCTTCGGCTTTGGCCGAGTTTTTGAGACGGCGGATTAAGTCATCCATATCTCTCTTGAACTCTTCCAGGGGGCGGAAAAAATCAATCCGTATGGCGCCGAAAAAATGCGCCACCAAAGAGGGAAGTGGTTTGCCCTCTGGTGTTTTGGGATAAAGGAGATTTAAATAACCCGAGCCAGATAAAACTCCACAAAGTATATCAACTAACAGGTCCAAACCATAGCCTTTGTGCCCACCGAACTCTTCTCCTTCTCCCCCTAAAGGAAGGATTCCGCCACCAGCTTTACTGCGGATATTATTCAAAACCCGCACCGGATCTTCACAAGATTGTCCTTTTTCATCTGTTGCCCATCCTAAGGGCAGCTTTTTCCCCAAGCGGCTGTAAACTTCTAACTTTCCCAAAGTAGCCACGGCAGTTGACATATCTAAAACAAAAGGTCTCTCTTTTAAAGCGGGTACGCAAACGCTTATCGGATTTGTGCCCAGCATCACTTCGCGCCCAAAAGTGGGCACTACATACGCATCCGAGTTTGTCAAAGAAATGCCAATAAAATCATGTTCCAGGGCCATCATCGCATAATAGCCGGCGATGCCATAATGATTGCTGTTCCGCACGCTAACGAAACCAACTCCATTTTGCTGGGCTTTGGCGATGGCCATTTTCATCCCTTTTAGCCCAGCCACCTGCCCCAAGGCTGCCCCACCATCAAGCAAGGCAGTCACAGGAGTCTCGCGCACTATTTTTATATCCGGCCGGGGCACCATGACCCCATTCTTTAAGCCCGTGTAGTAGCGCCGTAATCTGGCTACTCCATGGGAATCTATTCCTCGCAAATCTGCTTTGACCAAGACATCAGATGTAGTCCAAGCATCTTCGGCAGGCACGCCCATCTTTATGAATACTTCTTGGCAAAAAGAAGTAAGCGGTTCTGGCCAAACGATCTTAAATTCGCTATTCATTATCTTCATCACACTCCCTTTTGTGAAGTAAAAATAACATAAAAATTTAAATTTATTATTAACTAAAAGTCAAGCAAAAATAATAAGGGAATGTAATCCATCACTGAAAAATGGATGATTTCTTGGGGAGCCCATTTTATTTTGGCCATCAACCTCCCTTCTCGTTGCTGAGACTATGTAACTATCCCTTTTTTGTCGTGGCAAGCGAGCCTGCAATTTATGCGGGGGAGCATGGCCATCTCTTTATTTTTAATACATCACGAGATCGCCACGGTCGCTACGCTCCCTCGCGATGACATTGCGGCACAACATCGCTGGTTTAATATCCCCCCTTCAGGGAGGGATTACAAGGGAATTTATTTTCTCAAAGTACGCATGTACGCCCGCTAAGACTTCTGCCTTGGTCAGCCATTTAGCTAATTCGGCGCGGAAAGCGCTATTTTCTGGCAAACCTCTTGTATACCAAATAAGATGTTTCCGAAATTCTTTTACGCCGTGAACCTCCCCTCGCCAATCAACTAACATTTGCAGGTGGCGCTCAATAATGCTTTCTCGTTCTGGTAACGAGGGCTCAGGAACATCTTCTCCTTTCTCTAAGGCCAGGATTTTTTGAAAAAGCCAAGGATTACCCAATGCGCCGCGCCCGATCATGGCCCCAGCGCATTTTGTCTCCTTAAAGAATCTTATAACCGCCTGGGGAGTCAATAAATCCCCATTCCCGATTACAGGAATTTTTACTCTGGTTTGGGCTTCCCCGATTGCCCCCCAATCAGCTCTAACATTATATCCCTGCGTCCGGGTGCGGCCATGGATAATCAAACCATCTCCTCCTTCTTCTTCTACCATCTTGGCCACTTGCAGATAATTTTTACTTTGCTCATCCCATCCTAAACGAATTTTTACAGTCAGGGGAATAGAGACAGCCTCCCGCACGGCTTGCAGAATTTGTTTGGCCAAGGCGAGGTCTTTTAATAAAGCTGCCCCTGCTCCTCCCTGGGTAACTTTTTTCACCGGGCAACCCATGTTAATGTTCAAAACATCGGCTCCCTTTTCAGCAAGTATCTTTGCGGCCATAGCCATTACCTCAGGGCGCGAACCAAAAATTTGGACCCCCCAAGGTTTATCTTCCGGGCAAGTTTTTAAGAATCTTTCGCTTTTTTGGGGCTGGCGGATCAGTCCTTCGGCGCTCACCATCTCGGCAAAAGCTAAAGCACATCCGTATTCCCGGGCCAATAGCCGAAAAGGAAGGTTAGAGATGCCGGCCATGGGAGCCAGCAGCAAAGGGTTGGGCAAATTAAGCTGCCCAATCTGCAATTTAGGTAGGAGCTCTGTGGGCAAGGAAAACCTTTCCTCCATAAAAAATAGGTGTTACCTGAGAAACATCTACTTGCGCGCAGATGCGCACATCTTCTTCCAAACCCAACCCGATTAAATAACGTCCCCATTCACAAGAGGAAAGAATCCCATAAAGATCATCCTCAAAGTGGTTATATAAAATCTTGGCCATAAGCGCGGCATCGGTTAAAGAAACTTCTTTAGCCGCCGCCATGAGCTTTTTCACCAAAGCCCCGGCGCAAAGCGTATCTTCCAGACAAAATAATCCCTTCTCTCCTGCACAGACGATGAGCACATGGCGCCGGGTTTCTTGTAAAGCAGCGCTTACGGCTGAAATATTCAAAAATGCCCCAATGAAAACCTTAACCGCTTTTTGGGCGGCGAGTAAGGCCTTAGTTCCATTCGTAGTAGTCATAACCACAATTTTATCTTGCACTTTTTCGGGGAGATAATCCCGGGGCGAATTACCTAAATGAAATCCTTCTAAGCGCATTGCCCGGCGTTCGCCCCCTAAGAGAAAATTAGGATTTTTCTGCTCGGCTACTAATCTTTTAGCTTCTTCTACGGTGGCGACTGGAATAAAACCCTTACAGCCATTTTCTAAAGCCACGATCATGGTGGAGGTGGCCCGCAGAACATCGATGACTACTACGGCTTTATCCGTGATCTCTTTTTTCTCGATCTCCAATGGCGTAAATGCCACATCTACAAGCATGAAAATTTTTCCACCTAATTGCCATTTTTCTTTATTTCAATTTACCTCTGCCCAATTCCGTCCCTGGCTTATTTTTACTTTGAGCGGGACGGAAAGCTCCATGACTCCTTCCATTTCTTTTTTGACTATCTCTTTTACCTCGGCTAATTCCGCTTCTGGTACTTCGAATAAAAGTTCGTCATGAATCTGCAAGATAAGTTTTGTCCCTTTCTTTAATTCTTTAAGGCGCTGGTAGATTCTAATCATGGCTAACTTTATCAAATCTGCCGCAGTTCCCTGGATGGGCGCGTTAATGGCCATCCTTTCGGCTAATTGCCGGACACTCCGATTTTTGCTTGCTATATCGGGGATATACCTCCGGCGGCTTAAGAGCGTAGTTACCAAGCCCTTTTCGCGCGCTAATTGCAGGGCTTGGTCGATATAATTCCGGACACCTTGGTATTTCTGGAAATAATTGTCTATATAGGCCTGGGCGGCAGCGGGAGAAAGGCCTAACTCCCGGGAAAGGCCAAAAGCACTCATCCCATAAATAATGCCAAAATTAATCACTTTGGCTAAGCGCCGCATCTCCGCCGTTACTAAATCAGGAGCAACTTGAAAAATCTCGGCTGCCGTAGCGGCGTGGACATCTTCATCCCGCTCAAAAGTAGCTTTCAATAAAGGATCACCAGAAAGATGAGCTAAGATGCGCAACTCTATTTGGGAATAATCCGCCGCCAGGAATAAAAAACCCTGCTCCGGAATGAAAGCTTCCCGAATTCTTTTCCCTTCAGGGGTGCGAATGGGTATATTCTGCAAATTGGGGTCGCTACTGGAAAGCCGACCCGTAGCCGTAACCGTTTGATGAAATGAAGTATGCAGCCGCCCGGTAAGCGGATTAATTAATTGCGGTAAGGCATCTACATAGGTTGATTTCAATTTGGCTAAACTCCGGTAGGCAAGCACTTTGGCCGGCAAAAGATGATCTTGCGCCAGTTGGGTGAGCACATCCACATCAGTAGCATAGCCCGTTTTCGTCCGTTTTCCCCCAGGCAACTTAAGCTTTTCAAAGAGAATTTTGCCCAATTGTTGAGGAGAATTTATATTAAAAATTTCACCGGCCAAATCATATATCTCTTGAGAAATTCTCTCTAATTCCAAGTTAAACTCTTGGGCGAGCTTTTGCAAACGGGCTAGATCTATCTTTATTCCCGCCACCTCCATTTGAGCTAAGATCTCCACTAAGGGAAGCTCTATTTGCTCAAAAAGGTCAACCAAACCTTCCCCTTTAACCTTCTCGAAGACCAAATTAGTCAAGGCCATGATCACGTCCACATAAGTACAGGCGAAGTTACGCGCTTCTTCGATTTCCACTTGAGCAAAAGAAATGGCTTTAGCTCCGCTGCCCACAATTTCTTCGATGGTTCTTATATTTTGCTCTAAATATTCTCTGGCCAATTCTTCTAAGGTATGCCGGTGTTTCCCAGGATTAAGTAAGTAAGAAGCTATCATTAAATCACCAGCAATTCCCCGAAGTTCAACACCCGCTTTTGCTAAAAGAATATAGTCGTTTTTAAGATTATGCCCAAATTTTTTTAATTGCTCATCTTCTAGAAGGGGGCGCAAAATATTTAAAACCTGGGAGCAAGAAAGTTGGGCAATTACTCCAGGGGCGGTATGACCGACGGGGATATAAAATGCCTCTCCCACCTTATAAGAAAAAGATAGGCCAACAATTTCGGCCCGCATGACCTGGTTAACAGTGCCTTGTAAAGCCAGAGAAAATTTGCCCGCTCTTCTCAAGTTCTCGGCCAGTTCTTTCAGTTTTTCCTCTTCCGTGATTAAAAAATAATCTCCTTCCTCCTTTTTTACTTCTATGGTTAGAGAAAATTCTTTTAATAACTTGGCAAATTCCATCTCTCTAAATATATTCTGCAATTTATTTAAATCAGGAGGCTCTTTTTTCAAATCTTTGAGTTCCCAATTAATAGGTGCGGCCAAATTTAGAGTGGCCAGTTCCTTGCTCAGCAGTGCTTGAGGAGCATAATTCTTTAAATTAGCCCGCACCTTTGGATTCTCCACTTTCTCTAAGTTATTCATGAGCGCTTCAATTGATCCAAATCGCCGAATAAGCTCGGCCGCAGTTTTTTTGCCAATACCCGGGATGCCAGGGATATTATCCGCGGTGTCCCCGCAAAGACCCAGCAAATCGGTAACCTTCTCTGGTGGCACGCCAAAATATTCTTCCACTTCTCGGATCTGATACTTTTTATTCTTCATGGGGTCATACATAGTAATCTGCGGGGAGATGAGCTGCATCAAATCTTTATCTCCGGAAATAATTATTATTTCTCCCCGGTTCCATTTCTTGGCCAAAGTGCCAATCAAATCATCAGCCTCAAAACCTTCTTTTTCCAGAATAGGGATACCTAAGGCCTTGGTAATTTCTTTAATATAGGGAATTTGGGCGCGCAAGTCTTCCGGCATGACCGGGCGATTAGCCTTATATTCCGCAAAAGCTTCATGGCGAAAAGTAGGACCAGGCGCATCAAAGGCCACGGCGACTAATTCTGGATTATACTCGCGTAACACTTTGAGGAGCATGTTCGTGAAACCATAAATGGCATTAGTCGGGAAGCCTTTAGAATTGGCCAGGCGAGGTAAAGCAAAAAAAGCGCGATAAATATAGGAACTGCCATCTATTAAAAAAAGCGAGGGATTTTCGGGAGGCATGTTCGCTGCCATATTTTAAGTATGCCATATAAAAAGAAACTTAAGCAATAAACAAAAAATAGCTAAAACTTTAATTTCTGAATTTAGATATAGCCATAAGCTTCCCAGCCCCCATCAATGTTTATTATGGAACCAGTCATGAAACTTGACTCATCGCTAGCCAAATAAACTGCTAAAGCTAAAACATCTTCCACTTCTCCTATCCGCCCCAAAGGGGTTCTTTTTTCTATGGCCCCGACCGGGAGCAGGCCTTTGTCGATCAAACTCTGGACTAATTCAGTGCGGATATAACCAGGGG
Source organism: Thermodesulfobacteriota bacterium (assembly GCA_049699975.1). GTDB lineage: Bacteria > Desulfobacterota > SM23-61 > SM23-61 > SM23-61 > CAZAGD01. The sequence goes on from JBNAWB010000044.1 coordinate 11,000, forward strand.
CAATAGCATTAACGCGAATATTTTTCTTGGCCCATTCCGCCGCCAAAACTTTGGTAAGCATATTACAAGCCGCTTTACTAGCGCAATACGCAGCCCGGCCTGGAGCAGCCACTAATCCATAAACGGAGGTGATGTTAATTATGCAGCCGCCTCCTTGGCGCATCATCTGGCGGGCCGCGCACTGACAACCATAGAAAACTCCGGAGAGATCTGTATCCAAAGCGCGCTGCCAGTCTGCCGGAGAAAGTTCTTCCGCAGGAGCAACCATGGCTATGCCTGCATTATTCACTAAGATATGGAGTTGGCCAAAATGGTCCACAGTCTTCTCTACCATTTGGGCCACGCTGGCATATTGGCTGACATCCACTTCTAAGGCCAAGGCTTGGCCCCCTTCTTCTTTAATTTGTTGGGCCAAGGCTGTCAAGAGATTTAGCGATCTACTAGCCAAAACCACTGCGGCGCCTTCCCGAGCGTAACGCAGGGCAATGCCTTTACCAATCCCGCGGCTTGCTCCCGTAATAATAGCTACTTTTCCTTTTAGTTTCATAATCTCTATCTCCCTCCTTAAGAAATTTCCTCAGGGGGAACTATTCTCCTTTTCCTCTTCATCCAGGGGATTAAGGGAGAAATGAGGAGAAAAAGGGCGATAATCAGGGAAACGGCAGCTAAAGGGCGATTTAGAAATATAGAAAAATCACCTTGCGACATAATTAAGGATTTGCGTAAGTTATTCTCTAAAAGCGGACCAAGGACAAAAGCCAGAACTAAGGGGGCTCCTTCATAAGCAAACTTCTTCATCAAATAACCTAAAATGCCGAAAATTAGCATAAGATAAATATCAAATACCGCATTACTTACACTATAAACACCGATCAAACAAAAAAGAAGTATTAAAGGAAAGAGAATCTTATAAGGAACTTTTAATACTTGGACCCATATGCCGATGAGGGGCAAGTTCAGGATCAGGAGCATTAGATTCCCTATATACATACTCGTAATAACTCCCCAAAAAAGACCAGGATTCTGTTTCATCATCAAGGGTCCTGGCTGTACCCCATGAATCATAAATGCTCCCAAAAGCATGGCCATAACTACATTGGGAGGAATACCCAAGGTCATGAGGGGAATAAAAGCCCCTCCCGTAGCCGCATTGTTCGCTGACTCTGGACCGGCTACTCCCTCAATAGCTCCTTTTCCAAAGCGTTCGGGATGACGGGAAAGCCTCTTTTCTACGGCATAGGAGAGGAAAGAAGAGATAACTGCTCCCCCGCCAGGAAGGATGCCCAAAAAGAACCCCAATAGGGAACCTCGGGCTATCGCCCCTTTAGCCTCCAGCCAATCTTTGGCCGTAGGCAGAAGGCCTTTAATTTTGGTCTTGAAGATTTCCCGTTGTAACGTCTGTTCAATATTCAAGAGCACCTCGGAAATACCAAACAAACCCATAACCAAAGGTACAAGCCCAACTCCATCCATTAATTCCAAGCGCCCGAAGGTAAGGCGGGGCCGGGCATTGATGGAGTCGAGTCCAATGAGCCCCAGAACTATTCCAAAAGCAGCCATGAGCAAAGCTTTGACCATCGAACCATGGGCCAAGTAAATAAGTACAGTCAATCCTAAAACCATTAAAGTAAAGTATTCAGGTGGACCAAATTTTAAGGCAATTTTTGATAGGGGTGGGGCTAAAGCCATCAATCCGACGATAGAAAGAGTTCCCGCAATAAAAGAACCAAAAGCGGCTATCCCCAGAGCAGGGCCAGCGCGCCCCTGGCGAGCCATTTGGTATCCATCAAGACAAGTGACCACGGAAGCAGCTTCCCCAGGAATATTGACCAAAATAGAAGTAGTGGAACCACCGTACATGGCTCCATAGTAAATTCCAGCAAGCATAATAATGGCCGCTTCCGGAGTTGATTTAAAGGTGGTGGGCAAAAGAAGAGACATGGCGCCTACTGGACCAATGCCCGGCAGGACTCCAATGAGAGTGCCGATAAAAACTCCTAAAAAACAATAAAAGAGATTAAGCGGATCTAAAGCAACGGCAAAGCCTAAGCGCAAATATTCCCAGAGCTCCATAACTCACCCTAATGGCAAAATACCTTGGGGAAGCTGAGTTCCCAGCCACCAATGAAAAACAGCATAAGCCGTTAGCGCGCTGAGTATAGCCCCGCCAATAGCTATTGACCAGCGTTGGGGCTCAATCGCTTTGAAGAGGAAGATGAGGAAAAATATGGTCGTCAAAACGAATCCTAAATGATAAAAGGTCAAGGCATAAGCAATAAGCGCCCCTAAAACAAAAAGTACCTTTTTCCATTGGACGTGGGCAAAAATAGTCCTTAACTCCGCGGCGGGAGATTTCTCTCTGATTCCTCTGATAAGGATGGCGGCGGCTAACCCGATCATGATTATTCCGACCCAGAAAAAAATAAAACCCGACCCCGGATCATGGAGCGTTCCTAATTCTAAATCTACCCCTCCCCAACATACCCCCAGGCCAATGGCCATCCAGAAAAGTCCGCTAAGCGCATCTCTATTGCCCACTTGTTTCCTCCGACCAACTAATCAATTTTTTCAGGCTTCTTCCGGAGCTAATATTTTTTGCAAAACATCTTCCTTAGGCCGCGGCGCTTCTTCGGCCAAATAAAGCATTACCCCTCCCCGTACTGGACGGATTATGATTTTTCCTTCTTCAGCCATTTTTTTAGTAATTTCCACCGGGTTCTTGCCAAAATGGGCTTTGAAGGCTTGATTGAAGCCACTGTAAACGCTATGAATCCCCAAGTAAGGTGGCTTACGCAAGCGTTTAATGGCTCGCCGCACGAATTCTTCTTCACTAATCAGCGATTGGTTGTTTTCCATCTTCTCCTCCTCCCTATTTTTTAAGCTTATTTATTAAGCTCCGTTTTAGACTTTTTATTTCTTAATCCTCTTCTTTTCATCCATGATACTGCCCACTTCTTTCCATTTTCCATTAGCATAAATAATAAAGACATCGCCCAAGACTGTATCAATTATCCAGGCTGAATTGCTATCGCAGCCCGCAATCTGATACCTTCCTCCTTGCTGCGCCATTTGAGGCGCTAATTGTCCGCCAAAGGCCTTAGGCAAATTTAACCAAAGTACCAGAACACCGGCTAAAAAGCTAATTAATACCGCGGCCACCAATATTAAAATTTTCACCCTTTGGGCTATTATTTCCTGCATAATTTCCCTCCTTAAAATAACATGATTTAATACCTTCCTTAGCTTAAAAATTTGGTAACCCCTTACTTATTTCCTCCTCCCCAATTCTCTCACTTCCTGGGAATAGGGAAGGGTGAAGCACTCCCAAATATTTCCCTTTAAGAATAAAAGGCGGCGCTGGCAAAAGTAACTACCGATTTAGTTGCGGCATCAAAAGCCTGGCTATATTTGAGAAGGTTTCCCTGCCGCGTACGATTTTGCAATAGATAGAGCAAAGTATAAATTGCCGGCAGGCCGCAGATCCTGCGCCGATCTCTTTCTTGCCTAATCACCTGATAAAATCCTTCGGCATCCACCTGTTCCACAAATTTTAAGAGATGCAAATCATCTTCTTGCAGAGTTTGCAAGGAGAAGCGATTCGGTTCCTCAGCATCGCCGAAACGCAACCCTAAATGTGCTAAATCGGCGCTGGCTAACAGACAAATTTTTCGGCTCCCTGGCGCAGAAATAACCGTCTTTAGACTATCCAAAAAATTTTTTATGCTCTCCATTTCTTGGGGGCTCTTCCCTTCTAAAACTGCTTCGTGAAAAGAACCACAAAGAATAGGTACGATTTTAAAGGAACTTTGATGGGGCCATAAAGACTTTAAAAAAATAAGCTGTAACTCTATAGAATGTTCCGTCTTGTGGGCAAACTCATCTTCGTAGGGGTCAAAAGCCAATTTGGCCTCCAACTCCGAAATAAAGGAACGATCAGTTTCCACTACTCCCCAAGGAGTTTCAAAATCCTTGCGGGTTAGCACATAAGGATTTTGGGTCGCCGCATGGGCTATCCCTAAAATAATATATAGGTCTGCGGCTTCTGATTCTAAGATGGCTTTATGGGCGAAGGCATAACAGTGGCCTCCCCGGCGGTAATCAATATGCGGAGCAATGACCCCGATTAAATTCTTAGAGGGAAAGGAAACTTGTGGTAATCCTGGGCCAGCAGGCGGATGAAAAAAAGAGTTCACCATATTTTTTACTTCTTCTCGGTCATCTGCATAAGCCTCGCCGATCAAGGCCATAGGCCGCAAAGCAGCCTTTTTAAAATCGGCCATAATTCGGTTTTGAGCATTCCAGAATCGTTCGCTCTCCAGGAGATAATGCTGCTCCAATTGCTCAATAAGCTCATATATTTTTTCGCGATAAATAAGCTCGCCGAAGCGCCGCATAAATTCTACTTGGACATCAGTAATGGAATGTTGCCCATCAAAGAGGCTAATAATGAAAAAAGCCTGGTAAGGAAAAAAGAGAATCTTCCCCGAGAGATTCAAGGGATCGCGCAGGGCGAATACTTTCTGGCCCGAGATCTCAGTAGGAATAACATCCAATTGGCGCAATTTGGGATAAATTTGTTCTTTATTCATTAAAAAAGCACACTACTTTTAACGTAAATTTTTTGGCTCTTAAAGATATATGATCAAGTTTAATTTTTATATAGATTTTGAATGGAGAAGTCAAGGGTTAATAATTCCGACCGGCTAAAAGCTTTAACTTTCACGGTTACATGAGCCAGGGCGGGAGGGGAAGAGGGAAATTCAAATATAGCTAGGCCCACTAATACAACACTGGGTCAAGATATAAATAGACAAAAATTAGCTTTCCGTTTATTAAGGAGTTAAAGAAGCTAAAGATTAGCCTTTGCCAAATATTAAATTAGGGACAAAAAGAACCAATTCTGGAAAAAGAATGATTAGCACATCTACCAAAATAATGGCCAATATAAAAGGTAGCGACTCTTTAACATAATCTTCTATAGAACAATCTAAAATAGAGCATACGGTATACATAGAGACGCCCACCGGAGGCGTGACCAATCCCAAAACCACCATAAGCATCATAACCACTCCAAAATGAACTGGGTCAACCCCCACCTCGCTAACTACGGGCAATAGAATTCCGGTGAACAATAATATGATTACCACGCTCTCGATGAACATGCCCATAATAAACAGGGCAGCAATGATGATAAAAAGCAAGAGCTGGGGGTTATTAGTAATGCCCAACATAAATTCTGATAATTTTTCTCCTATTTTTTCATAAGCTAAACCATATCCAAAAGTACCGGACATAGCAATAATGAGCATAATCGCCCCTATGTCGATCATCGAATACTCTAAGGCTTTTTTAAAAGTTTCCCAATTAAGGCCCTTGTAAAAAACAAAACCTACGAAAAAGGCATAAACTCCGGCGAAAGCGCCAGCTTCGGTAGGGGTAAACAAGCCAAATCGCAGGCCCCCGATTAAAGCTATGGGAAATAAAAAAGCCCAGATACTTTCTATTAGCGCCGCGCCCACTTCTTTGAAAGATGGCGGACGTCTCTCAGGAAGATATTTTTTCTTCTTCGAAGTGATAGAAACTGCCCCCATTAAGAAGATCATCATGAGCAGACCAGGAACAATTCCGCCGGCGAAGAGTCTTCCTATAGATACTTCCCCAATAGTTCCGTATAAGATAAGCCCAATACTGGGAGGAATTATAGGCGTTATGCAAGCAGTTATAGTCGTGACGGCTGTAGTGTACCCTTTGGAAAACCCTTTTTTAATCATTTCCGTTCCTAAAATCCGGGCTTCCATGGCCGCATCAGCAATAGCCGAACCAGAGACACCACCCATAAGGGTACTGAGAACAACATTAACCTGAGCCAAGCCTCCCCGCAAATGCCCAGCAAGAACTCCCGCAAGTTTTATTAACCTAAAAGTTATGCCTGTCTCATTCATGAGGTTGGCCGCAAATATAAAAAGAGGAATGGCTAAAAGGGGAAAGTTTTGCGTTTGGGAAATAGGAAGTTGAATGATCATGGTAAAAGGTAGTTGTGGATTTTGTAAGAAAAAGACAGTGCCGGCCATACCTATAGCAAAGGCTACCGGCATGCCCATCAATAATAAGATTATAAATACGATCATTACTAAAATCATTTTATTACCATTTTGCGGCAAAGACTTTTTTACCTGACTGAATCAGGCCAGAGCCAGAATATTTATTTGGCCATTTTTCCCTTAATCTTATTAATGGTAGTGATGAGCATCAGAGCACTTCCCACGGGCACACTAATAGTTACCCATGTATAGCTAAACCCCGGAATTCCTTGGAAGGTCCGGAATCGGGTGGTATAGGATAACCATAGGCCAAAAACAATCAAGGCGCCTAAAAATATGGAGATGATCATCAGGTTAATCATCTCCATTGAATTCTGCTTTCTCATCGACAACTTTGCTACCAAAAAATCAACCCTCATTAATTTATTTTTTCTCCAGGCTACATCAGCGCTTAAAAATGTACACCAAGCAAAAAGACATACAGCCATATCTACTGACCAGTTAATCGGGTATCCCAAATAGCGGGTAGCGGCGGCGACAAATACCAACCCCACAATGAACACTAAAAAAGATTTAATTACTAAAATCTCTCCTTGGCAAATGTAATCATATATTTTCCCCATGTCGCTTCCTCTTCTAACTGGTTATTCTACATCTCTTCTTATTTAGGGGAAGGAGCCGGCCTTCTGAAAAAGGCCGACTCACCCTTGTTTACTTCTTACCCATTTCTTTAAAAACCTTGGCTTTTACATCGGCAATCTTTAAAACCTCATATGCTTTTTCTCCAGCCTTCTTAAAAGCAGGCAAATCCACATTATCTACCACTACCATGCCTTTCTTTATCAAATCCTCTTTGACTTCTTTTTCCAACTTTTCCATGATCAGCTTTGAGGTTTCCATTCCAGCTTTATCACATTCTTCCACCAAAATTTTTTGATAATCCGCTGGTAAGCTATTGAACCATTTGGCGCTAATGACTTCGAAATTAATCAGCATAATATGCCTGGTCTCGCTTACGTATTTCAATACCTCGTAGAACCGGCCAGCAGGAATATTGTTATAAACTAATTCCACTCCATCAACAACTTTTTGTTGTAAAGCGGGGTACATTTCTCCAAAAGCCAAGGCCACCGGAGTAGCCCCTAAAGCCCGGACAGATTCCTGCCAAATAGGGGCCGGGGGAGTCCTAATGCGTAATCCTTTTAAGTCTTGTGGGTTACGTACCGGCTTATTAGTGAAGAAATGTCGGTACCCTTGCACCCAACTGAAAGAGAGCACCTTGAATCCATATTTATTGGCTAACTCATCAAGCCAGGCTTTTACGGTGGGCATCTTTTTGAGCTTCTCCACTTCGCCCAGAGTCTCGGCGAAATAAGGGCCATTCATTACGGCAATACCCGGCACATAATTTCCCATGCGCGCCGAGTCTGTATTCTGGCCCACATTTGCTCCGGCCCTTATTTGCTCCAAAATGTCCTCTTCCACTCCCAATTGGGCACTATGGAAGACCTCAATTTTTAACCCCCCTTTGGTTTTCTCGTTAACATTCTTAGCCCATTTTTGGAATCCCAAATGATAAGGTTCTTTAGGGCCCAGCACATGGTTAAACTTCAGAACGTATTTCTGCTGGCCCCAGGCTGAGGTGCTTATGAATGCCCCGGTAAATAATACGACCACCAAAATCGTCCCTATTAATTGCCACCGACGCATAAATCCTCCTTTCTTTGGCACTTATTATTCGTACGATTATCACTCTTTATTTTATTTTTCTTTCCCTCTCTCACCTCCTTTCCTATTATTTGGAAGATCTGGAGCGTGGTTTCTTTTGCTCCGGTTCATAACCGAGTCGGGCAGAAAGATGGGCCGAAACTTTACTCAGGGCTCGATAAAGTTCTTTTAGGCGCCGCTTAGGCAGATGATTCTTCGGCCCAACTACGCAAAGGGCGGCACGTACTTCCCCGCTATAATCCCAAACCGGCGTAGCTAAGCACCGGATTCCGGGAATATGTTCCTCATCATCAAAAGCAAAACCGCGGGCGCGAATCCGCTTCAACTCCTGCCGAAAAACACGTGGGGAAGTAATTGTCTTGGGAGTATGACGAACAAAATCTATTTGATTAATAACGTTACTAAGTTGTTGCTCAGATAGCCAGGCTGCTAAACATTTGCCTACTGCGGAGCAATGTATTGGTCTTTGCGCGCCAACTTCCTGCACGACCCGCACCGGTCCCTCCGGTTCGCGTTTCGCAATAATAGTGACCGTTCCATCCCGCAAAATGGCCAAGCTACTGCCTTCGCCAGTCTGGCGGCTTAACTCATCAAGATAAGGAGCCGCTATCTCGGCCAATTGTTCTTTAGACCATGTGCGCTGAGTAAGTCGAAAAATTTTAGGCGAGAGAAAATAATTCCGTGTTTCCTGATCTTGCAGAACATATTCTAATCTCACCAAAGCTTGCAAAAGATGGTAAGCAGTACTGCGGGCTAAGGAACTGCGCCCGGCAATCTCATGCAGCGCCACTGGGCCTTGCTTCTCAGCCAAAACCTCCAGAATGCGTAACCCTCTTTCCAAAGATTGATGCGTATTTCGGCCAGCCATTTATTTCACTCTGCCAAACTTAATTGTCCATTTTATTTTACAGAGTTAAACGAGTCAAGTATAAAATTACCCCCCGGCTACCCCGCCCTGAGCAGGGGAAGATTTCCTGATTAACCCGCCTATTCCTTTAGAAATAGATGTTTAAGGCGAAGGGAAAGGAACGGTCAGTAAAAAATATCCCCAATTAGTAGCTTTTATTTTATCCTCTTTGTTCCCAAAGAATAAAATTGGACCTGTCTATTGTTTTGGCCATGGCGTAAAAAAGAAAAAGTGAAAAATAAGGTAGTCCTGACCGTCTAACAGTTTTAATATTTCTCGCCAGCAGGAAACAGGCGGGAGGGGG
>JBNAWB010000045.1:0-19974 GCA_049699975.1 Thermodesulfobacteriota bacterium
CCAAATTGCCTTCGGGCGCGCATCATTTCGGTGGGGAGAAATAAACTGTATTGTTTAAAAAAATGTTCGCGAAATGAGGCTGTAGCCCATATTTGCATCTCTTTTTCTTCCCAAACAGAGGCCCCGCCTGTGTGATCAAGGTGACTGTGGGTGTAAATAATAACCTTAATTGGTCCTGGGGGAGCGTAAGCTAAAAAAGCATTTTTAATTAAGCGGGCTCTTTCTGGACTCATTGCGGGATCAACTATAATGTTACCTTCCTTAGTATGAATAAGAACTGTATTCGCCAGGTCATAACCAATAGCCAACCAAACATGCTCGGAAATACGCTCAACGCGTGGGGGACCGATCATCTGCTGGCAATGTTCCTTTAGGGAAATTGGCGATAAAAATGTTTCTGGCCTTTCCTTTTTATGCTGCAAACTACAGGAGGCAAATAAAAATAGCAGATAAAAGGCAAAAGAGATAGCTAATTTAATTTTGTTACGGCTATAAAATTGAGTCATAGAATTCATTTTTATCCTCATTCGGGGAGATATTTCATCTAAAACATATATAAACTTATGCAGGCCAAGTCAAGATACGCTGATTCTGACTGTCGATCACTTTTGAAATTCGTACCTAATTCAGGCGGGAGGAAGAGAGGCTCCCGTTTATTTATTGCGGATGAGAAATATTAGAAATTTTATCCCGCAGAGGGTGATCAAGCCGTCAAATTATTTTTAGGTAACCTATCAATGAAAAGGGGAAGATTTCACGATTAGCTCATTAAATTTTCTCCTCACCTTCTCCCTCTCCCTGTTCAAACCGGGTGGTAATGTCATCGCGAGGGAGCGTAGCGACCGTGGCGATCTCATAATGCCTTGAAATTAAAGAGGTGGCCACGCTCCCCCGCAACAAATGCGGGTTGCTCGCCATGACGGAAAAGGGGTCGGGACACAGTCCCGTTAGGGAGAGGGCAGGGGTGAGAAGTTCATTAAAAATTCCCATAATACCCCCCTTCAGTGAGGGATTACACTTTTATAATTTTTTTGCTACAAAATGAGATGATAATATTATATTATTAAACCGTCGCTCAGGGTGATGAGCGCTTGAGTAAATAATTTTGAAAAATAATTTTAACAACCCAAATTGAATAAGGAGGGCAATATGGCAGAAACAATAGGAATTATTGGTTTGGGAAGGATGGGTATGGCAGCGGCCAAGAAGTATCTGCGGTTAGGATATAAAGTAATGGGCTATGCGCGCCGACCGGAAGTTATCAAGGAGTTTACCTCGGCTGGTGGCGTAGCTTTAAAAAATAGTAAAGAAGTAGCTGAGAAATCGGGGAAAATAATTGTCTATGTCTTAAATGACCAACAAGTAATCGAGGTAGTTACCGGAGCAGACGGAATCCTGTCCGGTTGCCATAAAGATACAAGAGTAATTTGCATGTCCACCATTGACCAAGATAATTTGATCTATGTAGCAGAGCAATGTCAGAAAAAAGGAGTGGGCTTTATTGATTGCCCGGTTACCGGCGGACCGCCGCGCATTGAGGCGGGCACTTTGACCCTCATAGCTGCCGGTCCTAAAGAGCTTATCGAGGAATGTCGAACTCTTTTAGAGGTCCAAGGGAAAATTACTTATATAGGAGAAAAGCCTGGGTTGGGGCAGTTGGTGAAACATTGTAACCAGCTCTTGGTTTCCACCACTTTAGCGGCGACGATTGAAGTAATTACTTTAGCCAGAAAAGAAGGCTTAGATCCTCGTTTGGTGTGCAAAGTTGTGGGCAGCGGAATTGCGGGAAGTGATTGGTTCAGGTTTATTAGCGCCAGCATTCTTGACAATGCGCCAGCAGTGGGAGGATTGGGCCAGATGTGGAAAGATATTGGCTTAGTTATCAACGATGGCCGCCGAGTGAATTTACCTCTAATAGTTACCTCCGCTGCTTATCAATATTATTTGGCAGCCATCTCCATGGGCCTGGAGAAGGCCGAAGTGCATGAATTGATAAAAGTTCTGGAAAGGATGATTGAGCCGATTAGCTGAAGAATATGGCAATTCGCGCTTGTCCATTTTCCCAAGGGGAAAATACATTGACCGTCGATCACTTTTAAATTTTGACCGTAGCCAGGATTAATAAATTCATGTCTGTCTCGGGCAAAAGCAAGCGGAGCTCATTAAAATGAGGCGCTGGTTATTTCCTAAGTTTGGGCGGGGAAAATTAACCTGCTCTGGATAGAGGAGCAGATTTATTTTTATGCTTGGTTAGCACAGGTAAGCTTGTCCCCGCCTTTCTTTGCGGAAAGAAGCTGGGTAAGAAGAAAAAAAAGTTAAATCCCAGCCGATTTTAATCTCGCTCCGCTTGCTTCCCCCCGAGTCATATTGAGTCTAACCAAAAAGTGATCGATGGCCATTTAAATAAAAAAGGAGGCTAAATAATGAGCGCTAATAGGCCAAAAGGCGGCCATTTACCAGAAAGCGGAAAAATTCTCATAAAAGCTGGTATGGTGATTACTGGTAAGGATGCACCTCCTTTAGTTAATGGCTGCATTCTTATAGAGGGAGAAAGGATTAAAGCAGTGGGTCAAGCCGAGGAGATAAGCGAGGGAGCAGATACGAGAGTATTAAATTTAAAAGAACAGACAATCTTGCCCGGTTTGATCGATGCCCATAATCATCTTTCTTTGGATACGCGCTTAGATAATTATTTACAGAAGATGAATGATCCGCTTCCTGCTTTGGCTGTGAGAGCCTTAGAGACCATGAAGATTGATTTGCATTCCGGCGTGACTACTTCGCGATGTTTAGGTGATAAAGGTTTCTTGGATGTGGAGTTTAAGAAAGCTGTGGATGAAGGGAGATTGGCAGGACCACGCTTGGTCGTGGCCACCAGAGGTATGCGCGCCCTGCACGGGCATGGTTATGTGGGCTATCCTTTTACTGGTCCCCCAGAGATTAGAGCGGCCGCGCGGGAAAATTTGCTGGCGGGCGCGGATATCATCAAGATTTTTATTACGGGAACTTTGCGTAGCCCAAAGGGATTACCCAGTTTTTTATCAAAAGAGGAGATACAAGTGGCTGTGGAAGAGGCCCATCGAGTGGGTGTACCGGTAAGTGCGCATTGCATTGGTGGTCCGGGCTTTAAGTGGGCGATCGAATGTGGAGTGGATGTGATTGAGCATGGTTATTTTCTTACTGATCAAGATATAGAGCTTTTGGCTAAGGCTAATAGGTGGTTAGTTATGACGCCCAGTGTTTTTCTAAGTGATGACCGGTTAAGAACACTTCCGCCCGAACTTGCTGATGGTTTTTTACGGCAACGGGCAGAGGTATGGCAAAGGATGCAGGCCATAGTTAAAAGTGGTGTTAGATTTGCGGTGGGTACGGATGCTCACCATGGGAAATTAGCCCAAGAAATTAAGTATTTGGTGGATATGGGGGCAAGCGTTAAGCAAGCTATTGGAGCGGCAACTTGGTCTGCCGCCGAAGTTTGTGGGCTGGCCGAAAACATAGGCACTTTAGAGCCTGGTAAGTATGCTGATTTAGTGGGAGTTCAGGGGAACCCCTTAGAAGATATTACTTCATTGCAAAAAGTGTACACAGTAATTCTGAAGGGTCAGATTAAGTACGGTCCTTCGGATTTAATGGCCAATTAGATAAATAAATTGGCAAAAAATCTTTCTTAAAAGGAGGAAAAGTATGCAATATTTTGTTTCCAAAGCTGTGCCGCGAACCATTTTAATCATGTTTGACCGGGGCGATTTGCTCTTAGAGGGATTGCAAGAAGTGGTCACTAAAGAAAAAATTAATACGGCCGCCATTACCGGCGGCATTGGTTCTCTACAGCGAGTGCATTTACATACCATTACCCGTACAGAAACCCCTTCCATCGATAAATATTGGAACTTTACCGGTCCAATTGAATTAGCGAGTGTCCAAGGTTCGGTTATTGGTGGAGATGCTCATGTCCATATTACCGTTTTTGATTGGGACACTAAGTCCACCTATATCGGCCATTTGGAGCCGGGAAGCATTGTGGCTTATCGCGCCGAAATTAGCTTGACCGTCTTGGAAGGAGTTAAAACCGAAAGATACACCGATGAAAAGGGAGAATTCCGCATCAGGGCACTTTAAAAGATAAAACCATTCTCTTTTCTCCTCCTTTAGCAAAGGAGGAGAAAAGAGATCATAGAAAAGAAGAAAAGTGCTTCTGCAGCCATTGCTGCAGATCAAGAAAGTTCATAGTCTTTATATCGAATTGTTTGGTAGCAAGTGATTGGGACATTAGCTGCCGGAGGAAGCTTCCTAATTCTTCTTTGGAAAGCTTATATTCCTTAGCTAAGGCTAATACTCCTTCGGCATTGCGGAATTCCACAATAAATTGCTGGAGGGCTTTTTTTTGCAGTTCTTTAATTTCCTGGTCTGGCCTTTCGAGCTGCCGAGCCAGAAACTCAGCCCGCACAAAATTTTTTAATCTTAAAGCCTCTTCTAACTCTTGTTTAATTTTTTGTACTTCATTTATTGACGGCGGGGGAGACTCCGGCGTCAACAAAATTGCTCACCTCCCGATAATCCATTTCCCATTTAGGATTAATTTCCTCTCGAGATACAAGAGTTTTGAGCACTTGTTGCTGAGACATAGTCAGAATAGCCAAGAGAAAAGCAATGGTCGGTTCAGCCCCTTGATTCAAATTTGGTCCATGGGGAGTTAAACCATCATAACAGGCTCCTGTGGCAAAGTCGTAAAGGCTAACTCCCAGCCGATTGCGTCCCAAAAACCATTCAAAAGCTGCTTGCCCGAGTTCTAAAAAGGTGCGGTCTTTAGTGATCTCATAAGCCAAAATATATGCTTCCACTGCATATCCGGCATCAATTGGCTGCTGATCAAAGAATGATCGGCCGTTGCCTTTTTCGTACCAATGGGCATTGCCTATGAAATCAAAAAACTCTCCGTTATAAGTGGCGGCAGTTAGAAAATTTAAAGCCTCTAGGGAAACCGTTTTGTAAATTTCATTGCCCAGAAGTTTATAAGCTAAAAGTAGGGCTTGCGGGATTTTGGCATTTCCGTAAGTTACCGAATCGCTAAACCACCGCCACCCGGGTTTAATAGATTTCTGATAATGGTCGATTAAGGAATCAGCCATCTCTTGCAAGAGGCGTTTTACAACTGTAGCGCCTTTGTATTTTTGCAAGTAATGGTAAAGGCCAAGAATTGTATAAGCCTTGGCCATGGGGTGTTCAAGCTTTAGGTTAGTTATGGCCCTTTCTAAAAGCTCACGCCCTAAAATTTTGAACCACTCAGTTGGTCCTAAATGAACGGCGCAGCCGAGTCCCCAAATTGACCTACCTTGCGTATCTTCACTACCTTCTTCATCTGTAAATTGGCGGCTATAGCTCATAAAATTATGAAAACGGCCATTAGGCAACTGGGCATGGCGTAAGAAGGCCATGTAGATATTGGCTAACTTAAGGAAGTTTTCATCCTTAATCTGATCATAGGCCATCAAAACGACTACTAAAGCCCGAGCTATATCATCAGTGGAATATCCGTGTTGCCGATCGGGAATACCATAAATGGAGTGTTGAATAATTCCGGTTTCATCTGTAAGGCGAAAGAGATGGTCTAGCTTTATCTCGGGTATAGTATCCTGGGGAATAAACCGACCTTTGAGAGAAGTGGATTCTAATCGCAGTTGATAGGGCCCCATGATTTCGCGGAAAACTTTTATGTATTCGCGGGCCACATTTTTCCAAGTCATGGAACGGCCGAACTCGTAGGCTTTTTTGCGCATTTGATGCCGTTCGATTTCATTTTCGATCAAGTCGCTAATGGCTTGCTGGAGCCCTTTTATATCGCCAAAATCAACCAGTTTACCCCTTCCCTCTTGGAGCATTTCTTCGGCGTACCAATAAGGAGTAGAGATGACCGCTTTACCCATGCCTAAAGCGTAAGCCAAGGTTCCGCTTACTATTTGTTCGCGGGACAGATAAGGAGTGATATAAATATCGCAGGCCCCGATAAATTGGCATAGTTCGGCCAAAGAGACAAAACGATTATGGAAAAATACGTGTTGCTCCAAGCCTAATCTGGCCACTTTTCTTTGTAAAGAAAGGCGATAGGCTTCTCCGTGGACTTTACGTATTTCAGGATGGGTGGCTCCGAGAATGATATAGGCAACCTTAGGGTATTTGGCCACTATTTCTGGTAAAGCCTCGAGGACATTTTCAATACCTTTATTGGGATTTAATAAGCCGAAAGTTAAGAGTACTAAACGCCCTTCCACGTTGAATTCGTCTTTATAATAGTTGGGATCGATAAAAGGTACATCGGGTACCCCATGGTGAATAAAAAAAATTTTGGAATCAGGAATGCCATAAACTTCCCGCAGAATATCTATGGCGTGGCGGCTCATAACTACTAAGCCTTGGGAGAGCTGAGCTATTTCGATCAAGGCTTGGCGATACTCTGGGGCGGGCTCTTTAAGGACAGTATGCAAAGTAGTCAGCACGGGTTTTTTCAAGTTCTTTAAGAAATGGGTAATATAAGTTCCTTGGGGCCCGCCAAAAATACCAAACTCATGCTGTAAACAAACTATCCCTTCACCCGAAAGGTTAATATATTCTGCGGCTAAGCGATAATCGTGAATTTGGTTTTGGGAAATTTCAAAGACTACCTCAGGAGGATAATCATAGCCCTCGGGGCGATTATTTACCGCCACCACTTGCGCGGTAGCAAAACCAATTTCTTCGCCAATGGCGTGGGCTAAATCGTGGGTAAAGGTGGCAATCCCGCACTGGCGGGGAATATATGTGCCCACAAAATAAATACGCCCTTTGCCCATTTGATCGTTGCCTCGAGAATAGAAGTTAGGCATTAGCTCCTCCCTTCATGGCCAAAACAAGAAGATTTTCATATCCCCATGAATAGTTTTCAAAGAACTTGCGAAAAAAACAGGTTGTTAATGAATTTAAGGAAGAAAATTTGCAATATTTGTAGAAATTAAGATATAAAGAATAGGACATAAAAAATATAAGGTCGATTTTTTTTCTTGTCAAGAAAAGGGAAATGAAGGCATAATTTGAAAAAAAAGCAGAAGCGAAGGCCCATTTTTTATTGATTTCCGTAATGGGGAGGCTTAATGGTTAGTTTAAAAAAGCGGCTAAGCGATGGTCAGCTACTGGTGGGTACAATGATTTCGGAATTGCGCAACCCAAATATTGCATATATGTTGGCCCAAAACGGGTTTGATTTTTTTATTTTGGATAATGAGCACGGCGCTTATTCCCCCGAGACTGTTTCTGACATGATCGCCGCAGCGCGGGGAGCAGGATTGCCCATTGTAGTGCGCATTCCGGAAATACGTCGAGAAACTATATTGAAACCGCTTGATTCCGGAGCTGCCGGTCTGCTTATCCCCCAGGTCAACACCAAACAGCAAGCTCAGGAAATAATCTTTCACGCTAAATATCCTCCTTGGGGTAATCGGGGGGCGGCTTTGAGACGTCCCCATAGCCTATATCAACGGGTTGTTGCTGCCGATTATTTAAAACAAGCTAATGAAGACACTTTCCTTGCTGTGCAAGCAGAAACTCCTCAGGCCATAGCTAATTTAGAAGAAATCACTTCTGTCTCTGGAATTGATGCCGTTTTTGTTGGCCCTTTTGATCTGTCCATTAGCTTAGAAATACCAGGCGACCTTAATCATCCGCGGGAAATTGCCGCTATTGAAAGAGTTATAGAAATTTGTCAACGGAAAGGAATTTTTGCCGGAATCCATCTCTTTGACCTAACCGCCCTTAAAAATTGGATCCAAAAGGGGATGCGCTTTGTTACTTATAGTAGTGATGTAGCCCTTTTGGCTGATGCCGCACGCAGCGCTGTGCATGATTTAAAAAACTTGACAAAAATTTAAGAGGATGCTAATTAAGACACGCATTGGGTTAAAAGGGGGAGACGCTCATTGGCCGCCAGATGAAAGAGAGTTTGCGTATTTTTCAAATCGAAAAAATTAATGAGCATAGGAGGGAACGAGAGAAAAATTTTATCATCGCGGAAAGGCCGATAACTATTTTTTTAAATGATAAAGAAATAATAACGCTCCTGGCCACTCCGGAAAATTTAAAAGAATTAGCAGTGGGTTTCTTGCTTTCCGAGGGATGGTTGCGCGAAGATAAACCAATAGAATCCATTGATTTAGAACCCGAGGGAGTTGTGCGCCTAAGAGTTAAATATCGTACTTCCTTAACGAAAAAGCTTTTTTTAAAAAGAACGATCACCTCCGGATGCGGGCGCGGCGTTATCTATTATAATGTTTTAGATGCTTTAGATATGCCGAAAATTCGAACCAGGCAGAACATTTCAGGAGGCATGGTTTTTGATTTAATGCAAGAGTTAAATCGGCGGTCTATCCTTTACCGCCAGAGCGGGTCGGTCCATGGAGCGGCCATAGCGGATACGGAAGGAATTAAAATTTTCTGTGAAGATATTGGCCGGCATAATGCGGTGGATAAAGTTTTGGGCAGTGCCTTTCTGCAAGGATATTCTCCCAAAGGGAAGATTTTATTGACCAGTGGCCGAGTTTCTTCGGAGATTTTAGTAAAGGCAGCGAAGAGGAGAATACCTTTTATTTTTTCTTATTCCGGCCCGACTGATTTGGCCGTGAAGATGGCCCGGGAAGTGGGTATAACGTTGGGAGGATATATTCGCGGTCACCGGATGAAAATTTATGCCCACCAGGAGCGAATAAAGGTCTAATAAAAAATTATAGAATTAAAGGAGGTGAGAATTAATTAAGCTGTAGATATTTAATTTCTGGGAAATTAACTCAAGGAGGAAGGAGGAGAAAATGGAGGTCACTAGAAGAAATTTTCTGAAGATCTCGGGAGCAACTGCACTTGCTGGGGGGCTGGGGATAGGGGCTGCCCCTTCCTTAGCCCAAACCAAGCCTTTTAAAATTTCATATACTAAAGAGACTACGACTATATGTCCGTACTGCAGTGTAGGATGCGGCATTATTGTACACACCAGGAATGGAAAAGTGGTGAACACGGAAGGGGATCCAGATCATCCGATAAATGAAGGTTCTTTATGTCCCAAAGGGGCTTCTCTATATCAGCTCTCCGATAATCCCAACAGATTAACCAAGCCTTTATATCGGGCGCCTTATGCTAAAGAATGGAAAGAGGTTACCTGGGAGTGGGCCTTAAATAAGATTGCCGAGAATATAAAGGCTACTCGCGATGCTAACTTCATTTCCAAGAATGAGAAAGGAGAAACAGTAAATCGGGTAGATGCTATTGCTTCAGTTGGTTCGGCTGCTTTGGATAATGAGGAATGTTATGTTTACCAAAAATTCTTACGCGCTTTAGGTCTGGTGTACATTGAGCACCAGGCCAGGATATGACACTCCCCCACAGTAGCGGCTCTGGGAGAGTCGTTCGGTCGGGGAGCTATGACAAACCATTGGATTGATTTTGCCAATGCGGATGTTATTCTCATCATGGGTGGCAATCCTGCGGAAAATCACCCTATCTCTTTTCGCTGGGTGAACAAAGCCATAGAAAAAGGCGCCACCCTAATCTGCGTCGATCCCCGCTTTACTCGTTCGGCGGCCAAAGCCCATATTTATGCGCCGCTGCGCTCGGGGACGGATATTGCTTTCTTAGGCGGGATGATTAAGTACATTCTGGATAATGATTTGATCCAGAAAGAGTACGTGGTGGAATACACTAATGCTTCTTTTTTAGTTGATGAGAAATTTGGGTTCGAAGATGGGTTGTTCAGCGGATATGATCCCAAAGGAAGAAAATATGATCGGTCCACTTGGAAATATCAGTTAGATGCCAATGGGATACCCAAAATGGATAAGACCCTGCAGAATCCCCATTGTGTTTACCAGTTGTTGAAGAAACACTATTCTCGGTACAACTTGGACATCGTGTCCCAAATAACTGGAACTCCGAAAGATGACCTCTTAAAAGTATACAAAGCTTATGCCGCCACCGGCAAGCCTGATAAAGTGGGGACTATTCTCTATGCCATGGGCTGGACGCAACATACCGTGGGGACCCAAAATATTCGGACCATGTGCATTATTCAACTGCTCTTAGGCAATATGGGTATGGCCGGAGGTGGGGTTAATGCCTTACGCGGAGAATCAAATGTGCAGGGGTCAACCGACTATGGTTTACTTTTCCATATCTTAACTGGTTACAATCCAGTTCCGCGGGCGGCGGATAAGACTTTGAAAGACTATATAGAAAAGTATACGCCCCAGACAAAAGATCCCAAAAGCCTGAATTGGTGGAAGAATCGTCCCAAATATATCATTAGTTTCTTAAAAGCAATGTATGGGGCCAATGCTACTAAGGAGAATGATTTTGGCTACGGGTGGCTACCTAAACTCGATGATGGCCAGAATGCCTCCTGGCTTATGCTCTTCGACCAGATGGCCAAAGGCAAAATAAAAGGATTCTTTGCCTGGGGGCAGAATCCAGCCTGTTCTTCAGCGAATGCCGGCAAAGTGCGCAAGGCTTTGGAGAATTTGGATTGGTTGGTTAATGTAAATCTTTTCGATAACGAGACTGGGTCTTTCTGGAAAGGCCCTGGGAAGGATCCGGCGAAGATTAAGACTGAGGTGTTCATGCTTCCTTGCGCGGCCTCTTTCGAAAAAGAAGGCTCGATTACTAATTCTGGCCGGTTGATGCAGTGGCGTTATAAAGCTGTGCCTCCACCTGGACAAGCCATGCCTGACTTAGAGATTATGCATGAGCTCTTCATGAGGGTGCGCAAGCTTTATAAGGAAAAAGGGGGGACTTTCCCAGAACCAATTCTCAATCTCTCTTGGGATTATGGGCCCAAAGGTCCAGATGGAACTGTAAAACACCCGAATCCTCATTATGTGGCTAAAGAAATCAATGGCTATGCCACGAAAGACATTGAAATAGAAGATCCCAAGACCAAGGTGAAAACAGTGGTAGTCAAGGCTGGTCAACAAGTACCGAGCTTTGCTTTTCTCCAAGACGATGGCTCCACAATCTGCGGCAACTGGCTGTATTGCGGGTCTTACACAGAGGCAGGAAATATGGCCGCTCGGCGAGGCAAAGCCGATCCTACCGGAATAGGCTTATACCCTGGTTGGGCTTGGTGCTGGCCAGTAAACCGGCGCATCATTTATAACCGAGCTTCGGTAAACTGGGAAGGAAAACCTTGGGATCCCAAGCGGGCCGTAATTTGGTGGGATGGTACAAAATGGGTGGGAGATGTTCCCGATGGGCCCCAGCCACCAGGGGCGATATATCCATTTATTATGTTACCTGAGGGCCATGCGCGCCTTTTCGGATTAGGATTAGCTGAGGGACCATTCCCAGAGCATTATGAACCTCTGGAATGCCCCATTGAAAAGAATCTCATGTCTTCGCAGAAGTTCAATCCCACAGCCAAATTATTTGGCGAACCAGGGGTAGGGGCGGGAGCAGATAAATACTTATCCTGCGATCCCAGATTCCCCTTAGTCTGTACTACTTATCGAGTAACCGAACATTGGCAGACAGGGGTAATGACCCGCTGGACTCCTTGGTTATTAGAATTAGAACCGCAGATGTTCGTGGAGATGTCTAAAGAATTAGCAAAGGAGAAAGGAATTAAAAGCGGAGATCGAGTGCTCGTCAAATCAGCCCGCGGGGAAGTAGAGGCAAAAGCTATCGTTACAGATCGGTTTAAGCCGTTCAAGATAGCTGGCCAAACTGTTCATCAAGTAGGTATCCCTTGGCACTTTGGCTGGGTTACTCCTCCAGATGGGGGAGATAGTGCTAATCTGCTCACGCCTACCATCGGGGATGCTAATACCATGATTCCGGAATCCAAAGCGTTCATGGTGAACGTAGAGAAGAAAGGGGGGAAGTAAGATGACTGAGAAAGTAATGTTGGTGGACGTATCCAAATGTACGGCTTGCCGCGCCTGTCAGGTAGCGTGCAAACAGTGGAATAAATTACCGGCTGAAAAGACGCAGCAGCACGGCACCCACCAGAATCCCCCTGACCTCTCTTGGGCTACTTGGAATTTAATCCGCTTTACGGAAATCCCCCTCAAAGACGGCGGAGTAAAATGGCTATTCCGGCGCGACGCCTGTTTACATTGTTCTGACCCAGGATGCCAGCGGGCATGTCCAGTACCTGGATGCATTGTGAAAACCCCAGAAGGGGCGGTGGTCATTAATTCGGAGCTGTGCATTGGGTGTAAGATGTGCGTCAATTCTTGCCCCTTTGAGATTCCGCGTATCAATCCGGAGAACAACAAAGCTTATAAATGCACTTTTTGTTGGGATCGCATCTCCCATGGCCTTATCCCTGCCTGCGCTAAGGCCTGCGGGCCAGGGGCGATAACTTTTGGGGACAAAGAGGTGATGATAGCTCGGGCCTATGCTCGGGCTAAGGCTTTAGGAGGGGACGCGACTGTATATGGTGATAAATATGTACAGGGCACCCATGTTATTTATGTTCTACCCGAAAAAGTGAGGATGTATGAAAGGATGGTGGTCAATCCTTCTATTCCTATTTCCCTCATCCTCTGGAAAGACATTCTCAAGCCCTTGTCAGTATTGGCTATTGGAGCTGCCTTAGTCGGCACTTTCTTCCATTACGTGATCAAAGGGCCCAAGCGTCCTGAAGAAGGAGGTGAATGAAGATGGCTAAACCAAGAAGCAAGAATCTAATATTGGCTTCCACGACCTTCGAAAGAGTTGTTCACTGGGTATTAGCGTTGAGTTGTCTTTTTCTCTTTCTCACCGGTTTTGGGCTGATGTTCCACTCCCTTTCTTTTGTGGCCCGCTTCTTTCCCGGTGGACATGCCACGATGAAATTACTGCACAATATTGACGGAATCGTCTTTGGGATCGCCTTCCTTTTCGCGCTGATAGCTTGGGGTAAGGATACCCTCTATTTTGATGAAGATGATAAAAAATGGTTCCGAGTTCTGGGTGGGTATCTTTGGGAAGTGGAGAAAGTGCCCGAGTGCGGAAAGTTCAATGCTGGCCAGAAGACCTTCTTCATCGTTCTTTTCATCTTCTGGTTTATCATGGTGGGCACAGGAATTTTTATGTGGTTCCCAATTTTTCCTCCCGTGTTGACGCGCTGGCTGTATGTGTTACATGTTTTCGGGGTCCTGGTCTTAGGCACTTTCTTGGTGATCCATTTTTATCTGGGAACTTATGGTAACCCTGGAACTTTTCAAGTCATGGGTCATGGGTACGTGACCAAAGCCTGGGCTAAGCTGCACCGAGCCAAGTGGCTAAGGGATGTAGAGGCCGGACGAAGGTCGATTTAAAAAGGAATATCTGGGCGCCGAAAAAAGGCTTACTCCCCCGAGTAAGCCTTTTTTCTTAGCTGGACGAAGGAAGAAAATTGCCATAAAATTAGTCATAATTGATTTACCAAAGGAACCCCTGTTTATGGAACAAACTTTAAAAAGATTTCAGGAAATGAAAGAGAAGATGCCCGCTTACCGCGAGGTTTTGGATTTGGCCGAGAAGCTATTGGCAGCCAAGAGACAAATGATGGCCGAGTTAAATCTTGTTCCCCTTATGCTGGAAAAGAGCAATGTAAAAATGCATCTCCAGGAAGGTTTTCCTTTTATTAAATTAGATGCCCTGCCGCTGGACTTAGAAAAAGCGGAGAGATATTTCAATGAATTATTAGAGATCTTTAGCACCCAGACTCCCCAAAAGCATGAAGCTCTGCACAGGATTTTGGAGGAAAAGAAATTTTCTTTTCGCCCTTTTTTGAATGACTTCTGTAAAGGATTAGTGGCAGAAGCAAATTTATCCAAGGAATTAGGAGAAGAAGGCAGTCTGCTCTTTTTCTTTACCATCCAGACCTTACGCCCTTTTTGGGAAAAATATGCCCAACAATGGCAAAAAGAGAGAGCTGAAGAAATAGCTTGGACTTATGGATATTGTCCTTTCTGCGGGGGATATGCGGGAATGGGGGAAATAAAAGAGGAGGGGCAAAAAGTTCTGCATTGTGCACTATGTTTTACCGAGTGGACTTACCCCCGTCTGCGCTGTCCTTATTGCCAGAATGAAGATCAACAAAAGCTTTCTTATTTTCAAGTTGAAGGAGAGATAGATAAAAGGGTAGATGTTTGCCTCCTTTGTCATCACTATCTCAAGACTATTGACTCCCGGGAAAGAGCTAAACCTATTGATTGGGAAGTAGAGGATTATCTCACCCTTTATTTAGATTACCTGGCTCAAGAGGAAGGCTTTCAACGTCCAGCTAAACTTTTTGTGACCATTAAGTAAAAGGAGAGGATCTTGAAGATCGCAGTAGTTAAAAATATATTGGAAGCAAATGAACGTTTGGCGGAAGAAAACCGGAGACTTTTTTATGAGCGCGGATTATTGGTCATAAATTTAATGAGCTCTCCAGGAGCAGGGAAGACCAGCCTTTTGGAGAAGACGATCTTATCATTAAAAGATGATTTGCGCTTTGGAGTTATCGAAGGGGATATACAATCTACCTATGATGCAGAAAGAATTGAAAAAACAGGAGCCCAAGTAGTGCAGATCAACACGGGTGGAGCCTGCCATCTGGATAGTAATATGATTCAAGAAGCCTTAAAAAATATGACCCTCGATAATCTGGATCTGCTCTTCATCGAGAATGTGGGCAACCTGGTCTGCCCGGCGGAATTTAATTTAGGTGAGGATTTTAAAGCCATGATTTTGAGTGTGACTGAAGGCGATGATAAGCCTTTAAAGTATCCATTAATGTTTAGAGAATCACAGGTGCTTATCATAAATAAAATAGACCTCCTCCCCTTTTGCGACTGTAATGTTGAGCTTATAGAAAAAAGAGCTAGGCAGATAAATCCCCAATTGGCCATTTTCCGTCTTTCCTGTAAAACAGGTGAAGGATTGGCCGAGTGGACCTCCTGGCTTAAAGAGAAAACCAGAAAAAAAATAGGAAGGGGAGTGGGAGTTCATAAATCTTGAAATAGCAGGAGCCGATGATTAAATTAATCGTGTCCAAACCATCCTGAGTTAAACCCGCAAATAGAAAAAATTAAGGGAGGATGAGGATGGGCAGCGCAATTATTTGGGTTTTTATCATCGTCATTGGCCTGGGCATTCCTATTCTCCTTGCTCTTTATTCTTTTATGAAGAAAAAAAGGGAATGGCGCAAGAATTTGAAGTTAAAGAGCTCACCCGATAAAGCCTGAAAGCTTAAGGAAAAACAAAAAAGCCGCTCCACCGAGCGGCTTTTTTGTTAATTTGGTGCCGAAGGCGGGACTCGAACCCGCACGAGCGGAGCTCGCCACCCCCTCAAGATGGTGTGTCTACCAGATTCCACCACTTCGGCACAGCATTTCTTTCTTCCCTTTTCCCCTTCTCCTTTCTTTTTACTTAGCCGGTGGTTGAGCTGGAGTTATAGGAGTTCCCTTTTCTACCGGCACGGGCGGCGGAGCAGGCACTGTCTTCTTAGGCTGAGTTTCTTTGATTATGGAAGAACCAGTCTTATGACTGGAAACATAAGCTAAACTAATGGAAGTAATCATAAAAATAATGGCTACCCCCGTGGTGATCTTGGTCAAAAAACCTCCGGGCCCAGCGGAACCAAAGAGAGTCTGACTCGATCCACCCCCAAAGGCTGCTCCAATATCAGCACCGCGGCCAGTTTGGAGCAAAACGATCATGATCAATAAAAAACATATGACCACATGAATTATAGCTAAAGCAAAGGACATTATTTTTTTACCCCCTTAAAAATTTTATATAGCACATTTCTGGCTTGAAAGAAAGAATTTTTTTGGGCTTTCTGTACTCTTTCACTAAATATTTACCCCTCCCCCCTGCCCTGTGGAGTATTAAAGCTTACTCCACAGGACAAGCCCTCTTCCCCATGAGGCTGTGTCCTAATTAATAAATTGTTACCTTTGGCTGAAAGGGCCAGAGGCAGGCATTCATTCATAATCATGAGGCAGTGGATCTTCCATAGGTACGGGCGGATTTAGAAGCTTAATCATATTGCTTAGTTTAATAATCCCCCGCTCTTTGCGGAAAATCGCTGGTAAATTTTGGACATCTTCTTCTCCCGCCGATGCTTCTTCATTCATGCCTGCCTCTGGCCTGCTTCTGCCCTTTTCTAAACATTGTGACCCAGCCTCAACGGGGGAGGGGAATAGTGAGGGGATTACCGTTCTTTTTTAATTACCCTTTTGTCCGCCACATGCTTTAATAATCTGCACAAAAGAATTAATCTCTAAGCTCGCCCCACCAACTAAAGCTCCGTCTACATCATCCTGGGCAATAATTTCTGCTATATTATCAGGTTGCACACTCCCGCCATAAAGAATACGCAATGTGTCCGCTAACTGCGGAGAAAAAAGCTCCCTCATTATCTGCCGAATAAAGGCCTGCATCTCTTGAGCCTGCTGGGGCTTGGCTGTTTTCCCTGTACCTATTGCCCAAACAGGTTCATAGGCAATTACCAACTCTTGCGGGTTGTTTATCTTTACCCCGGCTAATCCGGCCTTGATTTGCTTCTCTACTACGGAAAAAGCCTTTCCTGCTTCTCTTTCCGAAAGAGTTTCTCCGACACAAAAAATCGGAATAAGACCAGTTTTAAGCAGAGCCAATATTTTTTTATTTACGGATTCATCAGTCTCGCCAAAGAATTGCCGCCGTTCAGAATGGCCAATGATCGAAAACTGACAGCCGGCATCTAAAAGCATCAGGGGCGAAATTTCTCCTGTGAAAGCACCCCATTCGGCCCAAAAAGAATTTTGGGCCGAAACTAAAATGGGAGATCCTTTTAGAACTCGCGCGGCGGTCGCCAAGGAAGTAAAGGGCGGCGCTACCGCCACTTGGACTCCAGAGAAGTCAACTAATTGCTCTCTTAGATGAGCACAGAACTCTTCCGTTTCGGAGATGCGTTTATGCATTTTCCAATTTCCTACCACTAAGGGAAAGCGAGACATTATATTCCTCCTTGTTTTATTTGAAAATTCGCAGCGCCTCTACCCCGGGTAGTTTCTTCCCTTCTAAAAGTTCCAAAAATGCTCCCCCAGCAGTGGAAATATAGGAGATTTTATGAGCATACCCAGATTGGTTAAGGGCCAAATTGGTATCTCCTCCTCCGGCTACGCTAACTGCTCCAGATTCCGCGATAGCCTGGATAATAGCCAATGTTCCTTTATGGAAGGGAGCCGTTTCGAAAGCCCCCAAGGGCCCATTCCATAAAATAGTTTTGGCCCCTTGCAAAGCTTCTTGGAAAAGAGTAATGGTCGCGGGTCCTATATCCAAACCCATGAGGTCGGACGGAATCTCTTTTGCGGGAACGACGCGCGGAGGAGAAGCAGAGGTCATTTCTTCGGCAACTACGCAATCAACTGGTAGGTAAACCTTGGTTCTTCTTTGTTGGGCAGTTTTTAAGACCTCCTTAGCCGTGGACAAGAGATTCTCTTCCATCAGGGATTTGCCCACCTCCAGCCCTAAAGCCTTTAAAAAGGTAAAGGCCATTCCTCCACCGATTAACATCTTGTCCACCAGGAGGATCAAATTTTGCAAAACTTCTAATTTTCCAGAAACTTTAGCCCCGCCAATAATGGCTACTAAAGGACGGGCTGGGGCGACCATGACTTTATATAAATAATTAAGTTCTTCTTTCATTAAGAAACCGGCAGCTTTTTCAGTAAAGAATTTAGTTATCCCTTCTACGGAAGCGTGAGCCCGATGCGAGACGGCAAAAGCATCGTTGACATAAATATCTGCTAAGCGGGCTAATTTTTCAGCAAAGGCCGGATCATTCTTTTCTTCTTCTTTATGAAAGCGCAGGTTTTCCAAAAGTACAATTTCCCCAGGTTTGAGCGCGGCGACCATCTTTTCCACTT
Source organism: Thermodesulfobacteriota bacterium (assembly GCA_049699975.1). Lineage (GTDB taxonomy): Bacteria > Desulfobacterota > SM23-61 > SM23-61 > SM23-61 > CAZAGD01. Next base: position 17,877 of record JBNAWB010000045.1, read on the forward strand.
CAGGGCCAATACAATCGGGGGCTAATTTGACTTCTTTTTTTATAAGTTCACTTAACTTTTGCGCAACTGGCCCTAAGCTATATTTAGGCTCAGCTTTTCCCGCCGGCCGACCAAGATGGGAGGCTAATATAATTTTGGCTCCTTGGTTTAAGGCAAACTCGATGGTAGGGATTGAGGCTTTTATGCGGGTATCATCTGTGATTTCTCCTTTTTCATCAATGGGTACATTAAAATCTACCCTAATAAACACCCTTTTATGGGCAAGAGATAACTCATCTATACTTTTAAATTCCATGGCCTTTTACCTCCCCCAAATAATTTTGAAGACCGTAAACTTATATTAAATTTTCATGGAAGACAAAGTCAATGACTTTGTTAGCTGACCGTCGATCACTTTCTAAATTACAAGCTAATGCGGACGGGAGGGAGAGAGGCTCATTAAAATGAGGCATTTATTCTTCCATAGGTACGGGCGGGGAAGATAGTCGTCTATTTTAAAAGAAAAAAGCTATTATTCACGTTTATCTGGTGCAGGCATGCTTGTCCCCGCCGTTCTTTGCGGAAAGCAAGTGGGTAAGAGAGAAATAGTCATTTCCCAGCCGATTTTAATTTCGCCCCGCTTGCCTCCGCCAGAGGCAAGCCAGGGCCATATCAAGGTATTTGCCAAAACTGATCAACGGTCAGCCAGGGGGGAGCAGGAATTGATGTTGACTTAAGCCCAATTTCAATGATATTATAAATTTGTTAGAAAAGATGCAGGGAGGCAGTAAATGTTTAAAATTGGCGATAAAGCAGTCTATCCTGCGCATGGAGTGGGGATTATCGAAGATATCCAAATTAAAGAGATTTCCGGGACAAAAAGAACATTTTATGTTTTGCGCATCTTGGACAAAGACATGACTATTTTAATCCCCACGGATAATGCCGAAACTGTTGGTTTACGAGGAATTATCGATAAAAAAGAGATTCCTAAGGTTTTTCGAATCTTGGCTGAGAGAAATGGAAAAGTTGATTGTCAGACTTGGAATCGTCGCTATCGGGAATACATGGAAAAGATTAAATCTGGGTCAGTTTTTGAAGTAGCCGAAGTTTTAAGAGATCTGGTGCACTTGAAACAAGATAAAGACCTTTCTTTTGGAGAAAGGCAGATGCTTGACCTGGCCCAAAATCTCTTGGTCAAGGAACTAGCCATCGCCAAAAATACGGCGGAGGAAAAAATCCGTCTTCGCCTCATGAGCATCTTTAATACCTAAAAGCTCTTCTATTTTTAAGTAATACGTTAAAGAAAGGAGGTGAAACCAAGTGGGGATTTTTATTCTCAGAATTTTATTGCTAATTATAACCGGGGGCAGTGGTTATTTTATTGGCCAGCAGACTCCATCTTTGCCAAACGCTTCGTACTGGGGCCTGGCTATTGGATTAATAATTGGGCTCCTGGTCATATTTGGAGAAAGAAAGATAAGAAAAGCCCCTCTCAAAGTGATCATTGGCGGGGCCTTGGGGTTTGTTCTGGGTTTGCTAATGGCCAATCTTTTGGTGGGGGCCTTTTTAGCTGGCTTCTTGGAAAAGATAGAAGCAAGTTTTTCCGGTTACCTGCTGATCAACAGTATTTTAGGCTATCTGGGGCTAATTTTAGGAATTAAGAAAGGAAAAGAATTTGAATGGAGTGCGCTGCCGTGGTTTGCTAAAGAAGGTGGCTCGGGGAGTAATAGCCATAAAGTCTTAGATACCAGCGTAATCATCGATGGGCGCATCGCGGATATCTGCGATACAGGATTTATGGAGGGAACATTTATCATTCCTCAGTTTATCCTTCAAGAATTAAGACACATCGCTGACTCTTCCGATCCTCTGAAAAGAGGCCGGGGACGGAGGGGATTAGATATTCTCAATAGGATGCAGAAGCAGTCCAACGTAGAAGTAAAAATAATTGATCAAGATTACCCTAAAATTCAGGAAGTGGACGCCAAGCTGATCGCCTTGGCCAAAGATTTGAAGGCTAAGATTATCACTAATGATTTTAATCTAAATAAAGTAGCCGAATTACAAGGAGTACCGGTTTTAAATATTAATCAGCTTTTCAACGCCCTCAAACCCG
>JBNAWB010000046.1:0-19931 GCA_049699975.1 Thermodesulfobacteriota bacterium
GCTCTCCCAGCTGAGCTATGCCCCCACGAAAAGATAGAAAAAGAAATTTTTATTCCCCTCACCTCGGTACGAGTCGATTCCGACCTTCCCCCTGGTCGAGTTTTAGCGACTCTTCCCAAAGAGGCTGTGTCACAATTAATAGATTGTTACCCTTGGCTGAAAGGGCCGGAGGCAGGCCCCCGGCCTGCCTCCGGTCTTCTCCTGGTCTTCCATTCCATTGCGACACAGCCGCATAGAGGAAAGGTGTCTCTGCAAGGAGAGAGGGTGAGCATCAATATTATTCAATATTCAATAATTTAATCATATATCAAATTGAAAAGATCGACAATCTCTTTTTTTGTGGGCCACCGTGGATTTACCTGCGGGGTACCTGAATCTAGACCATCTTTAGCCATTTGCTCGATAACTTTTTGGTACTCTTCTCTGTTTATGCTCAAATCACTAAGCCGCGGAATCCGAATATCGCGGCATAATTTTTTCACAGCTTCCACAGCCCTTTGCGCCGCTTCTGTGAGCGAAAGTCCGGTAATTTCCTCACCCATGGCTCGAGCAATTTGGGCGAATTTATCCGGGACAGCTACCCACGTATATTCCATAACCTTGGGGAGCACGATGGCATTGGCCAAGCCATGGGGCACGTGAAAATAAGCTCCTAAGGGACGGGCCATTCCATGGGCCAAAGCAGTTCCCGTATTGCCGAAGGTAAATCCGGCCAGCAACTGCCCCAAGAGCATATTGCTCCGCGCGGCAATATCTCGGCCATTCGCCCAGGCTTGACGTAAATTTTGGCTGATTAATTCTATGGCCGGCAAGGCAAAATAATGAGTGAGCGGTGGAGGACCATAGCCCAAATTGGCTTCTCGCCAGGAAATAAAACCTTCAATGGCATGAGTTAAAGCATCCATTCCTGTAGAAGCAGTGATGGATGGGGGCATAGATAAAGTCAAGAGTGGATCTTCAATGGCCTCTTCGGGAATAAGTAGTGGACTATGCACGATGAACTTAACCTGCCGTTTCTTATCGGTAAAAACAGCGCCCCAGCTTACTTCCGAACCAGTTCCGGCCGTGGTTGGAATAGCCACAAGCGGCGCTTTGGGCTTTTTTACCTTGCCCCGTCCCTCATAATCTTGTAGCATACCTCCATTCGTAGCCAGAAGAGCAACTCCTTTAGCCGCATCCAGGCAACTCCCTCCGCCCAATCCGATAACTAAATCACATTTTTCTCTCTGGTAAATATTTAGCCCCTCTTCCACATAATCCGTGGTTGGTTCGGTTACCACCTGGTCATATAAGACCGTAGCTGAGCCAGTATCATTTATGCTTTTAGAAATTTTGGAAATTATCCCTGAAGTCTCCAGGTTTTTATCAGTAACCACAAGAGCCTTTTTAGCCCCGAAGCTACGGATTATTTCTCCTATTTTCTCAGCCATACCCAAGCCAAAATGGATTCCTTTTGGAAAACGCACTTGATAAGTTCTTAAAAAGTCCATTCGCTTTATCCTTTCTAAATAAAATGAGCTAAATACGACAAGGAGCGGGCCCTTGACCCAACATTATTTGCATAATCATTAGAAAATCAATCCGGCCACATGCCCCCAAGATCTATTCCCTCATAATTCTAAATGAATTTACCATATTTTTCTAAAGACGATAAAGGAGGAAATTATTCACGCGCAAAAATCTTTTAGCAATTCGTAAAGCACTTTGATCCCAAAGAGAAGGCAATCGGCTGAAATTCTTTCATCATGCCCATGCACGCGCCCTAAAAACTCCGCCAGTTTCTCCACGGGCGTCATTGGCTGAAACCCATAAGCCACTACCCCTTTATTCCGGAAAAATCTGGAATCGGTGGCGCCCGTGAGCATGGTGGGCAATAGCTTAGATTGCCCATCCAGTTTTTTTAATACTTTAGCAATTGATTGATACAGGGGATTATCTATAGGAGATTCAGAAGCAGGAGAAGTTTCTATAATTTCTACCTCATAATCTTTTAAATCAGCGAGCAATTCATTTATCTCTCTTTTCACCATCTCCGGCTCCACGCCAGGAAGGATACGGCAATCCACTTGGCAAGAACATTCACTGGGAATAACATTGGTCTTCTGTCCTGCCTGCACCACCGTGGGCACAAAAGTATTACGTAGAATAGCACCCACCATACCCCTTAAGCCAGCATCACTTATGTATTTTTCTACTCTGCCCGATAAGAGCGGGTTTAAAAGTTGCTTAGTTAAAAAGGAACGTGGAAAACTTAATTCCTCGGCTATTCCCTTTATGAAATTTTCTGTGGTCGAAGTTCGGCGCAGGGGAGAGCGATATTTAGAAATTCTTTCAATCGCCTTAGCCATTTTTACCACGCAATTATCGTCATGGGGCACGGAACCATGTCCGGGCTTTCCTCGAAAAGTAAGCTTTAGCCAGCAAATTCCCTTTTCCGCCGTCTGGCAAGTATAAACATGACGCTGGCCCAGAACCATCCCCAAACCCCCTCCTTCATTGATTACATACTCGGCTCGCAATAAATCCGGATGATTTTCCCAAAGCCACTTTACACCCCATTTCCCACCGGCTTCCTCATCAGCCGTAGCCAAATACACAATATCCCGCCGGGGTTTGAAACCCTCGCGCGCTAACAAAAAATAAGCCATCAGCTCAACTATTCCTAATGATTTACAATCCTGCGTACCCCTGCCCCAAATTTCGCCGTCTATCACTTTTCCAGAATAAGGAGGATGTTTCCATTTTTCAGCTTCGGCCGGGACCACATCTATATGATGCAAAAGGATCAAGGGCAAGAGATTCCCCCTTCCTTTTATTAGAGAAAAAACGTTTCCTCTTTCTGGCGCTGATTCTAATACTTGCGCGGGCAACCCTTCTTTTCTTATAAGTTCTTGCAAAAAAATAGCCCCGGCGAGTTCTTTACCCGGGGGGTTGGTGGTTTCGATCTGCACGTACTTGCTCAATATCTCTACAGCCTCTGCTCTAACTTTTTCCCAATCTATGGTCATAGAAAGCTCCTCTCTTCTTCCCCAACCTATAATCCCTTTTTTAAAACTTCTTTATATACTTCTTGAATAGGAACTCCTTTTTCCAGAGCAATTCTTTTACAATCTTCATATTCCGGCTGAAAGCGCAAATCTCCCGAGACTTTTACCCGCACCTTACCAAACTTAGTTTCCACTTCTACTATCTCGCGGGGTAGTTTCTTGCGCTGGGCTTCATAGAAGCGCACCCCTAAAGTGGTTGATTCCCGCAAAATGATCTCGATTAGCTTATCTAAATCTTGTTCTTGAGTAATGACGCGCAGTAATGTCCCGGGTCGGTTTTTTTTCATAATTAGATGACTTAAAGATACATCTAATGCTCCGGCCTCAAAAAGAATTTCCATTAGATAGCCATAAAATTCAGGATTCATGTCATCGATATTAGCTTCTAAGATAAAAACGCGATCCGTTAGATATAGATCGTAAGCTTCTCCCCAGAAAAGGCGCAAAAGGTTTGGCCGATCTGGAAAATCTTTCTTGCCCAGGCCATAGCCTATTTTTTCCACCTTCATATTTGGTAAAGTACTCACCCCCTTGCTTAAAGCAGCTATGATAGCTGCTCCGGTGGGTGTTACCAGTTCTTCCTCTAAGGACACGCCTTTTACTGGATAATTTTTTAATATTTCCATTGTAGCTGGGGCAGGCAATGGCAGACGACCATGCTGACAATTTACAAATCCTCTGCCTACGGGCAGTTCCGATGAAAAAATCTTATCCGGCCGGAAAAAATCAATGCCTATAGCTACGCCCACAATATCCACAATAGAATCTACAGCTCCCACTTCATGGAAATGGACTTCCTCTATCTGCTGATTATGGATCTTGGCTTCGGCTTCGGCCACCCGCTGGAAAATGGCTAAGCTCAGATTTTTAATCTCGGGCGATAAAGAACTCTTTTCGATTAATGCGCGAATATCACCGAAATGGCGATGATCTTCTTTTTGGGGCCCCACTTTTACTTCCACGCCCAAAGCCTTAATGCCTTGCCGCTGGCCTGGAAACACATAGAGAGAATAATTCTCCACCCCCAGTTTGGCCAATTCTTCGCGTAATTTCTCTTCGGGAAGCCCAAGATCGAGAAGAGCCGATAACGCCATATCACCACTTATTCCTGAAAAACAATCAAAATAAAGAATCTTCATCTTTACCCTTTTTAAAATCTATATTTTATTTCCCTACATTTAAAAACAAAGACTGTCTGCTAAATTGCCTTCTGGTTTACTCATGGTCTATTAATTAAACTGGCCACATAAGCCGCTCCATAGCCATTATTGATATTTACCACGGCCACTCCCGAGGCGCAAGAATTCAACATCGTGAGCAAAGGAGCAATTCCTCCAAAATTGGCTCCATAACCAATGCTCGTCGGGACGGCAATAACGGGACGGTCAACCAAGCCGCCCACCACGCTGGGTAAAGCCCCCTCCATTCCCGCTACGACGATCAAAACTTGGGCCGCGAAGAGTTTTTCTTTTTGACTCATGAGGCGATGAATGCCCGCTACCCCCACATCATAAAGATGATCTACTTTATTCCCTAACATTTGGGCAGTAACGATAGCTTCTTCCGCTACCGGGATATCCGAAGTCCCCGCACAAACCACCAAAATAGTTCCTCGTCCAGTTATTTTGATCGGATGGCTTAGTAAGGTCAATACCCGTGATTGAGGATAATACTTGATCTGGGGAAATGCTTTTTTTATTTTGGCGACTTTATCCCTATCTAAGCGGGTGACCAGGACGTTATTCTTTTTCTCGACCATTTTTCCCATTATGGCCAGAATTTGTTCTGCTGTCTTCCCTTCCCCAAAAATAGTCTCCGGAGCACCTTGGCGGAGCGGGCGATGATGGTCTATGGTGGCGCAATCGATTTTTTCAAAAGGAAGCGTTTTTAATTCTTGGAGGGCTTTTTCTACGGAAATTTTCTTTTTTTGCACATCTTGCAAAAGCTTCCTTAGGTAATCGACGTTCATTTATCTCACCCCCTCTACCTTAAATAAACTCAAAAAAAATCACCTTCTGACTTCCCTAAATATCCGGATTAACCATTTTATCCATAAGATATCTTAAGGAAGCCGTAAATAATTTAATATATCATTCTTTTAAAGTTATTAAAACTTCGGAGATGGAACGCTCATCGGACTTGAGCACTTCGAAGAGAATTCCTTGGTAACGGAAGCTTTCTCCTATAGAGGGAATACGCCCTAATCTCTCAAGGACAAAGCCGGCCAGAGTTTCATAATCTTCTTTAGGGAGGTTGATTTTCAAGGCTTCATTTAAATGGTCAATTTCCATGCGGGCATTGACAATAAATTTTTTAGGGCCCACTTTTCTGTAGAGAGGTGGGCCGGCATCATATTCATCTTCAATTTCGCCCACTACTTCCTCGAGGATATCTTCGACGGTCACAATGCCCACTGCTCCTCCATACTCATCAACTATCGCCGCCATCGATTCCTGATGGCGTTGCATTTCCCGTAAAATTTCATCAATGGGCTTACTTTCTGGAAAAAAGGAGATGGGGCGGATAAGAGGCTGAATGGTTCCTTCTTTATTGGGCAACAAGAGAAGATCAAAACTATGCAAAAGGCCAATTATATTGTCCACCCGTTCGCGAAAAACCGGGTAACGGGAATAATTTTCTTGTCTGGTTAGGTCCAAGGCCTCGCCGATAGTAGCCTTTTCTTCCAAACCCACCACATCCACTAAAGGAATCATAACCTCTTTTACTCTCGTCTGGGAGAACCTGAAAATGCGGTGAATCATATCTTTTTCCAAGGGCTTCATATCGGATTGCTCGCCTTCGGCCTGCAAAATAAGCTGGAGCTCTTCCCGCGAAAGAAAAGGGTTCTCCCCCTTTTTTAAGCGCAGAACCCCTAAAACTAAACTAGTTACTCTGGACATTAACCAAACTAAAGGAAATAAAACCATCGAAAAAAACCAAATTAAAGGGGCAATTTTTAAAATCCACTTGTCCGCTTTCGCTTGGAAAAGGCTCTTGGGAAATATTTCTCCAAAAATGAGAATCAAAGGAGTGAGCAGAAGGAAAGCATAGAGGTCTCCTTTATTTCCATAAAAACTAATAAAGATGGAAGTCACTATTGCTGTATTAGCCACCTCCATCAGATTACTACCTACTAATGTGGTGGAAAGAAACCAAGCAGGTTCTTGAATAATCTTTTGGGCCAAACGAGAAATACGGGAACTGCTTTGAGTTAAGGAACCGAGTTTCTGGCGATTGGCCGCTACTAAAGCAATCTCCGCCCCCGAGAAAAATGCTTCAAATATTATGAAAATAAAGATAGTTATCCCCAGACTATAGTAAGAAATCATCTTCTTTCTCTCTTCTTCCTCCGCCTTTGCCTTTCCAAATCAAGCTCATCATATATCTCTCCAAAGAGTTCTTCTAATAAATCTTCCAAGGTAACTACGCCAGCCAACCTCCCAAACTCATCTACCACTATGGCCAAATGAATTTTCTGCTTGCGCATTTCCCAGAATAAATCGTCTAACTTTTTGCTCACGGGAATAAAATAAGCCCTTCTTAAAAGAGGGCGTAAGCCTCCTTCCGGCCGCCGCATGCGCAAGAGATCCTTGGCATAAAGGATGCCGGTGACATGGTCTAAGTCTCCCGAATAAACCGGAATGCGAGAAAAGCGGTGTTCTCTTAAAGCTTCTATTACCTCTTCCATCTTCGCGGTTATCGGCAGGGCAAAAACTGCTTCTCGAGGGGTCATAATATTTTTCACTGTTTGGTCAGTAAATCTAAAAACTTTAAAGATTAAGTCTTTTTCTTCGGCCTCCAGGCTTCCTTCTTTTTGTCCGGAGCTTACCAATTCTTTAAAGACTTCTTCCGTCAGAGGTGATGGGGAAAATTCTATACGGATGCGAAAGATTTTCATCAGACCGTTGACCACTGATTCCAAAAGCCAGCGTATGGGAACTATAAAACTCATATAGCGGGCCAAGGCGGCGGCCAGAGCGGGAGCTATTTTAGGGGCGTAATTAACCCCTATAGTCTTAGGGATTACCTCCCCAAAAAGAAGAATGGTAAAAATCACGAGCGGGATGGTGATATATTTCCCCGCTTCTCCCCAAAAAGAGATGAACAAGGTACAGGCCAAAGAGGTAATAGCCACATTCATAGCTTCGTTGCCAATGAGGAGAGAAATTATTAATCTGCGGGGAGAACTGTGCAGACGCTCCAAAAGGGGATAGGTTGGATGATTTGTATCTTTTAATTTTTTTAATCCCAGACGCCCTAAACCAAAGAGGGCTGCCTCTGCTAAAGTGAAGAAGACTAATCCCCAAAAAAGGAAGAAAAGGAGGTAAAATCTCAAAGGAGCGTCAATGTCCAAAAGGTTTCACCTCGGGGAGGGTTCAAAAGGAAGAGGAAAACTTTCTGCAAAATGCTCATATCCTTGGTATTGGCTAATATCTATTACTCCATGGGCATCTTTGACTACCAAACCATGCGCCAAGATTTCTATTTTGCCAATTTTGGTAACGCCACAATCCCATTCTTTGTTGAGCTCCTGGATTTCCGCAGCCTTCTCTGCCGGGGCGGTAAAGAGAAGTTCATAATCTTCCCCCCCCAGCAAAGCAATTTTCCAGGGCGGCTCTCCTTTGTCTTTCGCCAATATCTTTAATGCGGAAGATAAAGGAATTTCTTCGGCCCAAATAGTAGCTCCTACTTTGCTCTCGGTGCATATATGCCCCAGATCTGATAAAAGGCCATCACTCACATCGATCATCGCGTGGGCTAGATTTCTCTGGGCAATTATTTGCCCTTCTTTTACGCGGGCTGTTGGATTTAAGTGGCGCCCTACTAAAAAAGATTCTGCCTCAGAAAAAGATTCTTTTTTCTGCTGTTGCAAAATTTTCATTCCCCAAAGGGAATCGCCCAAAGTCCCGGTGATGTATATATCATCTCCTACTGCAGCTCCTTGCCGATAGATTAGTTTTTCTTTTGCCCCTTCTCCCAAAAGAGTAACGGAAATAAAGAGCTTATCAGGAGATGCCGAAGTATCACCTCCGATCAGGGACACCCTACTTTCTTTGGCCACCTCCAAAAAGCCGGAAATAAATTCGTCGATAAAATTTACATTTAGACGAGTCGGCAGGGCTATAGAAATTAAAGCATAGAGCGGTTTGGCGCCCATGGCTGCTAAATCACTTAGATTAACCGCTAACGATTTGCGCCCTAAGAAATAAGGGGGCGTATAGGAAAGGTCGAAGTGGATCCCTTCCACTAAGAGATCCACGGTAGAAACGAGCGCTTTGTCCTTACCCAAAGAACAAATTGCTGCATCATCTCCAATCCCTTTAAGCACACCCGGGGCAGGGGGAGGAAGCTTTCCTTTTATTCTGGCGATAAGGCCAAATTCACCGAGTTCTCGAAGTTCCACTAAGCTATCCGCGCTGATGGATCATACAGGTAAAGGAAGGGAATGAGGTTCCAGCCTATCTTTCTTTTCTTCCTTTCCTTCTTTAGGAAATTCGGTAGCAGTTTCCGCTTTTTGGGGGACCAGAGCTATCTTGAGAATCTCATCCATATTCTTTACAAAATAATAATTCACTTTGCGCCGAATATAGGCGGGAATTTCTTCCAGATCTTTCCTATTTTGTTCGGGAATAATTATGTTCTTTATCTTAGCCCGCAGGGCCGCCAAGGTTTTTTCTTTTAAACCTCCGATAGGCAGCACTCTTCCGCGCAAGGTAATCTCTCCAGTCATAGCTACATCTTTCCGGACTGGGATTCTCGTCAGCGCCGATATAAGCGAAGTGGCCATGGTTACTCCCGCTGATGGACCATCCTTCGGAATAGCACCTGCCGGTACATGGATATGGACATCGAGTTTTTCATAGAAGTCTGGATCGAGGTTAAATTCTTTACTCTTCGAGCGGGCATAGCTGAGGGCAGCTTGAGCCGACTCTTTCATTACGTCGCCTAAATGGCCAGTAAGGGTAAGATTACCTTTACCCTTCATAGTGGTAGTTTCCACATGCAGAATTTCTCCGCCTACGGAAGTCCAAGCTAAACCAGTGGCTACGCCAATCTCATTAGTCTCCAGCTCATCATCGGACAAATATTTAGGCGGCCCCAGATACTTATGCAGATTCAAGGCCGTTACATGGAAAGGCCCTTTCTCATCTTCCGCAATCTTCCGGGCCACTTTCCGACAAATAGCCGCTATTTCCCGCTCCAAATTACGGACGCCCGCCTCTTTGGTATATTCAGAAATTATTTTAAGAATGGCTTCGTCACTTATTGAGAGGATCTCTTTACTAATCCCATTCTCCTCTAACTGCCTGGGCAATAAAAATTGCTTGGTGATCTTTAATTTTTCTTCGCTGGTATAGCCAGCCAGATTAATAACTTCCATACGGTCTTTGAGGGCCGGCGGAATGGGATCAAGAATATTAGCTGTAGTAATGAACATTACCTTAGAAAGGTCAAAAGGCACGTTTAGATAGTGATCGCTGAAGGCAAAATTCTGTTCAGGATCAAGAGCCTCTAAGAGAGCAGCCGAAGGATCGCCGCGGAAATCTGTCCCTACTTTGTCAATCTCATCAAGCATGAAAACCGGGTTGTTTGAGCCCGCATTTTTTATACCCTGAATTATCCGTCCAGGCAAAGCGCCAATGTAAGTGCGGCGATGGCCCCGAATCTCAGCCTCATCCCTAATTCCTCCCAAAGAAATCCGGGTGAATTTCCTACCTAAGGCTCGAGCTATAGATTTGCCTAGAGAAGTTTTTCCTACCCCGGGAGGGCCGACAAAGCAAAGAATAGGCCCTTTCATCTTTTCTTTAAGTTTTCGGACTCCCAAATACTCCAAAATGCGCTCTTTTACTTTTTCTAAATCGTAATGATCCTCATCTAAAACTTGTTTAGCCTTCTTTATATCTAAATTATCTACGGTGCTGACACTCCAAGGTAGTTCTACCAACCAATCTAAATAAGTGCGCACAATAGTAGCCTCTGCCGACTCGGGATGCATCTGTTCCAAGCGATTGAGTTGTTTGTTAGCTTCTTTCTCCACATCCGGGGGCATTTTAGCTTTCTTGATTTTTTCTCTCAGCTCATTAATTTCTTGGGTCTTTTCGTCGATATCACCTAATTCATTCTTAATAGCTTTTAACTGCTCCCGTAAGAAATACTCCCGCTGCGTCTTGCTCATCTCCTCTCGCGCTTGCGATTGAATTTTTGCCTGCATCGTCGACACTTGCACTTCCTTAGCCAGAAATTCATTTACCTTCTTCAAACGCTGCAGCGGATGAAAAGTTTCTAAAATCTTCTGCGCTTCCTCAATCTTCAACTTCAAATTGGAAGCGACCAAATCAGCCAATCTACCGGGATCTTCGATCTGATCTAAAATGGCTAAAACATCTGGCGAAAGGATGCCTTTTAAAGAAAGAACTTTTTCGCTCTGCTCCTTTACCGTCCGGATGAGCGCTTCGGCTTCCAGAGAAATTTCTTCCATTGGAGGTTCTACTACCCGTTGGATGCGCACGACGAAGAGGGGTTTTTCCTGAATATACTCTTTAATAATCCCTTTGGCTATCCCTTGCACTAAAATCTTCACTCGCCCATCAGGAAGTTTGAGCATTTTCATAATCATGGCCGCCGTGCCCACTGTATAAATTCCGGCGGGTGTAGGATTATCTTCCGTAGCCACTTTTTGGGTCGCCAAAAAAATCATCCGGTCTTTGGCTAAAGCTTCATCCACCGCCTTAATCGAACTTTCCCGCCCTACAAATAATGGCAGTATCATATAAGGAAATATTACCGTATCGCGGACTGGCAATAGTGGTAAAATTTCAGGTATTTTGATCTGCTCATCTTCGGGAATATTTCCCATTTTATTTCCTCCCCTAAGCTTTTATATTTTCGCCTTCTAAAATGCGGACCGTCATGCGAAAAATTTGCCATTTTGCTTGATAAATTTATCGGCTAAAATAATTATAATATGAAATACCCCCTTAGTCAATTTTTACGAACCCGTCGTCCATTTATTTTGCCGATTTTTCATCTTATTAGTCAATTTATAGTTATTTTTAAATTAAAAATTCAAGAGGATTCCCTATTCCCAGCGGCAAAAAATTCGCTTATATCCTTCTGCTCATGGGTAAATGGGCAAGGAGGCAGGCTTTCTATAAATGCCCGGCCATAATTTTTAGTCCACAGCCGCGGGTCGAGAATGGCTAATATCCCTCTATCTTGACGCGTCCGCACCAACCGGCCTAAACCCTGCTTGAGCAGAATAATCGCCCCGGGAACTTGATATTCCCAAAAAGGGCTTTTGCCAGCCGAGGCGATCTTTTCCAGCCTGGCTTCCATAATTGGATCATTAGGCCAAGAAAAAGGGAGCCGATCTATAATTACGCAGCTCAAGGCTTCGCCGCGCACGTCTACCCCTTCCCAAAAACTGGCGGTCGCGAAGAGAACCGAATGGACGTCTTCTTTGAATTCTTGAATGAGGACGCTCTTTGGTCTTTCTCCTTGCAAGAAGCAAGTAAAAGGCAGACGCGGACGCAGGAGGCGGTAAGTTTCTTCCATATTCTTTATGCTCGTAAATAAAACAAAAGCTCGGCCTTTAGTTTGCATGAGAATCTCAAAAATCTCTTCTGCCGCTCGATGGACAAAGTTAGCTTCATTAGGATCTGGTAATGTTTTGGGTAAATATAGTAAAGCTTGCCGGGCCATGTCGAAGGAGGAAGCTAAAATCAACTCTTCAATTTTATCGTTTTCTACATCAGTTAATCCTAAGCGCGTTTTAAAGAAATTAAAATGGCCCCGGGCCGAAAGGGTGGCAGAAGTAAATATGATGGTCCGCACTTTGGTATATAAATAATCCTTCATCTCCGCAGCAATCTCCACTGGCGAAGCATGCAAAAAAATTCCACGGCCGCGGATCTCACACCAATAAACTAATCTCTCCTCATTTTGGCTGCAAATTCCCCAAAGCTCTGTTTGCAAATCCTGGGCCCGCCGACTTATAGCTTGCAGACCTTCTGGCGGTTCCTTCATTCCCTCTATATGGGCTGATATAGAAGATAGATTAGTCAAGACTTTTTGGGCTCTTTCTTTTACTTCCCTATAAAAGTGTTTTTCTTGCAGGCGATACTTTGTCTCGGAAGTGCGGAAAAAGCTGAAAAATTTTTCCTGATTTTCCAGCAATTCTTCGGCCAGCTTAATTAATCCCCCATCCGACCGCCGGCTCATGGTCATTTCCCGCTGCATATCTCGCACCAGTTCTTCCAAACGGTAATTGCTGACCATTATCCCAAAATATTGCGTGGCCACCTCCTCCAATTGATGAGCTTCATCAAAAATGACCGCTTCGTAGCGTGGCAAAACTTCTCCATATCCTCTTTGGCGCAATGCTAAGTCGGCAAAAAATAAATGGTGATTGACGATAACAATATCAGCGGCGGCGGCTTCTTGGCGCATGCGGGTTATAAAGCAATGATCATAACTTACGCATTTCTGGCCTAAACAGGTTTCACTGGTGGAACAAATTTCCTTCCATAAATCCAAGTCTTCCGGAAGATCGGTTAATTCTGCCCGATCGCCCGTTTTCGTCCTACCTACCCATTTTTTGATTAAAGGGTAATAGGTGATTTCTTCAAAAATCTTGAGTAAAGGCTGAGCCGCAAAGAGTTTATACCTCCTCTGGCAGAGGTAGTTATTCCTTCCTTTCATAAAGGCAGCTTTAAATTCCCAGCCAAATTCTTTTCGCAGAAAAGGAATATCTTTAAAAAAGAGTTGTTCCTGCAGAGTTTTGGTGCCCGTAGAAATAACTATCCGCTGACCACTTTGGATAGCCGGTATTAGGTAAGCGAGCGTTTTGCCTGTTCCCGTTCCGGCCTCCACTATTAAAAAACGTTCTTCTTTTAGGGCCCGTTCCACGGCCTCGGCCATTTGTTGCTGTTCGGGCCGATGTTCATAAGCACTCAGCTTTTGCGCTAACAATCCATTAGGGCTAAAAATCTTTTCTATAGAATTCATAAAATTCAGCCCTTGCTGGTAATCCGCCACCAAAAGGTGAAAAAATTCATAGTTGAGAAAATTATTTTCCCCTCACTTCGGTCCGAGTAGATTCCGACCCCCCTGGTCGAGTTTTAGCGTCTTTCTGCGTTAAGAATGTGTCTCGTCCTCTTTATAGTCATGGCGAGCGACCCCGCACTTGAGGCGGGGGAGCGTGGCCATCTCTTTAATTTCCAGGTATTACGAGATCGCCACGGTCGCTACGCTCCCTCGCGATGACATTATGGCCCAGTATCGCTGGCGAGAGGACTTGCCCTGGGAAGTAAGTTTTAATCTTCCCCAGGGCAGGGCTGAGGGGGCGCTAATCCTGAAGTAATATAAATTTCAGCTCCTTTTTGAATTGGGCATTACATTCTTAGACAAATTTTAGCAACTAAATTTGAGAAGAACCATATTTTTTAAATTCCTTTACTATTGGATTCAGGGAGAACTTTGGCTTTAATTAAAAGGTTTTTTACAAAGTAATACATAGTATAACATTCGATAGCAAAGGGAGGAAAACCCAAATATCCTAAAATAGGCATCTCAAAAACTTTTATATCACCTAAGATAGGTACCGAATAACGCCACTTAGCGCCTGCCCAATAATTCCAAAATTCCCAGAGAATACCACAGATAAAACCAGAAAGGAGCAGGCTATAAAGAGGCCGGGGATCTCCACCAGCAAGCTTCAGGAATAAAGAATTTTTACCCATCCAGTAATTGATCGGTTCTAATAAAAAAATAAACCCCAACCAGACCGGAGCCGCCAAGTAGTGGGCCACTTCTTCAGAAACGATTAAAGGAATTACGAGACAAAAAATACCTACGGCCAAAGAGATATATAAATAATTTCTTTTAATGCCCAGAGGTTTAATTCTTCGCCGCGAAATCCAGGAAAAGTTTTGCACAGCTTCCGCCGTCAAGAGAATGGCAGGCCAAATTGTGGCAAAAGCCCACGCATAACCGATTCCTCTATAGAGCAAATCTGTGGGTAACCCCACATAATACCAATTCTTTATAAAAAAATTGTAAAACTCAAAGATTAGCCAAAAGAGAATGGACAAGGGGAGCATTAATAATAATTCTTTAGGGCGCTGGAGAAGAGAAGTTCCTTTTTGATGATAAATAAGGCTATCAATGAAAATAATATATCCACTCCAAACCAGGGGCGTGAAATAAACGGCCACAAATGAATTGCCGGCAAATAATAAAACTTCAGCCCCCATGATAATGACTAAGCCTACCCAAGTCTGAAAACTTGAAAGAACTGATTTAATCATGAGCTTTTTCCTATTATGAGATCGCCACGGTCACTGCGCTCCCTCGCGCTGACCTTAGCACACACTCTCCCAACGGAGAAAGGTTATGTCTTTTTTATTTATTTTCACGGGCACGCATAACAATAAAGACAGCCATGCTTGCATTTCAGAGAATACCATCCAATATCTAAACTCTCCGTACACCCGCAAAGCGGCCTTTGTCCCTGAGCTTTTTTAAGAGAACAATCTAATTTTTGGGGATGAATTTCTTTTAACAAATACCCATCAATACAACGAGAGCCAGGAAAACCTTCCATGGCACAAAAATAAATTTCCATTCCATTACTCCTGGCCCAATTGGCAATTTTCCTTGCCTGTTCTTTTTGCTCCGCCAAAGTCTGCGGCACAAGATACCATCCTCGGCTAGCCAAGCGGCTCAATACTTTTTTATACGGAGAAACCCAGCTTAGGCGACATGTGCGGATGCCCAAAGGAGTTATACTTGCCATTATTTCTGGAAAAAAATCGAAATTACTATAACTTTTCCCTACCCCTTTAACCATTAAGATGGGATCGAACCTCCAACATATACGTTGGGGGTTACCTACGAGCTTAATTAGGGGCTCTATCATTTGCCCAACTTTTTTCCAAGGCGGGATTAGAGGTTCAAATTCACTCCCGCCCATACCAGTGATGGTAAGATGAATATAAATTTGCTGATAATTTTTTAAAGTATCCTTTAATAACCCATCTTTAATCAGATTCTCAGGATTTTTAGTCCAGATTACTACGGAGTGGACTCTTTCCGGAGAAAACTCTTGAAGCCTTTGGGCCAGAATTTCAGGATAGCAAGCAACTAAATCAGTTCTTCTACTGGCCGATAAAACAATTGGTTTTTTTGGTTTCTCAGTAATGGAATTCATATTGCCCAGGCTAATAACTAACTCTTAAGAGTTTTTTACTAAACCCTTTTTCCTTTTTGGGGAAAAAGGAATAGCAAAAGGCTGGAAAATTTAGGAAAAGTTAAGCTTCTTGAAGAAAAAAGGGCTTCGCGAAAAAAAAATACTTTCTTAATTTTCCCCGTCTCCGGGTATGCCATATTTATCCATCTTATATTTTAAGATGCGGCGACTAATCCCCAAAAGTTCCGCAGCGCGGGTCTGTACATAATTACTTCTCTTCAAGGCTTCTAAGATGATGTCCTTTTCGAACTCTCTTTCAGCATCTTCAAAAGAGATCCGTCCGTTCAAAACACCAAGCTTTATTAATTCCACCCGCGAATTAATTTTCAAGGAAGGCGGAATATCATTCGGCTCAATTACATCAGAAGTAGAAAGGACAACGATTCGCTCAATTATATTTTCCAACTCGCGCACATTGCCCGGCCAATCATAAGCCACTAATATATCCATAGCTTCTGGCGTTATTTTTTTCTTCCCTGGGCCGGCGTGCTTATCCAAAAAATGTCTAACTAAAAGAGGAATATCTTCCTTACGCTGCCTTAGGGGAGGGATAGTTAAAGGCACCACATTAATGCGGTAATAAAGATCAGACCGAAATGCTCCTTTGGCCATAAGTTCCTCGAGATTCTTATTCGTCGCCGAAATTAATCGCACATCCACGCTGATAGTCTTCACTCCTCCCACGCGGACAAATTCTCGTTCTTGCAAAGCGCGTAGGATCTTCGCTTGCGTCGGCAGGCTTAATTCTGAAATCTCATCTAAGAAAAGGGTCCCTTGATGGGCCAGTTCAAAATGGCCGATCCGCCTGGCCTGAGCATCAGTAAAAGCCCCTTTTTCATGGCCAAAAAGCTCGCTCTCGATCAAAGTCTCGGGGATGGCTGCGCAATTAACAGCCACGAAGGGCTTATTCCGGCGGGGGCTATTATAATGGATAGCTCGAGCAACTAATTCTTTGCCGGTGCCGCTTTCGCCATGGATGAGGACCGTAGAATTTTTTTCGGCTATTTGGCGAATGGTGGCGTAAATCTCGCGCATTTCTTTAGATTTGCCGATGATATTATCGAACTGGTATTTTTCCTCCACTTCACCCTGGAGGCGAAGGTTCGCCATTTTCAAATCACGACTTTCCAGGGCCTTTTGGACAACTAATTTTAATTCATCCAAATCAAAAGGCTTCGTAATATAATCATAGGCTCCCAGTTTCATAGCTTCCACGGCGGTTTTAACAGTCTTGGTAGCCGTGAGCATAATTATGGGGAGGGAGGGATGCCTTTCCCGCATCTCTTTTAAGGCCTCCATGCCATCTTTACCAGGCATGATGATGTCTAAAAGAACTACTTCTGGTTCTTCACTCTCCAGCTTTACTAAGGCTTCATCCGCACTCCCCGCGAGGATTACCTGATAATCTTTTTTAAAGATCATCCGCAAGGAGTCTCTTACACTTGCCTCGTCATCGACAATTAAAATTCGCCGCATAAGTTATAAAAAAAATAATCTTTTAACTTGCTACTTGAAACTTCAAAGTTAAGGTAGTACCTTTTCCTTCTTCTTGACTTACTGCCATATCTCCCCGATTGCGCACCATAACCTTCCGCGCTAAAGACAAAGCCAGGTTTAATTCCTCAAAATTAACTCCCGCATCTTCTCCGAATGCTTTAGCCATCTTCGTTACGTTATTAATTGTATCATACCAAAAATCTAATTCCACAAATCTTTTCTGTTCTTCGCCACCATAATCAGTCGCTACTCTTAGCTTATTAGGTCCTTTTTCTTGTTTGCATATATTGTCTAAAACGTTACGCAGCACAAAATCAAGCTGCGCCCCATCAAATAGGATATTAGGCAAATCTTCTTTTAATTCTAAAATTAATTCGGTTCCTCTTTCTCTAAAAAATTTCTCCTTGCGCCTTAGTACCTCCCTTAAGGCCTGATTTAAGAAATTCTCCTGTAATCTGGGAGGAGGAAGTTGCGCGAATTCCAAAAGGTTTTCCAATAATTCATTAATTCGCTGCACATCTAAATTTACTATTTTAGAAAATTGGTAGCGAAACTCGGGATCATCATATTTTTCGGGTAATAGGGAAGCAAAGGTGCTAATAGCTACTAAAGGATTTTTTATCTCATGGGCTAAAGTGGAAAGAGTGGCATCAAAAAGATTCCCTTTTTCCTCCGGCGTAATAGAAATGGGGGGGTGAATTTTATCTTTCTTTACTTCGGTTCGCGGGAGCGCTTCCGGCTCCAGACGCCCGAAGCTAAATATCAAATCCTCCGGTAAAAGGATATCCCCCTCTTTCAAGACGGCCGACCTTAAAGTCAAGCTCTCCAATTCACTCAGATTACCGGGCCAATAGTATTGTTGGAGTATCTCTAAGGCTTCTAAAGAGAACTTCTTTTTGGAAATTAACTCGCGATTATGTTCTTGTAAAATCTCATTAGCTAAACGCGGAATTTCCTCTTTCCTTTCCCGTAAAGGTTTGAGGAAAATGGGTAACATCTCCAGGGTCTGGTAAAGGTCTCCTCTGAATTTACCGGCCGAAACAGCTTGAGCTAAAGATGAAATAGAGGTGGAAATGATCTTCGCCTCGATGCCAATCTCCTCCAGCCCCGGCCAATTAATTCTTTGATCATGCCATAGGTCTAAGAGGATGGTCTGCATGTCCCAATCCAAGTTCTCCACTTCCTCAAAGAACAAGGTTAAAGCTATACTCTCCCCTTTGTAGAAATTTTTTAACCAGAAGGAGAGTTTCTGCGCAAATTTTTCTGCAGTTAGGCCGCGGCAAAAAAAACGGAGAAAGGGCCGATCTTTGTTCGGGCTGAGAAAATGAATTGCTTTTGCTACCTCGCTTTTACCAGTGCCCTCTTCTCCTTGAATGAAGACGGGGAATGAAGAAAAAGAGACTTTAAAAACTTTCTCTCTTACATCTGCAGGCATGCGCGAAGAATAAAGCCAGGCTTTAATCTTTTCCTCAGCGGGCACGGGGAGCTTGGGTTCATTTTTCTTCTCCGCTAAGTCTTTTTCTAAGATAAGGTTTTGCACCTTCTCGCGTAGAGCCTGCACGGAAAATGGCTTAGGAAGACAATCGCTCCAAGGTAAGTTTAATTTTTTACCCCCGATGGCTTTCTCCCCCAAGAGGAGAAGTAAAGGCAGCCGGGGGCGAGATTTGCGCAAAGATTGAAAATATGCTTCATAAAATACGGGCGGCAGATCGATTCCGGCTAAGACTATTTCTAACTCTTCCCGCTCAGCCACTTCCACCGCTTCTTGGAAGTTATTTGCGGTCAAGACTGTGTAATCATCCTTAAGAATCATCCCCACGGAAGTGCGAATGTTGGATGAGGGATCAGCTATAAGAGCTTTCCTTTTTCGTGTTGGCGCATCAGAAGGCACTCTTTCCTCCATCTCTTAAGGGTAAATTAATGCGGAAGCTCGTTCCTTTGCCTACTTCACTTTCTACATCTATAAAACCACCATGTTCATGAATAATCTGGTGGCTAATAGCTAATCCTAAACCACTTCCTTCAGGTTTAGTGGAGAAAAATGGATCAAATACGTGATCTATATTTTCTGGAGGAATACCGATTCCAGTATCGCGGATTTCGATCTGTACATATGGTTCTGTTTTTTCTTCATGAGTGATTTGAACTACGCGCGTTTCAATCCAGATCTTGCCTTCTTTTTCTATAGCTTGAATAGCATTTAAAAGGATATTAAGCAAGACTTGTTTGAGCTGTTCCGCATCTACCATTATAGATGGAAGGTGCGGGTCATAATTTTTTATAAGGGTAATATTTTTCTTTTTAGCTTCATTGGCGATCAAAACTCCCATCCGATCGATGAGGGCATTTATATCCTCTCCTTTGAGGTTTGGTTCTGAAGGTTTGGCAAACCCTAAAAGCTCATTGATGAGCGAAGTAAGGCGGTCAATTTCCCCAGCGGCCACCTTGAGAAAGTAATCCCGAAATTCTTCATCATCCATCCTCTCGGGAAGCAATTGGGTAAATGTTTTGATGGAAACGAGAGGATTACGTATCTCATGGGCGAGGCTGGCAATTAGGGTGCCTAAAGAGGCGAGGCGATCAGAACGCCTTAGTATATTTTGCGATTTTTTCAGATTTTCATAAAGGGTAGCATTTTCGATAGCGATGGCCAGTTGATTTGACAAAGTAACCAAAAGGTCAAGGTCTTCTCGATAATACATTTCTTGCCCAGCCTTATGCCCCAGAGCCACAAAACCGATCAACCTCTCAGAATAGATTAGCGGGAGGAGCACCTCAGCGTGCATCTGCTCCATTATTTTTTGTACTTCCTTTGCGCCGGGATCTTGCTCTTCTCGATCTAATTCTACCCGCAGGATGGCGTCACTCTTTTTTTGCATAAATTTAATAAAAGGATCATTGGCTTTTATAGGTTTATTAACATAATCACCTATTAAAGAATTTCTGACCAAGGCTGGACGATAGACTTCTTTTTCTTGGTTAAAAAGATATATACAAACATTATTAATTCCCATACTTTTTTCCACCGTCTCCGCTAAGGCATTCAAGAGTCGATTTAGATCCATGATGGTTACTAAGCGCTTGCTAAAATCTTCCAAAATCCGGTGGTAATAATATTTGTCGCGGACAATGATCTG
>JBNAWB010000047.1:0-19682 GCA_049699975.1 Thermodesulfobacteriota bacterium
TTATGATTATTCCTTTTAAAACATTACTATTTTGGAAAAGTGAAGGTGGGCAAGCATTTTGACTTGACCATCGATCAGTTTTTAGGCAAATAGCTTGATATGGCTCAGGCCTGCCTTAAAAAATTAATTTTCTCCGCCTGGACCTAAGAGTTAACCAGCGCCTCATTTTAATGAGCGCCGCTGCCTTATGCCAGAGGCGGGCCAGACCCCTCTTTTGGAAAAAAGAGGCAAGACGAGGGATTACGGTAAGTTAGAAATTTAACCTTGACAAACGACAATAGGGGAAGTTAATTTAATTTTGAGCAAATAATCTTAACCTAAGTTGAGTGATTTTTATCAAATCGATAGTTATCAGTTATGGCAAGCGCCAAATTAAGGCGCAGTATTCCCATATAAGAATGATATTGCTTCAGTTTTGCCTAGCCATAACGATTGAGAATCGTTCAAAATAAGGTCAAATAATTTCTCGGGGGTGACAAATGGGTAGGAAAGAAAAAGTAATCACGGTTATGGTTTTATTTATAGGCGGGCTAAGTTTTTTTACCCCCCTTATCGCGGCGCCCAAAGAAACTTTTTCCATGCCCTCTAGGGAAGAAAAAGTTTATCCTTTTATTACCTCCCAAGAAATTCCTTATTGGGGAGAAATTGTGGGCAGCCAGGAAGGATCGGTCAATACGACTTTAGGTGATGTAGTCTATATAAAACTGGAGCCGCAAAAAAACGTCAAACCCGGTGATCATTTTTTTATCGGGCGTCATTTGGACGTGGTCATCCATCCCCAAACTAAGAAAAATATGGGTCGATTAGTATTAATTCCTGGGGAATTAGTTGTTCTCGGCGGAGAAGGAAATATCATTACCGCTAAGATTCATAAATCATCCCAGCCCATTGAATGCGGAGACAAGATTTATTCCGCACCTCTCCTGCCCCTTGCCGAAACTTCGATCAGAACTAACAAAAAAATTAAAGGGCAGGTAATGTTTTCTTTACATAAATCTGAAAACATAACTCTAAAGGAATACATTTTTATAGACCGCGGAAGTCAGGATGGCCTAATCGTGGGTAATACTTTTAAGATTTACCGCCCTGGACATTTGGCGGAAAAAATTCTATCAGATAAAGGTAATCAAATACCTAAATTTAAAATAGGGGAGGCGGTAATAGTTTCTGTCCAAAAAGAAAGCTCTACCGCAGTAATTACAAATTCTTCCCAGGAAATCAACCCCGGTGATGAAGTAATTTCCGAGATTGAGTGAATTCCCGATAAGGGAAATCAAATTCGCGATTAATAGATTAAATTCAGGGAGGGCGGCCGTCTAAACCGCCATTCCTTTTTTTAGGCGAAGGATTTTTTTCGGCAAAAATGGAACAAGGGCTTTATCATAAATTGGCTTTATACTTAGCCCCGGGAGTGGGCAGCATTATTTATAAGCGCCTCGTGCAAACTTTTGGTAATCCTGAACTTGTCTTTCGCGCATCTTTCCATGAACTTAAAAGAATTGAAGGAGTGGGGGCCAAAGTTGCGGAAGACTTAAAAAAGTTTGCCTGGCGCCCCTTAGTGGAGAAAGAACTGAACCTGGCTGAAAAAATGGGCGTAAGAATAATATCTTGGGATAATCCCGAATATCCTCCTAACCTAAAGGAAATATATGACCCCCCTCCTATTCTTTACGTCTTGGGAAAAATGCTCCCCCAAGATCAAAAGTCTATTGCCGTAGTAGGTTCTCGGAATCCAACTACCTATGGTAAAGCGGCAGCGGAAAGGATTGCCTGGGGGTTGAGTCGGGTAGGAATCACGGTAATTAGCGGGCTGGCCCGTGGAGTAGATTCTTGTGCCCATCGCGGAGCGCTCAAAGGAGGAGGGCGCACTATCGGAGTTCTGGGTTGTGGACTGAATATCATCTATCCTCCGGAAAATAAAGAATTGTATGAGCAGATGGCTAAGCAAGGAGCAGTAATCACTGAATTTCCTTTTGATACTCCGCCGGATAAAGACCATTTTCCTATTCGGAACCGCGTTATTAGCGGTATGGCTTTGGGGGTTGCCGTGGTGGAAGCTACTTTGCGCAGTGGTTCTTTAATTACAGCCCGTTTTGCCCTGGAACAAGGTCGCGAAGTCTTCGCTGTTCCTGGAAATATAGATTCTCCGCGGAGTGAAGGAACGAATCGGCTTATTAAAGAGGGGGCCAAGTTAGTCTTGCGTGCTGAAGATATAATAGAAGAGCTTGTTCCTCTGAGTAGTATTTCCCCTCCTCTGGAAATACCGGTCGAACCCAAATTAACTCCGGAGGAGAAGAAAATTTATGCCCTTTTAAGCAGCCAGCCCCTGCATATCGATCAAGTTTCCGCGCGCACGGAGATGGCCAGCTCAAAAGTCCTGGCCATTCTTCTTTCCTTAGAGCTGGCTGGCCATGTAAAACAGCTTCCGGGCATGAATTTTATAAGAGCCTAATTAAGATTTAAATTAAAGAAAACGACAAGAGTAATAACTATAAATCTGGAATTAAAATTTCGCCTGCGGTCATGTAAAAGGAGTATTAATGGGTAAGTCATTAGTGGTCGTGGAATCTCCGGCTAAAGCCCGGACCATAGCTAATTATTTAAAGGGAGACTGGATCATCAAAGCATCGGTCGGGCATGTAAAAGATCTGCCCGAAAACAAGCTGGGTGTGGATATAGATAACGGTTTTATTCCCGAGTATCAAATTATTAAAGGCAAAGCAAAAGTCCTGAAAGAAATAAAGAAAGCTGCCGAACAGACGGAGGCCGTTTACCTTGCTACTGATCCCGATAGAGAGGGAGAAGCTATCGCCTGGCATATTGCCGAAGAGTTAAAGAAACCCTCCAATAAGATTCATCGAGTTCTCTTCAATGAGATTACGCCCCGCGGCGTACAGGAGGCCATGCGCCATCCCGAGCGTCTTAATCGAGATAAATATGAAGCCCAGCAAGCCAGACGGATTCTTGATCGCTTGGTCGGCTACATGATTAGCCCTCTGCTTTGGGAAAAAGTAAGACGAGGTTTGAGCGCTGGCCGGGTGCAGTCGGTGGCTGTCCGTCTAATCTGCGATCGCGAAAAAGAGATCAAGAGTTTTAAACCCCAAGAATATTGGACTATCCATGCCCAGTTGGCCGGGAGTACGCCCCCACCTTTTACCGCGCACTTAATCCGCATCAATTCTAAAAAGGCAGATATTAAGAATGAGCAAGAAGCGCAAATCATCCTGCAAGATCTGGCTGGGTGTACTTTTTCCGTAGTAGAAGTGGAAAAGAAGGAACGTCGGAAGAATCCTCCCCCGCCCTTCATTACCAGTCAATTACAGCAAGAGGCTTGGCGGCAATTACGCTTTCCGGCTAAAAAGACCATGTCTTTAGCGCAAAGACTTTATGAAGGAGTGGATCTTGGTCAAGAAGGGCCGGTAGGACTTATTACTTATATGCGCACCGATTCCGTGCGCCTTTCCCCGGAAGCCTTGCAGGAAGTGCGCACATTTATCCGGCAAAAATTTGGCCCAGAATTTTTGCCAGAAAATCCCCAAATCTACAAGAGCAGAAAGACGGCCCAAGAAGCTCACGAGGCCATTCGTCCTACCTCAGTGAGCCGCGATCCAGAGTCAGTAAAACCTTTTCTGGAAAAGGACCTCTTCGCCCTTTATGAATTAATCTGGAAGCGTTTTGTGGCTTGCCAAATGAATCCCGGTATTTTTGAGCAAACGACCGTGGATATTCAGGCGGGAAAGTATCTTTTTCGAGCGACGGGTTCCTTTCTTTTATTTCCTGGGTTTATGGCCTTATATATAGAGGCCGAGGACGAAAATAATGGCTCAGAAGAGCAACCAGAAGAAAAACTTCCGCCGCTGACTGAAGGCGACGTTTTGCAGCTCTTAGAACTCAAGCCGGAACAGCATTTTACCCAGCCTCCCCCCCGTTATACAGAGGCCACCCTCATTAAAGAATTGGAAGAAAAGGGGATCGGCCGTCCTTCCACTTATGCTACTATTTTGGACAACATCCAAGAAAGAAAATACGTGACCAAAATAAAGGGCCGTCTGCACCCCACTGAATTAGGATGCTTAGTTTCTGATTTGTTGGTGGAAAACTTCCCAGATATTCTCGATGTCCAATTTACCGCGCAGATGGAGGAGGAATTGGATAAAGTGGAAGAAGGACAGCTTTCTTGGGTGCAGGCTTTAGAGGATTTTTACGAGCCCTTCCAGAAAAACCTGGAAAATGCCAAAGAAAAGATGCAGGATTTAAAAGGACAGGGCGTGCCCACTGACTTAAAATGCGAAAAATGCGGGGCTTCTTTAGTCATCAGACTTGGTCGCCATGGCCAATTTCTTTCTTGCGCTAACTATCCTAAATGCCGCAATACTAAAGAATTTCGGCGCAATGAAGAAGGAGAGATCGAAATTATCGAGAAAGAGGCCCTGGCTGAAAAATGTGCAAAATGTGGCGCCGAGATGGTCATTAAAAATGGCAAGTACGGAAAATTTTTGGCTTGTTCTCGCTATCCCCGTTGTAAAAATACCAAAAAAATCTTGATCAACGGCGAAGGGAAATTCGAAGTGGCCCAAGAAGAAGAAAGTACAGAAGAATGTCCAAATTGCGGGGCTCCTATGTTAATCAAAAGCGGAAGATTTGGTAAATTTTTAGCTTGTTCTAATTATCCCACCTGTCAGACTACCAAAAGGATTTCTGCGGCCGAGGCCGCAAATGAAAACAACGGCCCTGAATATACGGGCGAAAATTGTAGCCAATGCGGAGCACCCTTAGTTTATCGGCGCGGCCGCTATGGGCCCTTCATTGCCTGCAGTAACTATCCCCGATGCCGATTCACTAAAAAGGAGTCCCTCTCGGTCATGGAAGAAAAATAGACTCCTTATTTGACTAACCAAATGCCCAGCACGATGAAGACGGTCCCTATAATTCTCGGCAGGGTTAGTCCTTCATGAAGAATAAGCCAACTCAAAAGTACAGTTATTAAAGGATAGGTGGCACTTATGGGGACCACCAGTGAAGCTCCTCCTAAGCGGAGAGCGTGATAATAAGTCCACAGCCCTAAGGCCCCGCCACAAATTCCACTCAATCCGAAAAGAATAATCGTGCGCCATTCCAGGGTAGCCATATTACCCAGCCGGCCGGTGGCTAAGCCTAGGAAAAGTAATACCCCCGTAAGAATAAACTGGCGCACCATTAAGCCAGTAAGTGGGGGAGTTTTCCCTAAAGCCAATTTATCAAAGATAGCAGCCACACCCCAGAAAAAGGTCGTGGCCATTAAAAACAAGGAAAGCTTCATAGCCACCTCTTTTGTTCCCCAATTTCTCCATCTAAATAAAAGAGGTGGCTCCTTAGCCACCTCCTTGGAAATGGAGATAATTTATCTTCGTTTTACTAAAATGCTGCTTCCGGGATAGACAGAGCGCTGCGGTTACCGCTCAATATGGTCGTGGCTCGCGCTTGCACGTGCGGCAAAATATTGGCCACGAAAAACTCGGCATTAAAGAGTTTGCCTTTGTAGAAAGCTGCCTCTGTTTGTTCTTCTATTAATTTATTTTGAGCTTCAGGTGTAGCGGCTCCATATTTATCGAAAATGGCCTGCAGTTTTTCCTCCGCGATCAAAGCTTGCTGAATGAGGAGATAAGCTAACTCTACTTCGCCAAATATCTCTAAAAATGGGCAAGCATGGAGCATAGGGAAAAGAATATCGCCCCCCGCCGCCGCTTTTCCAAATTGCATGGCCACATTTACCAAGGTGTTCTTGGCCTGTTCTAATTGCGAGATGGCGCTGCCTAAATGAGCATGATTTTTATACTTCTCTATAAAGCCATTGATCTCTTTCATCCAACCCAAAAATAAGGCTCCCTTCTTTAAAGAAAGCTTGCGCCCCACTAAATCCATAGCTTGGATCCCGTTAGTTCCCTCATAGATAGAAGTAATTTTTACATCGCGACAAAGCTGCTCCACTGGATATTCCCCACAATAGCCATATCCGCCATGGATCTGGATGGCCCATTCGGTTAGGCGAAAGGCTATATCTGTCGAATAAGCTTTGACGATCGGAATCATCAAATCGACCATGTTCTCACAAAATTCTTTCTCCTGCGGATCAGTAGCCACTTTGGCTAAGTCCGCATAATAGGCGGCGCGATAAATTAAAGCGCGCAGCCCTTCCGTATAAGCCTTCATGGTCATGAGCATCCGCCGCACATCAGGATGTTTAATAATTGGCACGCGGGGAGCGGTCGGGTCTTTCATTCTGGTGATCTCGACTCCCTGGATTCTCTCTTTGGCATACTTTAAGGCATAAAGGTAGGCCAAATTGCCCAAAGCAAACCCCTGTAACCCAACTCCCAGACGGGCTTCATTCATCATCTGGAACATGAGCTGGATGCCCTGCCCTTCTTGCCCCAAAAGATATCCATGACATTTGCCTTCATCGCCAAAATTGAGCGTGCAAGTGGCCGATCCTTTAATGCCCATCTTATGCTCGATGCCCCCGCAATTTACGTCGTTAGGCTCTCCCAAAGAACCATCGGGGTTAACGCGGATCTTGGGCACAATAAAGAGACTCAACCCTTTGACCCCAGGTGGAGCATTTTCCGTGCGCGCTAAAACCGCATGAATGATATTTTCGGCTAAATCGTGTTCTCCTGCAGTAATAAAGATTTTAGTCCCCTGAATTAAATAATGATCACCATCTTTTTTAGCCATAGTTTTAATATCCCCGACCGCACTTCCCGCCTGCGGTTCGGTAAGGCACATAGTTCCGGTCCATTTACCACTATACATATTCTCCAAGAACAATTTTTTCTGTTCGGGAGTACCAAAACTTTGAATCAAATTAGCAGCCCCGCGTGTCAACCCAGGATATGTGGTAAAGGAACAACAGGCACCCACAAACATTTCGGCCGCGGCAATGCCCACTGATTCGGGTAAACCCTGGCCTCCAGCTTCAGCATCTACCGAAGCCGCGATCCATCCTCCGGCACAATATTTCTTGAAGGCCTCGTGGAAAGCCGCGGGAACTTTTACCTTTCCTTTTTCAAAAGTGCATCCTTCTTTGTCGGAGATAGAATTTAAAGGCGCAATAACTTCGGCAGCCAATTTGGCTGCCTCCTCCAGAACCATATCAAAAGTTTCTCTGGAAAAATCTTTGAATTTATCAAACTCGCATAGTCGTTCGATACCCAGCTGTTCGTATAAGACAAAACGAATATCCCGCATATTAATCGGAAATGTACCATTACTCATGGGGTCCTCCTTAAAAAATTTATTGCACCTCCCTTGGCCTCTTCTGGCCGCAATTCTACGGCAAAATTTATTTAATTGTCAAGAAAATTCGGTTTCATACTATTCGTAGGCGAAATATAATCCCTATGATCCTTTTTCATATTTCTTCCCATGGAGCTGGGTTGGCTACCAAGCGCGCTCCTTGATGAGCTTGCTCTGCTTTTTCGGCGAAGAGGCCCAAAATTCCCGGAGCCTTTCTTTGCGGAGGTTTAGTCCAGTGACTTCGCCTTTTGGCCATTTCTTCTGCCGAAATTTCCACTTGCAACGATCTCTCGGGTAGACTAATGGTAATAATATCTCCATCCCGCAATAAAGCTAAAGGTCCCCCAATAGCCGCCTCTGGGGAAACCTGACATACGCCTAAGCCGCGCGCAAAGCCAGAGAACCGCCCATCAGTAACCACAGCTACTTTTCCTTCTAAACCCATGCCGACCACGCCCGCCAAGAGGGCATAAATATCGGGCATGCCTGGTGCGCCTCTGGGTCCAGCAAAGCGAACGACCAGCACCTCTCCTTCTTTAATCTGTTTGTTTTTTAGAGCAGCTAAAGCTTCTTCTTGAGAATCGAAGCACCGGGCCGGGCCCCGATGAAAAGGAATGGTATTATTGAGCATGCGCGCCAAAGAACTGATGGGCGCTAAATTGCCCTTTAGGACAGCAATTCCCCCATGAGCAAGAAGGGGTTCTTTTAATGGGAAAATGGTCCGCTTACTTTTCTTACCTAATGATGCTCCTAATCTAATCCAGTCCTGCATAGTTCTTCCACCTACAGCTTGGGCAGCATGATTTAGGAGGGGGTGTAATTCGGCCAGCAAGGCTGGAATTCCGCCGTCCTCGTGAAAATCAGGAAGATAATATTGGCCAACAGGTTGAACATTGGCCAGACAGGGAGTTGTGCGGCTAAATTCGTCCACCTTTTCCATATGCATATATTTCTCTAAACCTAATTCCCGAGCTAAGGCGAGAATGTGCAGGATGCCGTTAGTGGAGCCGCCTAAAGCTAAACAAACCCGCAACATATTTTCCAAATTCTCCGGCCCCATTATTTTTCGAGCACTCTCTCCTTGGCCAACCATCTGAACAATGGTTTCTCCAGAAGCTTTGGCCAATCTGAGTCTTTCGGCGGATACGGCGCGCGCGGTAGCGGCTCCGGGTAAGGTCATCCCTACGGCTTCCGCCAAGCATTGCATAGTGTTGGCCGTCCCCATGATGGAACAGGCTCCAGGTGAAGGGCAGACCACATCTTCCAATGCTTCAATAACTTTAAAGTCTGCTTTCCCCTCGGGAAGCGCGCCAAAGACTAACTCATCTAAATCCGAAAGAGTAACGCGCCGCTCGCCAAATTTCCCTAACTCCATACACCCCCCCGGAAGGATGATACAAGGCAGGTCTAAACGCGCCGCAGCTAACAAGGCCCCGGGCACCACCTTGTCACAGGAAACGATGATTACCAGACCATCGAAGATCTGCTGCTCAATTATCGCTTCGATATCAAAAGCAAAAAGATCGCGCGTGGGCAGATCATAACGCATAGAAGGTTCCCCTAAACTGGCTGTAGGACACTGCGAGATGGCCGTGAACTCCAGCGGCGTTCCTCCGGCTTTCCAAACGCCATCGCGCACCAGGCGGGCTAATTTGTCTAAATGATAGTGTCCTGGGCACACTTCGCCCCAAGAATTCACGATGGCAATTAAAGGCCGCGCCAAATCTTCAGTGGTGTAGCCCATGGCTTTATAAACTGCCCGGCGGTGAGCTCCAGAAGGGCCGTGGTAATATCTTTTGGTACGCCACTCACTTTTCGTCTTCATCTTTACTTTCCTTTCTTTTGAAAAAATTATTTTCTTTGCAAAGTAGAGGTAGCTAAAAAGCAAGTTTTCTTATTATAGCAATCAATTTAAGTTTTCTCGAACTAAAATAAATTTTACCCGTAATCCCTCACTTTTACCCTCCTTCCCCCTTTGCTAAATTTATTTTCGTTTGTCCGCCAACTATGCTATAAAAATATTTAAATAAATTTTTTGCTATTTTATGATTTAAAAAATTTTTGCCGAGAGAAAGGATAATCTGAGCCATGCCTGATTTGCGCGTCCAAATTAAAGAGGTGACTCTAAAGAATCCGATCATTATTGCTTCCGGAACCCCTACTTATGGCGCCCATATGGTCAAAAAATGCATCCAGAGTGAAGCCGCCGCTTTCGTGACCAAAACTCTCTGTTATACCGAATGGCTTCAGAAACAACCTCGCCCCCGCTGGCATATTGCCTATCCGCAAGCGGCCGACGATGGCGGCTACTTTTCCCTCTATTCCACCGAACGTCTCAATCCTACCCCACCTGAAGAATATGTGCCGAAGATGAAAGAGTACATAAAAGAAGCCCATGATTTCGATGTCAAGGTTATTGCTTCTATCGCCGGGACAGACCAAGAGACCTGGTCCAAACTGACTGATCTGGTAACGGAAAGCGGAGCGGATATGATCGAACTTAATCTACAATGTCCCCATGTAGAAAAAGATCAGCCCACGGGAATGATCGCCGGCCGCAACCCTGAATTATGCCAATCTATCTGTCATTTAGTACGCCAGAGAACGCCGTTGCCCTTAATCGGCAAAGTGGTGGGTGAAGGTATCGATCCCATCTTAGTTGCCAAAAGCATGATTGCTGGTGGAGTAGATACAGTGGTACTCACGGGCCGGTTTCAAGGACTTTATTTAGACATCGAGACCGAAAAACCTATTCACTGGGGAGGTATGGGCGGCTACGGTGGATTCTGGCAAGCCCCCATTACCCGCAAGTGGTTAGTCCGCGCTGTGGAGTCCAAATTACCCGTGCCTTTGATTGGCGGAGCTGGCATAGGTTCTTACGAAGATATAATTTCCTATATTCTCTGCGGAGCTACAGCCGTTCAGGTTTGTACGGCCATAATTGTTTATGGTCATAAGATTGTCCGCCGCTGGCTCAGACAAATATCGGGTTGGATGGAAAGCAAGGGATACAACTCCATATCCGATTTTAGAGGAAGATCGGTGGCTAAAATCATTCCGCCCAGCAAAATTCCAGGTGATACTCTTTATCTTTCTAAGATCAATCCAGATTTATGCCAAAAATGCCTGCGCTGCTTGGAAGCCTGCCCTTATGAGGCTATCTTCGTGAAAGAGCAGAAGTTGTATATTGATGCGGACAAATGTGATGGTTGTCGTCTTTGCGTCGCCCTCTGCCCCATGGAAGCAATAGAATTTTGCGAAAGGTAAGTCTAAGGAGGAGCATAAAAAGTAAAAATTATAAATTAAGGGAAAAAATGCTTACCTCAGTGGCTTTAGTAAAAGGTAAAGATGGCCAAGATTTAAACCAAGTGCGGAAGATGATGAGTGAACTTTTTAACCTCATCGGTCCTGCTTCCCAAATTATTCCTCCGGGGAGTAAAGTACTAATCAAACCCAACTTGACGGCCGAAGAGAACCTTTGGGAAAAAGGAATTCATACCAGCCCTATCTTCATGCAGGCGCTGATTGAGGAAATCCAGAAAGCAAATCCGACAGAAATAATTATCGCGGAAGGGACAGCTATTGGCTTAGATACTAAAAAAGCATTTGCCGCCAATGGCTATGAAGAAGTGGCTCGCCAAACGGGCGCCCGTCTCTTAGATCTATACGCTGGAGAATACGAAGAAGTCCCCACTCCTCCGGGGAGTATGTTAAAAAGTATTTCCATCTCCAAAGCTGTGCGGCAAGCTGATTTTTTCATTAATGCTCCGGTCCTGAAGACGCATGTAGCCAGTACGATAACGGTGGCCATGAAAAACTTGAAAGGCACCACCACTTACGCGGAAAAGAAACGATTTCATTATTTCGGCCTTAATAAGGCGATTGCCGAACTAAATGCCATCTTGAAACCCAATTTGCACGTAGTCGATGGCCTTATAGCCATGGAAGGGGATGGCCCTCTGGCCGGCACACCAGTAGGCTTAAATTTATTAATGGCCGGCTATGATGCTGTGGCCGTTGATACAATCGCGGCGCGCCTAATGGGTATAGAACCTGAGGAAGTACCAGCTCTCACTTTTGCCCATACTATGGGCTATGGAGTTGGGGATGAAAAAGAAATCAGAATTATCGGCACGCCTATCACGGCCGTCACTCAAGCCTTCCGCCGGGCCGCAGCCCCTTTAGAAATAAAACAGCCAAATATCTATTTCCTTGATGGTCAAGCTTGTGACTTTTGCCGTAACGTCCTCCGCCTCGCCTTAGAGCGTTTGGCTTCCCTGAAAATTCCTGGAGGGAAATTGCCGCCCATAGAAATAATTATAGGTCCCGAAGGAAAAATAAGCAGAACATCTCCTCATTTGAAATTACCCATGGGTAGATGTCAAAGAGCACATAAAAGCTTTCCTCATTATGTCCCGGGTTGTCCTCCCCAAGTATTTTTGGTGGTAGATGAATTTCGCGAAATTCTTGATTTGCCGCGCAGGTTCGGCCCTAAAAAAGATTTTATATTAGACTGAAGGTGATCTATGGAAGCATATCCTATGGCCGTAGTCGCTGCTCCTGGGCGGGTGGAATTTAGGGCAAGAACTCTTCCACCTCTGGGCGAAAAAGATGTGCTCATTAGAGTCCGAGCGTGCAGCATTTGCGGTGGGGATGTACATCTCTACAAAGGGAAACACCCTTTGGCCTCTTTGCCGGCCGCTATCGGGCACGAACTAGCCGGAGATATAATCAAAAAAGGGCCTGGCGCAAGTAAAGTTAATCTCGGTGATCGGGTAGTTGTGGAGCCGGTGCTCACTTGTGGTCAATGTTATTTTTGTATTCGTGGCGAATACCACCTTTGCCAAAATATTGCTTATCAATATAGTGCCGGTCAGGGTGGCTTTACGCCTTACTTTATTACCGCAGAAAAATGGGTACACCAGATTCCGGATTCAATTCCTTACGAAGAAGCTGCGCTCATTGAACCATTAGCCGTAGCCGTGCACGCCGTGCAGAAAGCAGAAATAGCGCTGGGGCATAATGTAGCCATATTTGGGGCTGGGGGAATTGGCCTTTTTCTCCTCCAAGTAGTTAGAGCAGCAGGGGCAAATTCTATCTTCATTATCGATATTCAAGACCATCGCCTTAAGCTTGCCCAAGAATTAGGAGCATCTTGGACCATCAATCCCGAAAAAGAAGATGGTCTGGCCAAAATCTTTCAAGAAACGAATGGCTTAGGAGTTGATCGTTCTTTTGAGGCTGTGGGCCTGGAAAAAACTTTGCGCCAGAGTGCTGAATGTTTGAAAAAAGGAGGAATCTGTGTACTTATCGGTCTTTTCGAAGAACCTTGGACAGTTAGGTTCCCCGTGAACCTCTTTGTCCAAAAAGAAATCCAGATTCGTGGTAGCCGTGGTTACTGCTGGGATTTTCAGACTGCTATCAATTTGGTCAGTAAGGGACAAGTGCAACTTGCTCCTCTAATTTCCCACCGCCTTCCCTTATCTGACCTACCCCAAGCCTTTGAGCTTCTTTTGAACCCTGAAAAGAAAGCTAATAAAGTGGTCATGCAAATTTAAGTTAGAATTTTAGTTACTTATCTAGCATACAATAAGGAAGGCAACCACAAAACTAATTCTGGGAAAATTGTCAAAAGGACAACCAAAATGCCCGCGGGAATTAAAAAAGGTATCGTTCCGGCAAATATATAGGTAATCTCATATTTGCCAACCACGCCTTTGAGGACGAATAGATTGAGGCCGAAGGGTGGAGTTACTAAGCCAATTTCCGCTAGGACCACATAAGTCACGCCAAACCAGATAAAATCGAATCCCAAATTTTTAATAAGGGGACTCACGAACGGAAGGGTGAGGACTAACATAGAAATGGCATCGAAGAAACACCCCAAGATCAGATACATAAGGCAAATAAGAGCGAATATGGTGTATTTTCCCAAGGGTAAACCGCTCATAAAAGAAGCAAAGGCTTCGGTCAAACCAAGATATTGAAAAACTTGACCAAGCATGCGGGCCGTAAAGAGCACAAAAGCAATCATGGCGGATATGTTTACAGCCGTTAACATACTTTCTCTTAAAGCTTTCCAGCTCATCTGGCGGTAAAGGAGCGAAAGGATGATACTGAGAAAGGCCCCTAAAGAAGCAGCTTCGGTAGGTGTCATAATGCCCCCAAAAATTGTACCCAAGACCAAAAATATAACTATCATAAAAGGGAGCAAATTAAAAATAGCCTGAATTTTTTCTTGGAAAGAACTTCCTCCCGTTTGGGGAGCTAATTTAGGATTTAGAATTACTAATACGGTCACGGTTAATATAAAAAATGACGTTAAGATAATCCCCGGAATAATTCCTCCAGCAAAAAGACGGGCCACGGAAACATCTTGCCAGCCACCATAAATAATCATTATAAGACTGGGAGGAATAAGAACGCTTAGAGTGCCCGAAATGGCGATAGCTCCTAAAGACATCTTGGGATCGTAGCCCGCCTTCTCCATCTCTGGAAAACAAATTTTCCCAAAAGTGGCCGCAGCTGCCAAACTTGAGCCAGAGATGGCTCCAAAAACGGCGTTAGCCACTATCATGGCCGAGGCTAAGCTTCCAGGGATGTTTCCTAAAATTTTTTCCGCCCCCCGAAAAAGATCTTTGACTATTCCCGTATGAGCATAAATAGTGCCCATGAAGACAAAAAGAGGGATAGCCGTGAAAGTGAAGGAATTCATCGTATCGAAAG
The DNA here is from genome assembly GCA_049699975.1 of Thermodesulfobacteriota bacterium. GTDB lineage: Bacteria > Desulfobacterota > SM23-61 > SM23-61 > SM23-61 > CAZAGD01. The sequence goes on from JBNAWB010000047.1 coordinate 14,002, forward strand.
CGCAGCGGGCAAAATAATCCAAGGGCTGGTGGACAAAGAAAATTAGGCCCAACCCAGCAACTATGCCCATGGCTGGACCAATCTCTATTCCCAGAGCTAATAATAAAGTGAGCCCACCTAAGAGAATAAAAGATTTAACTTGTAGATCCAAAATATCACCTATGCTTTATCTCTTTCCCCAAAAATTATTAATCGTCTTGGCCAGATCGACGGCGATAAGCAAAGTCAAAAAAACAAAACCGAGAAATACAGTTAACTGCGGCCAGAATAAGGGAAACATGAGCCAAGTGGAAGAACGGAGGTTCATTTTTAACGCATAGACAACCATCTTGTAAGCCACTCGATCCATTTCTACCATAAAAATAAGGACCAGGATTAACCCCAGGAGACGGATTTTTTGCGATGTACGAGGAGCCAAACGGTTAACTAAAATCTCTATGCGGACATGGCCTCCTTGCCGCCAGGTATAGGCAAATCCAAGATAGGAGAGGGCAACTAACATATAGGCACTGAACTCATCGGCAATCATGGGCGGGCTGTGGAGAACATATCTCATAAAAACTTCTACAACGATGAGGATCATCATTACTGGCACAAAAAGGCCAGAGATAAATCCTGATCCACTTGCTAATTTTTCAATAATGATAACTAAACTTCTCATTTTTTAAAAAAATGATCCTCCGATTTAATTGCCTAAACCAGAGGATCAATTTAGAATTGCTTCTACCTATTTCTTTAATAATATTTTGGCTCCGCCAGCATACTGGGCAGCGATATTAAGGATTTGTTTACCGTATGGTCCTGCAATTTCTAACCATTTATCAATAGTCGGCTTGACTAATTCCCGAGCCTTATTGATTTCAGCCGCCGAAGGTTGCGTTACTTTTAGTTTACTCACCTTCAAGCCCACATCAGCTTCCATTTCTTCTACTTTCGCTGCAAAAACTGTCTGCCCCTGCATTTCACGTCCGGTGTCCAAAAGAATCTTCTGCAAATCTGGAGGTAAAGCATCGAATTTAGCTTTATTGACGACCAGCATGCCGCCAAAAATTGATTGAATTCTCCAGAAACTAACATGGGTACAAACATCCGCTAAGCCAAATCCCAAAGCCCATCCGCGGGAGGTCTGAATGGCATCTACCGTTCCTCTCTGGAGAGCTTCCATAATTTCTGCGGTTGGGATAGTTAACGGAGATGCGCCCAAGAGCTTCATAGCCATGGTCGTAATCAGTCCCGAAGTTCTAATTTTATAACCCTTAAAATCTTCTACTGTAGCCACCGCCTTTTTGCCCCAAATGCCATCCAGAGCTTCTACGCAAATATCGGCAATTTTTACCAGACCTTTTTCCCCATAAGTCTTCTTTTCAATTTCAATCAACCTGGGATCATTAAGGAAGGCCTCATACTCGAATATGTTATCCCAGAAAAAGGGTAAAGCATAATCCCATTGCGGGAATGTACCTGCAACCCAAGGGATTCTTTCCCAGCCCATATCAGCTCGGCCAGCGATTACCGCATGCACAACTTCATTGGGTGGGAATAAGCCCACCTTCGTATCCAAAATAAGACGACCTCCCGAGTTCCGCTCTAAGAGTTTTTGAAAGCGCGGATAAGGATGAAATGACCAGCTATTAGCGGCTGGACCGGGGTTGGTGGCAAAAATCCAAGTAATTTTTTGCCCTGGCTTAGTTGCTTGCGCTAAACTATTTGCGCTTAGGAAAAATAAGGTTAATGCCCAAATTAAAAAGAAACAAACGCCTACTTTAAAAATCCTTGTACGCATAATCTTTAACCTCCTTTTTTTAATTGCAAATAGACCCATTATTAAATACTGAGGCTATTATATATATAAAATCTTCCCTTGCATGTCAATTTATTTTCGTGCCTGACCGGCGATCAATTTTAAATTTTAACCTGAGCTATATTAACCTATTTGCCAAAAAATGATCTATGGTCAGATCTTCGGGGACGGCTATCCTTCAATCAAAAAAGCACGTGGCTTTCAATTATTAATGGGAGCAAATTATATTTTACATAGTGAACCTCGAGTCATCACGAGATGGCCGCGCCCTTCGGGCTCGCCATGACATCTTTTTTCAGAAAATGTAAAATAATTAATGTTCTCATTAATATTTCAATCACCATAGCCTTTCACTCACGTAGGAGGAGTAAATTGTAAACATCCGTTCGGGAATACGGCCACTGTCTGGGCTTTTCCGCCTTCTTTTAACTCTTCCAAGATATCTTCCCAACGATTTCTAATCTGGACATGGCGCGGATACCTGGTGTAAAGATCTGCAGGAGAACAGTTCGGAGAAAGGACATATATCTTCCGATTCTGAAATATCTGCGCTATATTCTTGCGCTCATCAACTTTACGGTGTAAACGCATGCCCACATCCATCAAAGAATGAAAGCCTAAGCCATCTGAGCTGGCCGTGGCAATGACCACTTTCCCTCCTTCTCTGACAATTTGTTTCTGCAAATTACCAGTCCAAACATTCAAAGCCTTCTGGGCCTGGACAAGTTCTGTGTCCTCTGGAAAAGCATTGAAGATGCCTATGTCCACTCCCTCCGGAGCTTCGGTGATATATACTTTCCGGGCCAATTCCACTGCTGCTCTATGCGCCTGAACTAAATCTCCCACAAATACGCCAGCGGTTTTCCCTTCCGAGGTGCCTACTGAATTTACGATAATATCTAACCCAGCCATTCTGGCTCCTTCTTCCATATCCAATCTTAATTCATTCTTATTCAAATCATAACCTAAAGCGAATCCTGTTCCCCCTATCTTCCCCAGATGGGCTGGCGTATGGTTCTTAATGATCGTTTCCATACTGCCCAAGCCGGGAATGACGATCTTCCCTCCTCCGCCAAAACCAGCCGTTGGATGAGGAGTTATAAAACCCACGCCGATTTTTAAATCCGCTTCTACAAAATGGCGATCTATCTGTACCGGTGTCCCGCGGGAAGTCGTACCCAAATCTACCAAATTTTCATAGGGATGATGATTGAATACCGGAAATCTATTGGCCATCTTCTTTCCTAATTTCTTTTCCTGGTCTGCTTTCATCAACGGCCGATGACAGCCAATGGCCATAACAATTTTAATTCCCTCATCTTTAATACCGCCGCGATTTAGTTCTTCCACTATAAAAGGCAAGAAACGGTAGGCTTGGGTAGGGCGGGTCAGGTCATCGACGGCAATAACTGCGGTCTTTTTTCCTTGAGCCAATTTCCTAATAGGTTCCTGACCAATTGGATTGGCAAAGGCCTTTTTAATTTCTTTCTGGCTAATATCCGAGGCATCAGCCATGCCAGCTACGATGACTTTCCAGTTTCTGGGAAAAGTGAGGGGATATTTTTTATTTCCCCGCCATGATCCCCAAGGAATAGTAATTGTCTTCATAAATGCTCCTTTCTATTTTTCCAAAATTTTCCCGCCTGACCAAGTAAAATTATAATATACGAAAATTACAAAAAAAATAATAATTTTAAACCCTCTCCTCAGGGTTGAACTTCCTTGATAGAAGAATTATATTAAAAAAGGCTTTAGAAGAAGCTTGGGCAGACTTGAAGGAGGGGCAATATGTCAAAATATATGGGGGATAAAATTCTAACAGATGATAGTTAACAGGGGGATTTTTTAATAAAAATAATAAGCTTTCTGCACAATCTTAACCCCTCATCAAGGCAAAATTCCCCCAATTTAAAATACTTTTTCTCTTCGGTGGGGAAAAGTATTTCCCCCAATGCTCCTTAAAAAAGATAATTCCCTTGGGTTGATTATTGAATCTTAATTCTCGGAAAGGAGAAACAGAATATGCTTGTCCAGCTTATTCTGATTTTTCTGGCCGGGATTATAGTCGATTTATTAGCCACGCGGTACACCTCAGCCGTGGCGGATAAAAAGTTGTGGCCGGCGACTATTTTTAGTGGCCTGATTACTTTGACCAATTTTGTTCTGCTTACCTTAATTTTGAAAGAAAGTGCTACTGAGGGCATGCTTAATATTATGGCTTACGCCGGCGGCAACGCGGTGGGTACTTATATCGCTTTGAAGAAAGTGTAACTTCCAGTCTACCTTCCTTGCCCACCTAATATCCTTCCCATTCAAGCCCTCATTATCAATGATCCATCAAAAAGGTTTTCTTAAGATTTCGGTGGCTAAATTTTTACCTTGCTTTCTTACCATCTTTTTTACATAATTATGAATCGCTAAAATAATATATTAATAATTCATCGCTGACCTCCTTTGTGTACTTAGGAAGAGGAAGCGAAATAAAAGATTATAAAAGGGGAAAAATATGGAAGAGAAAAAATTTCAACCCAAGAAGCTTTCCCTCTCAAACACTAAACAGGAAATGTTAGAAGCTTATCAAGCGGTATTAAAACAATTGGAAGCGCTAAAGGAAGGGGAATTAAAACCAGAAAAGAAGCTGGAAGAAAAAAGAGCAAAAGAAGTGGTCCAAGTTGCGGAATCATTATCTACAGAAGGGATTACCAAAGAGATTAACAATCTAAAAATAGAAATAAGCAAGATGCTGGCTCAGATTTCCGACCACTTAGAACAAGAGATCAATAAATTTAAAGCTATTCAAAGCGCGATTTCCTTAAAAGAAAAAGAGCTGCAGGAACTTTACGAGATTGAAAAATCTGCCGTCTCTTTAGCCGCCCTAATAGAATCACAAAACCAAAAGAGGCTGGCTTTTGAGGCAGAAATGGCGGAGAGAAAAGATGCTTTGACCCAAGAAATAGAACTGCTGCGCAAACAACGCGAGGAAGAGAAAAAGAAGTATGAAGAGGAAATTAAGGAGCGTGATCTCATAGAGAAGAAAAGGCGGGAACGGGAGAGGGAAGAATATGAATATTCTTTTAAGAGAGAACAAAAGTTAGCTAAAGATAGATTTGAAGATGAAAAGGCCAAATTAGAAAAAGAGATTCAGGCCAAAAAAGAACAGATGGAAAATGAATTAAGAGAAAGAGAAAAAGCCATAGCCGCTCGCGAAGAAGAATTAAATGAACTTCGTAAGAGAGTTAGCGCCTTCCCCAAGGAGATGGAAATGGCTCTCAATAAAGCAGTTAAAGAAACTACCGAGAAACTAAACGCGGAAGCAAAGAACCGTGAAGAGTTAATGAAAAAAGAATTTTTGGGGGAGAAGAACGTTCTTACTACTCGGATCGATGCTTTAGAAAAGGTCGTCAAGGAGCAAAATGAGCAGATTACCCGCCTTACTCAACAATTAGAAAAAGCTTATCAACAAGTGCAGGAGATCGCGGTAAAAACCATCGAAGGATCATCGGCGCTGAAATCTTTGACCAATTTGCAACAATGGCTGGGCGAGCAAATGCGGAAAGCTTCTCCTGAAAAGTAAATTTTTTATAAATTCTTCCCATATGAGTTTTATTAGCTATCTAAATTGAGCGATTTATGAATTCAGGGTAATGCTCATGTCATTCCTGCGCAGGCAGGAATCCAGATAAATCAATAATAAACTGGATTCCTGTTTTCCCAGGAATGACCGACACCCATTCCTCTTAACAGGTGCATAGGGAATTAGTATGCGATCCGCGCTGTCTTTGCATTTCCATTGATGGTGGACAAACAATCCCTCAATTTTGGAGGTAAATAAAATTGTTAATATACCCTAAAAATCGCGGGAAGCCCAGCGCGTTTACTG
>JBNAWB010000048.1:0-19524 GCA_049699975.1 Thermodesulfobacteriota bacterium
GATTTTACTCCTCCCTGGAGACGGCTTACTTTTAAGGAGGCTTTGGCAACTTATGGGCGGCTCAAGAAGGAGGAATGGCAGGATCCCGAGCGCGTTTTTCGCTATGGCCAAGAATTAGGGATTGAATTCCGCGGCGGAGAGCCTTTGGGCAAAATGTTAGTAGAGATATTTGAAAAAGAAGTTGAACCACACCTCATTCAGCCCACATTCATAACCGAATACCCAATCGAAGATTCTCCTTTGGCGCGGAGAAATGACTCAAATCCCGAAGTAGTGGATAGGTTTGAACTATATATTTATGGCCGGGAGATTGCCAATGCCTTTTCCGAGTTAAACGACCCTGAAGACCAGCGAGCCAGAATGGAAGCCCAAGTCAAGACAAGATTAGAGCAAGAAGAAGGAGTGGGGTTGATCGATGAAGATTTTTTGCGGGCCTTAGAGTATGGGATGCCTCCGGCGGCCGGAGAAGGAATCGGGGTTGATCGCTTAGTTATGATCTTTACTGATTGTCCTTCTATCCGCGATGTCATCCTTTTCCCGCATATGCGGCCCGAGAAAAAATAAAGCCTTTTAACAGAAGCTGGAACTGGAAAACGGCTATCCATGAGATATGAATTTTTTATAAGCCTGCGCTATTTGCGGGCCAAGAGAAAACAAATTTTTATCTCTTTAATCACCATCCTTTCTATGGCTGGAGTAGGTTTGGGAGTAATGGCCTTAATCGTTGTCCTGTCCGTTATGGGCGGATTTGTGGAAGATTTGAAAACCAAGATCTTGGGGACCAATGCCCATTTAATCGTTATGCAGCACAATTCTCCCATGCGGGCTTATAAGGAAGTTATGGAAAAGATTCAAGGCCTCAAAGGAGTTGTGGCTTGTGCCCCTTTTATTTTTAGTCAGGCGATGATCACTTCGGAAAATAATGCTCACGGAATAGTGCTGCGGGGAATTGACCCAGAAGCAGCAAGTAAAGTAATAAATATTGGCCAAACTTTGAAACAGGGGTCCTTGGAAGCTTTGCAAAAAGAGGATGAAACGACTACTTATCCTGGTATATTCATTGGTAAAGAATTGGCTAATAATTTAGGCATATTTTTAGGAGATCAAGTTGTTATCGTATCGCCTTTAGGGACTCTCAACCCTATGGGCCTTGGTCCGCCTATGAAAAAATTTCGGGTAGTAGGGATATTCGATACGGGAATGTATGAATATGACACGTCCTTAGCGTATATATCTTTAAAAAGCGCGCAAAAATTCTTGGCTTTGGGTGATGCAGTTACGGGAGTGGAGATAAAAGTTGAAGACATATACGACGTGAAAAGGGTGGCCGAAAGAATAAGAAAGGTATTAGGTTTCCCTTTCTGGACCAAAGATTGGATGCAGATGAATAAAAGCCTATTTGCTGCTCTTAAATTAGAAAAGACGGTGATGTTTATCATCCTCGTCTTGATTGTTTTGGTGGCGGCCTTCGGAATAGTAAGTTCCTTAATTATGGTGGTTATGGAAAAAACGAAAGATATTGCCATTTTGAAATCTATGGGGGCAACCGCTAAATCAATTAGGCGCATTTTCATCTTCGAAGGACTCATTATCGGCTTAGCAGGTACAGTTTTCGGGTTAATAGCCGGATACACTATCTGCCTGCTCTTGGCCAAATACCAGTTTATCTCCTTGCCTAGCGACATTTATTATATTTCTCGTTTGCCCGTAAAGATGAATTTCTTTGATTTTTTCCTGGTTGCTTTTTCGGCGATCAGTATTAGCTTTTTAGCTACCATTTATCCCTCATACCAGGCAGCCAAGCTTGATCCAGCCGAGGCTCTGCGGTATGAATAAAAACCCTTTACCTTAAAGGAAAGAAAATGAGCAAGGTATTTGGTAAATTATTTTCCCCAGGAAAATTAGAAAAAGATCTTGCCGAATTGCAACGTAAAGCAGCCCAAGAACCAAATAATTATTATCTTTTGGTGAAAATTGGGGATTTGTTGGAAAAAATGGGTAGACGCCAGGAAGCTCTAAAAGCATATCGCCAGGCATCCGAAAAATATACGCAGAAAGGCTTTTTAGTGCAAGCGATTGCCGTCAATAAATTAATTTTGCGCTTGGATCCGACGCAACAGGAAATTCATGATCATTTAGCGCAGCTTTACGTCCAGAGAGATATCTTGGCTGCCGAAATGAGAGAGGGGAATAAAGGGCTAAGCAGCGATTATAAAATGGGCAAAATTAATTGGCCCCTTATTCCTCTTTTCGCTGATTTGCGTAAAGAAGAATTAACGCGGGTGATGAACAAAATGGAAATTAAACAATTTCCTGCCGGATCCATAATCTGTCGCGAGGGTGAAGTTGGTGAGGCGATTTTCATTATCAGCCATGGCCAGGTAGAAGTTTTTCGGTTAAATAATCAAGGTAATAAAATTCATCTGGCTTTTTTGCAAGAAGGAGATTTTTTCGGAGAGTTCGCTTTTTTTACCAATTCGCGGCGGAGGGCAAGTGTCGTAGCTAAGGTAGATACTGAAATTTTAGAGATTTCTAAGGAAGCTATGGCAGAAGTGGTAAAAGAATTCCCCAGCGTAGCCCAAGTACTATTAAAATTTTATAAAGAGAGAATTTTAGATACTCTGTTGGCCACCTCCACTTTATTTCGTTCCCTCTCTAAAGAAGAGAGAAAAAAATTGTTATCCAAATTTACCTTGGAAGAATATCCTCCAGGAACAATTGTCTTGGAAGAAGGGGCTCCAGGTGACTCTCTTTTTATAATTAAGAAAGGGGAAGTAGAGGTTTATACGCGGAACCCCAAAGGGGAGTTGGTGACCTTAGCTAAATTAAAAGAAGGGGATTTCTTTGGCGAGATTTCTTTAATCACGGGAAGACCCCGCAATGCTTCTGTAAGAGTATTACAACCAACAGAACTGTTACGTCTGGGTAAAGAGGATTTCATAAAGATTGTCGAAACCCATTCCCAAATTAAAGAATTCTTAAAAGAAACTTTGCTTTTACGGCTGGAGGATAAGCTGCGAGCTCAGGGCGTATTTCAAGAAAGCCCGCGGAAGGAGGGCCTAATCTGAATTTCCAGAAGGAGGAGCAGAAGCCGCCGCTATTTGCCGTTCAAGGATTAAAGAAATCTTTTGTATTGGGCAAGAGTGGGAAGGCGATTGAAGTCCTCAAGGGAATTGATTTGGTGATTAACCAAGGGGAGACACTGGCGATTGAAGGAGCTTCAGGAGCGGGAAAAAGTACGCTCCTGCATATTTTAGGGGCCTTAGAGCGGCCAACAGCAGGAAAGGTTTTTTTCCAAGGGGCGGATCTGGGGTCTTTGAGCGAAGCGGAATTAGCGGAAATCCGCAATCGCCATATCGGCTTTGTTTTTCAATTTCATCATCTCCTACCTGAATTCTCCGCCTTGGAAAACACTATTATGCCAGCTTTGATTCAAGGAATGAACTTTAAAGAAGCGGCCCGCCGGGGGGAAGAGATTTTAACCCAGTTGGGTTTAGGGCATCGGCTCCTGCATAAACCGGGAGAACTCTCTGGGGGAGAACAACAGCGGGTGGCCGTGGCGCGGGCTTTAATGCTTAATCCGCAGGTTATCCTGGCTGATGAACCTACAGGAAACCTGGATACAAAGACCGGCGAAGAAGTGCACAACCTTCTTATGCAGATAAACCAGGAAAAGGGCATTACTATCGTCGTAGTTACGCATAATCCCGCCCTGGCCTCGCGGATGAGTCGACGTGTCCTCTTGGTAGATGGAGTACTTTACAATAAGAAATAATTTTGGGGGATAAGCTTTGGTAAGAGCGGAGGGGAGAGATTATGGATCTCCCAAAAAGAATTGTAAAAAAAATTTCCCTAAATACTATTTGGCCTAAAGGAAGAAAAATTTACGATGCCAAGGCAATGGGTAGCTTTCATTCTGTTTTTTTTCTTAATTCTCATGGGTGGGATGGGCAAGAAGGTGCAAGCTCAAGAAATAGTCAAGATTGGTATTTTCCCCTTCCGCATATATGCTCCTGACCCCGAAAAAGTGAAAGATTGGCCAGCGGAGATCCAAAAAATTCTTGGACAAGAGTTAAAAAAGGAAGAACAAATTATCATCTATGAAGAGGAAAAAGTAAAAAAACTTTGGCAAGAAGGTCACTTACTAAAAGATGACGAAGAGTTGGCTAAAGAAGTTGGCCGCCAAGTAGAGCTGGATTATATGATCATAGGTTCGCTCACTAAGATAAATGGAGGCATTAGCTTAGATGCCCGCCTCATTGATATTCTTCAAGAAAAAATATTGGGCGCCGCATTTGCGGAGGGTAAAGAAACTCAACCCCTTGAGGAAATAGGTAAAAAATTAGCGCGGGAGTTGAGCGTAAAAATTTTAAAGAAGGAAATAGTTGAGAAGGTACTGGTTACGGGTAATCAAGCCATTGAAGAAAGTGCTATTAGAGCGCAGATCAAGATTAAAGAAGGGGACATTTTTTCCCCCCGGGGCGTACGTGATGATCTAAAAGCAATTTATCAGCTTGGTTACTTTCAAGACGTGAAAGTGGAAAAGAGACCATGGGGCCGAGGTCAAGCCATAGTTTTCATTGTGGAAGAGAAACCGGTTATTAAAGAAATTAAATTTACCGGTAATAAAGCATTAAAAACAAGTGAACTGCAGGAAATCATCGATTTGAAACCGCGAACGGTGCTCAACCTTAATGCGGTACAGGAAAACTTACAGAAAATTCAAAAAAAATACCGAGATGAGGCTTATTTGGCAGCGGAAGTAAATTATGAATTGGAGACGCCCAAAAAGGGAGAAGTTATTGTCCATTACCGCATCAAAGAAGGTGCAAAGATTCGCATTAAAAGTATAAAGTTTTCGGGGAATAAACATTTTTCTGATGAACGACTAAAGAAACTTCTTCCCGAGACCAAAGAAAAAGGCTTTTTTTCCTGGTTTACGAAGTCAGGAATTTATAAGGAAGAAACTTTAGAGCGGGATCTGGATGCGGTATTAGCTTTTTATTTGCAGAAAGGATTCTATCAAGCTAAAGTGGGCAAGCCCCAAGTTATTTATGCTAAGGACCACATTGATATAATCATACCTGTAGAGGAAGGGCCTCAATTCAGAGCTGGAAAAGTGGATATATCTGGCGATTTGATCTTGCCCAAAGAAGAGCTTCTTAAATTTCTGAATATATTTCCAGGTGAGATTTTTAATGTCGAAAAAGTTCGCGAAAGCATCTCCAAGTTGACGGATTATTATGCCGATCAAGGATATGCTTTTGTAGAAGTTAGTCCGCAGACTGTTTTGCAGCTTGAAAAGAAATACGTGGATCTATCTTTTCATATTCAAAAAGGGAGTAAAGTTTATTTTGAGCGCATTAACATCCAAGGTAATACAAAAACCCGCGATAAAGTCATTCGCCGCGAGCTTAAAGCTGTGGAAGGAGATTTATTCAGCATCAAGGCTTTAAATAAGAGCCGCGAAAATTTACAGCGCCTGGGATTTTTCAAGGAAGTAAATTTAACTCCCAAAAAGGGCAGCGGGGAAGATAAAATGGAATTAACTGTGCAAGTAGAAGAACAACCCACGGGGGCTTTTAGCGTAGGCGTGGGTTATAGTTCTATTGATCAGTTGATGACCATGCTCCAAATTTCCCAAATAAACTTATTTGGCCGAGGCCAGAGGCTTATTGTTTCTGCCCAATTAGGTTCCATTTCTCAGTATTATAATATTTCATTTACCGAGCCATGGTTATTTGATACGCGCATCTCTGCCGGAGGTGATCTTTACCGCACGCGCCGTGAATATGATGATTATACGGTACAAAGATCAGGCGGTGGATTACGGTTTGGATTTCCCCTTTTTGAAGAAGTACGCGGCTATCTATCTTATAAATATGAACAAGTTGAAATAAGTGACGTTCTGGATACAGCTTCTTATCTTATTCAAGAAGCCAAGGGAACTTCCACTACCAGCAGTATTGGTGTTGCGCTGCGGCGAGACACGCGGGACCATTATTTAGAGCCGACGAAAGGTTCAGATAATACTATTTCTATTGAATACGCTGGCGGGCCTTTAGGAGGAACTAATTATTTCACCAGATATGGCCTAAATTCGGCCTGGTTTTTTACTCCTTTTTGGAAGCTGACTTTTATGGGGCGAGGTCGGATCGGCTATATTCAGGGGCATGATGACCATCCTGTGCCCTTATTTGAACGTTATCGTCTGGGGGGAATTAATTCAATTCGGGGATTTAAAGCTTTTTCCATTGGCCCTAAAGCTCCTAACGGAGAAGTTATTGGTGGCGATAAAGAGCTCCTTTTTAATTTTGAAATAACTTTCCCCTTGATTCCGGACATTAAACTCAAGGGAGTATTGTTCTTTGATGCGGGGAATGCCTTTGACATCGGGGAGTCTTATAGATTGGATAAACTTAGAACTAGTGTAGGAGCCGGTATACGCTGGATTTCTCCGGTTGGGCCACTCCGCTTGGAATGGGGCTATAATATCAGCCCCCAAGAGGGTGAACAAAGGCAGTCGTTAGATTTTTCCATTGGCACATTTTTCTAAAAAAGTAAAATTTTAAAGGGAGAAATAAGCATGAAAAGATTAATTGTTGGTTTTTGGTTGCTAAATTTAATTTTATTTTGGGCTTTTCCGCTCTGGGGGGCGGAGCCGTTAAAAATCGCTTACGTAGATATGCAGAAAGCTCTGAATTTTTGTGAAGCTGGGAAAGAGGCCAAGAAGCAGATGACTGCGGAAGTGGAAAAAGTGCAGAAGATTTTGGCCAGTAAGCAGAAAGAGCTAGAAAAGCTAAAGGAAGAGTTGGAAAAAAGAGGCCTGGTTATGAGTGAATCGGTGCGGCGCGAAAAAGAGCGGGAGTACCAGACAAAATTGCGGGATTTTCAACGTTTACAGACAGATTACCAGGATGAACTGCGGCGGAAAGACCGAGAACTAACGGAAAAAATCCTAAGAGATTTAGAAACGATCATCAAAAAAATAGGGGAAGAAGGGAAATATACTATAATTTTAGAGAAGAATCAGCCCACTATTCTCTATATATCAAGTGCTTTGGATTTAACTGAGGAAGTTATAAAAAGATTTGACCAGCAAAAGCAGAAATGAATTTGAAAAGCCCATCGGAAATAAGAAAAAAAATTACTCTGGGTGAACTGGCCACTTTAGTAGGTGGAAGTTTGGACGGCGATCCCGATATGGAGATCTTCGGCATTGCCAGCTTGGAAGAAGCGCACGAAGGAGAGATATCTTTTCTGGCTGAGATGAAGAATATTTCCAGACTGGAAAAGACTTTGGCTTCAGCCATAATAGCGCCATGCCAACTTCCTCCTTTTCCCAAGCCAGTTATCCGTACTCCTAACCCTTATTTAGCCTTTGTCAAAGTCCAGGCCTTTTTTTCTTATCAGCCTTATTCGCCATTGGGTATAGATTCGCGCGCCTGTATTGGCCGAGGTGCAGAAATCGGAAAAGATGTATCGATTTATCCTTATGTTTATATCGGAGAAGAAAGTAAAATAGGGGATCGGGTAGTGCTTTATCCAGGAGTTTATATTGGGCCTAAGGTACAAGTAGGGGAAGATTCAATCCTTTATCCAAATGTAGTGGTTATGGAACGGTGCCTTATTGGAAGAAGGGTGATTATCCATGCCGGCACGATTATTGGGAGTGATGGGTTTGGGTTTATTCAAGAAGGAAATCGGCATTTAAAAATTCCCCAAGTCGGTATTGTCCAAGTGGATGATGATGTGGAAATTGGGGCCAATTGCACCATAGATAGGGCGACGATGGGGAAAACCTGGATTAAAAGAGGAGTAAAGACGGACAATTTAGTTCATGTCGCTCATAATGTGGTGGTTGGCGAAGATACCTTACTAGTGGCCCAAGTGGGCATTGCCGGGAGCACTAAAATTGGTAATCGCGTTGCTTTAGGGGGCCAGGTCGGCGTAGTTGGGCATATTAATATCGGCGATGATGTGAAAGTGGGAGCGCAATCGGGTGTGGCCCAAGATGTTCCGGCGGGGCAAATAGTTTCCGGGACTCCGGCCATCCCCCATCGGGATTGGTTGCGCGCCCAAGCAATTTTTTCCAAACTTCCAGAGATGAAAAGAACCCTTTCCGCCTTAGAAAAAAGAATAGTTGATTTAGAAGAAATAATAAAAGGAAAAAAGGGGCCAAAGTGATATTTTTAGCTCCTTCATTTTAAAAAAGAGGAGAGAAAATTGGAGATTCATCCCACAGCCATTGTTCATCCCCGGGCCGTACTTGGGCAAGGGGTAAAAATAGGGGCTTATAGTCTTATTGGTGAGCATGTGCGCATAGGCCAGGATACTACCATCGAAGCTCACGTAGTAATTGATGGTTGGACAGAGATCGGCGAAAGATGTCATGTCTTTCCTTATGTTTCTATTGGGCTGGCTCCCCAGCATATGCGCTATCGAGGAGAACCTACGCGAGTAATTATCGGCCATGATAATATTATTAGAGAATTTGTAACCATAAACCGCGCTACCGCTGAAGGAGGCGGAGAGACGGTTATCGGGGACCATAATTTTATTATGGCTTATTCTCACATTGCTCATGATTGCCGAATCGGAAACCAAGTCATCATGGCCAATGCGGCTACTTTAGCAGGTCACATCATCATCGAAGATTTTGCCTTAGTTGGGGGGTTAGTAGCTATTCATCAATTTGTGCGCGTAGGTTGTTACGCCATTGTTGGTGGAGCTTCAGCTGTACCTAAAGATATTCCTCCTTATATGTGCGCTTCTGGAAATCGCGCCAAACTTTTTGGTCTGAATACAGTGGGCCTAAAACGCCATAATTTCCCCGAGTCGACGATGAATGCTTTGAAACATGCTTACCGGATAATTTTTCGGTCTCATCTGACTTTAGCCAAGGCTATAGAAAAAGTAAAAGAAGAAGTTCCCGATTTGCCTGAGATAAAACACCTTCTGGATTTTATCCAGAACTCCAAAAGGGGAATATGTCGGTGAGCCAGCGTATCGGCCTTATTGCTGGAAACGGGAAATTGCCTCTTCTCTTAGCGAAGAATATTCGGGCCCAGGGGCATCGTTTAATTGCCATAGCTTTCCATGAAGAAACGCGAAAGGATTTGAAAAATTATGTCGATAGTATTCATTGGGTTAATATTGGCGAGTTGGGAAAGACTATAGATTTGCTGCGCCAGGAAAAAGTAAAAAAGGCAGTTTTAATTGGCGGTGTGCCCAAGACTCATTTTTTTTCGAAGGCCAAACCTGATTTGCGGGCCTTAAAAGTTTTGCTTCGCCTGCCTCATCGTCAGGATGATACTATTTTGCGCGCCATCGCGGAAGAGATTGAAAGTGAGGGAATAAAAATTATAAGCCCACTTCCCTTTTTAGCCGAATATATAGCGCGCCGGGGAGTGTGGACTAAGAGACAGCCTGGCGAACGGGAAAAAAAAGATCTAATTTTCGGCCAAAAAATTGCCCGCCGAATAGGCTATCTCGACTTGGGGCAGACTATAGTGGTCAAGAACGAAATGGTCTTGGCTGTGGAAGCCATAGAAGGTACGGACCAAGCCATTCGCCGCGGAGCTAAATTGGGTCGAGGAGACGTAATGGTAATTAAGATGGCTAAACCCCATCAAGACATGCGTTTAGACCTTCCGGTGGTGGGCCTGCAGACTATAAAAACACTTATTAAGTCTGGGGCGACAGCGTTGGCGGTTGAGGCAGGGAAAACTATTGTAATGGATAAAGACGAAGTAATCAAGCAGGCCGATGAAAATAATTTATGTTTAATGGGTTTTTAAAAACAATAATTGGTTATTGAAATGGCTAAATTGCGTGTGGGCGTGGTGGGCATAGGTTATTTAGGAAAATATCACGTAGAAAAATATGCTGCTCTTCCGGAAGTGGAGATCGTGGGTTTGGCAGATATAGTTTTAGAGAGGGCCAAAGAATGGGCGGAAAAAGTGAAAGCAGAGGCCCATGCGGATTATCATGAACTTTTGGGTAAAGTGCAGGCCGTGAGTATAGTAGTTCCACCTGATAGACATTATGCTATTGCTAAAGACTTTTTAACGGCCGGTTGCCATGTGCTCTTAGAAAAACCAATGGCCGCCTCAATAGCTGAAGCAGATGATTTGATCGCCACGGCCAAGAAAAAGGGCTGCTTAATTCAAGTGGGCCATTTGGAAAGATTTAACCCGGCCCTGATGGCTGCGCAGAAGAAAATTTCCGTACCTCTTTTTATTGAAGCCCACCGCTTGACCCCTTTTCGTAATCGTGGAGTCGAAGTTGATGTAGTTTTAGATTTAATGATCCATGATTTAGATATTATCCTCCATTTAGTAAAAGCTGAAGTTGAAAAAATTGAGGCCGTGGGGGTGCCTGTTCTTTCAGACAAAGTTGATATTGCCAGCGCCCGCTTAGAATTTAAAAGTGGGTGCATCGCCAACATAACGGCCAGCCGCATATCTTTTAACGATCAGAGAAAGATGCGCATTTTTCAACCCGATTCATATTTAACCATTGATTTTGCCCAGAAGAAAGCCGCTATTTATTATCGGCCAAAAATAGAAATCAATGAACACCCCTCAATTACCATGGAAACTATCGAAGTTAAACCTGGAGACGCTCTGCAGATGGAAATTCAGTCTTTTGTGCACGCCGTAATCCAGCATAGGCCACCTCTTGTCTCAGGGGAAGAGGGGAGGAAGGCCTTGGCCTTGGCCCTGGAGATTAATAAACAAATCCAAGCCAATTTAAAAAAAATTCCGGCCATTGTTTCCTTTTACCAAGATAACTAAATGCTAGTTAGAGAGCAGAGAGACTTGGAGATTAAGAAAAAGAAGATTTTAATCATTGCTGGCGAGGCCTCGGGTGACCTCCATGGCTCCAAATTAGTATCTGCTCTTTTAAGTTTGCAACCGGAATTGGAAATTTATGCAGTGGGAAGTGAACTCATGCGTCAAGCCGGCGCTAAGGTCTTAATCGATTCCGCAACCTTAGCTGTAGTGGGCATTACAGAAGTTTTTGGACAATTGCCCAATATCTTTAAAGCCTACCGCGCCCTCAAAAAGTTTATTAGAGAAGAAAATCTGAGTTTATTGGTCTTAATCGATTTTCCTGATTTTAATCTGCGCCTGGCGAAAGTGGCTCATCGGCAAAAGATACCAATTCTTTATTATATTAGTCCCCAAGTATGGGCTTGGCGCAAAGGAAGGGTGCAAAAAATTGCTAACTTGGTAAATAAAATGGCCGTAATTCTCCCTTTTGAGGTTGACCTTTATAAAGAAGCGGGCTTAGAGGTAGAATTTGTAGGCCACCCGTTATTAGATGTAATTTCCTACGGGCAGGAAGACCTTTGGGAAGAAGGAGGAAAAATCGAAAAAGGTAATCCCTGTATTGCTTTACTTCCGGGAAGTAGGCTTAAAGAAGTAAAATCGCTTTTACCGGCCATGTTGGAGGCGGCCAAGATAATTTTGGCCAAGAAGTCCACGGCCAAATTTATTTTACCCATAGCACCTTCTATTCCGCGGACAGAAATCGAGAAGATATTACCCGCCTCCTTGGAGGTACCTCTTATCATAACGGAAAACCAAGCATATTGGGCCATGGCCACCGCCGACCTCATTATTGTGGCTTCGGGAACAGCTACCTTAGAAGCGGCTATCTTTCAAAAACCCATGATAATTGTCTATCAGGTTTCTTTTCTAAGTTATATAATAGGTAAAGCATTGATTAAGGTGAGGTGGGTAGGTTTAGTTAACATAATTGCTGGGAAAAAAATAGTCCCCGAGCTTTTGCAAGGAGATGTGCAGGGAGATTTGATAGCCGCCGAAGCATTGAAAATCTTAGAAGATGAGACTTATAGAAAAGAGATGCTTATCAACTTGGCTGAAGTTAGAAAAAAGTTAGGGGCCCCGGGGGCCGCTGGGCGAGTAGCTCAATTGGCTTTGCGAATGATGGGAAATTAATAAACTGATAACTGACAACTGTTAACTGATAACTGGCAACTTTTTTATGAATCTATATCGGCGCTTATTAGAATTTGTTAAACCTTATTGGCGTCGCCTGGCTGGAGCCATGGTCTGTATGCTCATGGTTTCCGGAGCTACTTCCGCTTCGGCCTTTTTGGTCAAGCCAGTCCTCGATGATATCTTCTTTAAAAAAGACCTCTTTATGCTTAAGCTTCTGCCCTTTGCCATTATTGCCTTATTCTTGGTTAAAGGGATTTTTGATTATGGACAATCATATCTAATGTCCTATGTGGGGCAAAGAATTATAGCCGATTTGCGCGAGAAAATTTATAACCACTTGCAATCCCTTTCGCTTTCATTTTTTACTCGCCATCCCACCGGCGTGCTCATGTCCCGGATAATCAATGATGTAAATTTAGTTCAGGGAGCGGTTAGCGAAGCAGTTACGGGCTTAATCAAAGATTTTTTTACCATAATTGGTCTCGTGGGGGTTGTTTTTTATCGGGATTGGAAACTGGCCGTAGTAGCCATGGTTGTTTTTCCCCTGGCCATCTATCCTTTAGTAAAATTTGGGCGTAAATTGCGTTCCTATAGTTATCGCAGTCAAACCACCATGGGCGACATTTCTTCCATCTTGATGGAAACTATTTCAGGCAACCGGATCGTGAAAGCTTTTAATATGGAGGATTACGAGCGGAAGCGTTTTGCTGGAGAGAATAGAAAGCTTTTTAATTTGCTCATGAAGTCTGTGCGGGTGCGGGCTCTTTCTCATCCGTTAATGGAGTTTCTGGGTGGGTTGGGTATTGCCTTTATAGTTTTTTATGGAGGATACAATGTTATAAAAGGAGCCGCCACTCCGGGTACTTTCTTCTCTTTTTTGGCCGCCTTGCTTATGCTTTATGAACCGGTGAAGAGGTTGAGTGGGGTGAATAATACCATCCAACAAGGATTGGCCGCGGCCTCACGTATCTTTGAAGTATTGGATGCTGTTCCGGAAATTCGAAATAAGCCAGGAGCGAAGACGATTCATTCCATTACCCAAGGAATAGAATTTCAGGATGTATCTTTCCGCTATGAAGAAGAGTGGGTTTTAAAGAATATCAATTTGCAAATAAAAGCGGGAGAGGTGGTAGCCTTCGTAGGGGCTAGTGGTGGGGGCAAGACTACTTTGCTTAACCTCCTACCTCGTTTTTATGATGTTAGTTCAGGCCGGATTTTGATTGACGGCGTGGATATTCGCGACTACACCGTGGAGTCTTTACGTTCCATGATCGGCATTGTAACCCAGCAAACCATTCTCTTTAACGATACGGTTAAGAATAATATTGCCTACGGTAAAATGGGCGAGCCTATGGAAGAAATTATCAAAGCGGCCCAGGCGGCTAATGCTCATGGCTTTATTCAGAATTTACCCCAGGGATACGATACGATAATTGGCGAGCAAGGAATTAAACTTTCCGGCGGAGAAAGGCAGCGCATCAGCATTGCTCGAGCGCTACTCAAAAACGCGCCGATTCTGATCTTGGATGAAGCTACTTCTTCTCTTGATTCGGAAGCAGAGGTAGAAGTGCAGAAAGCATTGGAATATTTAATGCAAGGAAGAACTACCTTAGTTATAGCCCATCGCCTTTCTACGGTGCGCCGAGCTGATCGCATTGTCGTTATCTCCAATGGGACCATCAAAGAAATAGGAACCCATGAAGAGCTATTGGAAAAAAATGGTGAGTACAAAAGGCTCTATCTTATGCAATTCATCGATGGCGAACTGGATAAGATGAAAGAGCAAGAAGAAGCCATAATTTAATCACCTTTCTTGAATTAATGCCTTATCTTTCCTCAAAGATAGCTGATTTAATTTCCCAAGAAAAGGAAAGTTGGGTAGAGAAAATATATCTCTCCCCTTTAGCTCTCCTTTCTTTTTTATATAAGCAAGCAGTAACCACCCGCCTTCTGTTATATTCTTCTGGCTTAATTAAGGTAAAGTCCCTTCCGCTAAAAGTAATAAGTGTGGGCAATATTACTATGGGTGGTACAGGAAAGACTCCTCTGGTTATTGGACTGGCTGAAATGCTTAAAGAAAGTTCTTGTCCCATCAGTATCCTCAGCCGGGGTTATAAAGGGAAATATAAGGGGAAAGTTCTTTTAGTTGCTGACCATGAAAAAATTTGGGCCCAACCAGAACAGTGTGGTGATGAGCCGTATTTATTAGCCAAGAAGCTTCCCGGCATTCCTATTATCGTAGGCGTAGATCGTTATTTAAGTGGCCTCTACGCTTTCCAAAATTTCCAAAGCAAAATTCTTATTTTAGACGATGGCTTTCAATACCTATCCTTGAAGCGTGATCTGAACCTTCTCCTTTTAGACTCCACCTTGCCCTTTGGAAATGGTTGGCTTTTTCCCCGCGGCATTCTGCGTGAGCCGATAAATCAAATTAAACGCGCTGACGCCGTAATTTTGACAAAAGCTGGCCAATCTGCTAACATTTTAATATTAAAAGAAAAATTGCTAAATATCAAAAAAGAAATGCTCACTTTTGCAACTGATTATACCCCGAGTAAGATCTGGATGGTCGAAGGAAAATTTTATGCGCCTGAATTTTTAAAAGGAAAAAAAGTGTTAGCTTTTTGCGGGATTGGGCGACCCCTATCTTTTAAAGAGACATTAATAAAATTGGAACCAAAATTTTTAGAAGTGGAAGTTTTTCCTGATCACCACTGGTATAAAGAAAAAGATTGGCAGAGGCTTCACGCCAAAGCTAAAGAGATGAAGGCCGATATTTTACTCACCACTGAAAAAGATTGGATCCGTTTGCAAGACTTTCCTTTAGGACCAGTACCTTTAGGAGTGCTAATTATCCGCCATAGTTTTCTAAATGATGATGAGATCAGCTTTAAAAAATTCGTTTTTTCCAAATTGGGTCTTGATTCATGAGCAATGACTTTCCCGCTGACTCCAACCTTTCCTTTAGCCAAAAGTTATGCATCTGGTTTATAAATATTTTCCCCCTAAAATGGCGCGTTCGGTTTTTTGAATGTTGCGGTAGAGTTATCTTCTGGTTAGATCTTTGGCACCGGCGCATAACCCTCCGCAATTTAGCCTTGGCTTTCCCTGAGAAAACTAAAGAGGAGTTGAAAAAAATAGGGAAAGATGTTTTCCGAAACTTAGGGCGGGTAGCAGCTGAATTTTCCTTTATTCCCAAATTAAACAAAGAGAATGTGGGCAATTTCATTGTTTTGGAAGGGGAAGAAAATTTTCGTAAGGCTTATGAAAAAGGACGGGGAATCATTTTTTTGACGGCCCATTTTGGGAACTGGGAATGGATGGCCGCTACTTTTCCTCTGCTCGTTGGCCTTCCGTGTCATGTAGTCATGCGCCCCTTAGATAATAAATACTTAGATCAATTGGTCGAGACACTCCGGACTTGGACGGGAAATAAAACTATTCCCAAGAGGAAGGCCATGGGCCGGATGCTGCGTTTATTGCAAAATGGAGAAATTGTCGGCGTTCTCTTGGATCAAAATGTAGATTGGCACGAAGGAGTTTTTGTAAATTTTTTTGGTCATTTGGCCTGTACTAATATAGGCCTCGCTCTATTAGCTTTGCGTACCGGCGCCTCCGTTCTCCCGGCTTTCAATATCCGCCAAGAAAATGGCCAATATCGGGTGATCATTGAGCCGGAAATTACTTTAATTCGCACAGGCGCTAAGAATTTGGATATATTGGAAAATACAAAGATTTTCACGCAAATTATTGAAAAATATGTGCGAGCTTACCCTGAACATTGGCTTTGGCTGCACCGAAGATGGAAGACGCGCCCCTGGAGGGCTAAAAATTTAGATGGCAAAATATTGGAAGAAATATGAATCAAAGTTCCAATCCAAATTTCCCTTTAGAAAAGGAAAAATAAACTCCCCTCTTTTCTAAAAAAGGGACGAGGGGTTAGATGAGAATAATAAAGGGATAACCAAAGTGTGGGATATGGGAATGAAGTAGAATGAGAAAAGAAGATCATACTCTGCAGGAAGCAAAAAGAATTTTAGTACGCTCACCAAACTGGATTGGCGATGCGGTTATGTCTTTACCTGCCTTGATGAGTATCAAATCAGCCTTTCCGACCTCCGAAATATCCATATTAGCTAAGCCATGGGTAGCTGATATATTTAAAGGATGTTCTACGGCATCTAAGATAATTCTTTATGAGAGTCCGGGGATACATCAAGGGCTTTCCGGCAAAATGCGCCTTGCAAAAAAGTTGAAAGAGGAAAAAATTGACTTAGCCATTCTTTTCCCAAATTCTTTCGAATCAGCCCTCATTACCTATTTGGCGCGGATACCTAAAAGAGCAGGTTATAATACTGATGGGCGCGGTCTTCTTTTAACATACCCGGTACCGCCCCCAGAGAAGAGAAAAGGGCATCAAATTGATTATTATTTAAAATTGGTAAACTATCTCGGCTTTCCCATATCAACCCGCGTGCCCTTGCTAAAAATAAATGCCGAGCAAGCTGCCTGGGCGCGCCAGAAGCTTGTCTCATTGGGAATCAAAGATAACGAGCCTTTGGTAGGCATGGCTCCTGGTTCATCCTATGGCCCTGCCAAAGAGTGGCCCGTAAAAAAATTTGCGGAACTTTCTCAAAAAATTATTAAAAAATTGGGGGCGAGAATAATTGTCTTAGGTGGGCAAAATGACCGGGAATTGGCCCAAAAAATCTTAGCAAGCAGCCAAAATTTGGGTTATGATTTAACAGGACAAACAAGTTTGGTAGAAGCTATGGCTTTAATGGTCCATTGTGGGCTTATAGTTACTAATGACTCTGGTCTAATGCACGTGGCGGCTGCGCTCCAAGTGCCTTTAGTCGCTATATTTGGATCTACTGATCCGAGCCACACAGGACCAGTGGGTAAACACTGTCGGGTTATAAGAAAGGCTTTACCCTGCAGTCCTTGTTTTAAGAAAAATTGCCCTAAAAATACGGAATGCCTGGAGGCAATTTCTGTGGAGGAAGTTTATAGGGAAGTAGAAAAATTGTGGAATTTCACCGCAAAGTCCGCCAAGGACGCAGAGAAATCTTATTTTTAAAAAATTGCTACAGAGAATGCGGAGCACATAGAGGAGAAAAATAATTTAACCTTAAAAATCTGCGTTAATTTGTGTCCCTAAAAAAATTTACCGCCGAGACCGCAGAGATCGTTGAGGAATTTTAATATTAAAATAATTAGCCGCAGAGGGTTAAGAGGGCGCAGAAACTTGAGGAAATTGGCATATAATTAATTCTTTAAACTTTTTACTATTATATTATCTACGTTGAGCTGTGTTAATCTGCGTCCTAAATCCTTCACCGCCGAGGTCGCAAAGAGCGCAGAGGAATTTATAAATTTTTTAGCCGCAAAGGACATGGAGAGCGCAGAAAAAAAATTTTTCCTCTTTTCCTCCCCTTAAGATAAGGGGAGGAGAGGTGGGGTTATTTTATTCTCCGCGGAGAGCGCCGAGAGCACAGAGCAATTTTAAAAATAAATTTTGCCACAGAGATTAAGGAGAGCACAGAAGAGAATTTATAATAATTTTAATCCTGAAAATCTGCGTTCATCTGCGTCCTATTAACTTTTTTCTTATTTCCCTCGGGGGTGAGGGGGCTGGAGTTACTGATGACCAAACATCGAGCAGTTTTCTTAGATCGTGATGGCACGATATGCGAAGAAGTGGGTTACTTGAATTCCGTGCACCAAATGCGGCTTATTCTCCGTTCGGCGGAAGCTATTCGACGATTAAATGAGCATGGGTTTAAAGTGGTCGTAATTACTAATCAGTCGGGGGTGGCTAGAGGTTTAATACCCGAACAAAATTTAACTGATATCCATACGGAGATGAACAGGCAGCTTAGAGAAGAAGGAGCTTTCTTAGATGGTATCTACTACTGCCCCCACCATCCTACGGAAGGGAATCCGCCTTATCTGCAGGAATGCACTTGCCGCAAGCCGGCCACTGGCCTTTTAGAAAAAGCAGCTTTAGATTTGAATTTAGACCTTTCTGCATCTTATATGGTGGGCGATCATTTCTCCGATGTAGAATGTGGGAAAAGAATAGGGGCCAAAACTATTTTGCTTTTAACTGGTCATGGCCGGCAAGCTTTAGAACGGCAAAGCGAGTGGTCATCTCCACCAGATTACATTGCTTCTGATCTTTACGAAGCTGTAAATTGGATATTGCAACAGGAGCAGAAAGCAATTGCCTGAAAATCTACGGCCCCAGACAATTTTAATTGTGAAGCTGAGTGCTATAGGGGATGTGGTCCAGACTTTACCTATGGCAGAGGCTTTGCGGAGACAATTCCCCGAAGCCCAGATTGATTGGCTGGTTGAAGAAGAAGCCAGTGATCTTCTTTTAGGGCATCCGGTTCTGAATCGCGTGTTAGTGAGTCGGCGCAAATACTGGCTCAAGCAATTACGGCAAAAAGGTCAAAGACGATTAGCGCTGCAAGAAATCATAAAATTCTTGCGAACCTTGCGCAGCATCAAATATGACTGGGTTATTGATAATCATGGTCTCTTTAAAAGCGGCTTGATGGTTTTCCTAAGCAGGGGAAAGAGGAAAATAGGCTTCCAACCTTCGACGGGTATTGCAGACGAAGGCAATTATCTTTTTACAAATGAGAGGTATAAACCTTTGTCCATAGAAAAGCATGCTTTGGAAAGATATTTAGACTTGGTCCATCAATTGGGGGTAAACGTTAATAAACCGGTTTTAAAATTCCCCGTTTCTGATGAAATCCGGCAGGGGGCTAAAAGTAAACTTTCCCAGAGGGGATTGTCTTTGGGCAATTTGGTAGTCATTCATCCTTTAGCCAAATGGCCTACCAAACAATGGCCCAAAGAAAAATTTGCCCGCTTGGCCGATAATTTGATAAATCTTGGGGCAACGGTAGTTTTCACGGGCAGCCTAGAAGATCATAAGGAAATAAAAGAAATCTGCGGGCTAATGGAGCATAATACGCAAAATTTAAATCTGGCTGGCCAAACGGGGCTGAGAGAACTGGCCGCGCTCTTTTCCTTGGCCAATTTGGTTATTACTACAGACACTGGTCCTATGCATTTAGCCGCGGCTGTCCAAGCGCCGCTTATCGTTCTTTTTGGGCCAACTGCTCCATGGCGGACCGGCCCGTATGGTAATGGCCATGAAATTATAAGAAGAAATTTGCCCTGTAGCCCATGTTTTAAAAAAACCTGTTCCGCTGTAAGATGTATGGAAGGGATTACTGTGGAAGAAGTATTCGCCGCAGCCATAAAGAAGTTGAAAATTCAAAACTTTAATACATAAAATGATTTTCCTCCATTTCTTCTCTCTCCCCCCATAGAGGCTGGGTCACTATGGGGTGAAGGAGTGGAAGGAAGGCCAGAGGCAGACATGAATGAAGAAGCATCAGCGGGAGAAGAAGATGTTCGAAACTCACCAGCGATTTTCCGTAAAGGGCAGCGGCTTAAATATTCTTATAATCTTATAATTTGTAGGGCAAGCCTTTATGGCTTGCCAAATACGGCAAGGGTCAAGCCCTTG
>JBNAWB010000049.1:0-19506 GCA_049699975.1 Thermodesulfobacteriota bacterium
TCGCGTCTTCAATCCAACTATGCGCGACTTCTTGAGCGGCATTGGAGCGACAGCGGTAAGCATGGCTTTTGCGGAAGTAGTTCCGGCCTTAAAACAAGGTGTCGTGGATTGCGCAGTGACGGGTAGCCTTTCCGGAAACACCGCCGGGTGGCCGGAAGTAACCAAGTCTTTATATCCAATGTCGGTAGGCTGGAGTATAAACGTCTTGGCCGTCAACATGGGAACTTGGAAGAGAATAGACCCCAAGACGCAACAATTTCTGCTGCAGCAATTCAAAGCCTTTGAAGATAAAATATGGAAAACCCAAAAAATGGCCATGGACGAAGCTGATAACTGCAATACCAATAAACAGCCCTGTACTTTGGGCAAACCTGCTAACATGATTATAGTTCCTGTCAAGCCAGAAGAAGCTGAAATGCATAAGAAGCTGGTGGAGGAAGCAGTACTGGCTGGCTGGGCAAAGAGATGCGGGGCAGAATGCGCCGCCGAATGGAATGAGACTGTAGGCAAGGTTTTGGGCCTGAAAGCGCCAGTAAAATAGGGACTAACCTTAGGATTGCTCAAGATGGAAAGATTAGTAGCCTTAGCGCGGCGGCTAAATAGGTATAGTCTTTGGTTCAGCGGCACATTGGTCCTGCTGGCTGCGCTCATAATTGGCGTGGATGTAATATTACGCAAATTCTTCCAAAGCTCAATTGGCGGAGCTGACGAATTAGCTGGTTATTCTTTGGCTTTGGGCACTGCTTGGTCGCTCGGAGCTGCGCTCATGGATCGGGCCCATATCCGCATCGACTCTCTTTACGGACTTTTCCCCCGGGGGTTGCGCTTAGTTCTTGATTTAATTGGTTTGACCCTTTTTGTTGGTTTTTTTGGCCTGGTTGGCTGGCGAGGTTTAAGTGTAGCCGAACAGTCCTGGATATCATCCTCGCGCAGTCATACCGCTTTAGCTACTCCTACCATAATTCCGCAGTCTATTTGGCTTATTGGCCTCGCCACTCTTTTAATTATAGGGATTATTTTGTTTAGCCACGCCATCTATCTTATTCAGCGTGGAGAAAAAGGGGCGGCAACTAAACTTATCGGGACGCGGGCCGCTGCGGAAGAAGTGGAAGAGGAGGTTCGTTACTTAAAAGAAAAAAAAGCTAAAGGAGCTGGCGACTAATGCTGGGGATTGCTCTACTCACGCTTATTATTCTGCTTGCTCTTAGTGTCCCAGTAGCTGCTGGATTGGGTATTTTAGGATTAGTGCTCGAAAAAATTTATTCCAATTTGCCGCTTAATCTGGCCTTGGGTGAAATTTCTTGGGCCACTTCCAACAATTTTTTGCTGGTGGCCATCCCTTTCTTTGTTCTGTTGGGAGAAATCCTCTTACGCTCAGGAATTGCCGAACGGATGTATAATTCGCTTGTCCTATGGGTACCGTGGCTTCCAGGCGGGCTTATGCACACCAATATTGCCGCCTGCGCCATGTTCGCGGCTACCTCGGGATCAAGTGTGGCTACGGCCGCAACTATCGGAACGATTGCTTTAGGAGAAATTAAGAAACGCGGCTATTCGGAGAGACTTTTTCTGGGAACGATTGCCGCCGGAGGTACGCTGGGCATCCTCATTCCCCCATCCATCAATATGATCGTCTATGGAGTTTTAACCGAAACCTCCATTCCCAAGCTATATCTTGCCGGTTTCATCCCTGGAGTTATTTTGGCCAGTTTATTTAGCTTAACCACGCTCATATGTTGCCTAATCAAACCTGAATGGGGCGGCCAGCGTACTTCTGCTGCTTGGGGGGAACGCCTCAGAGCTTTACCTGACCTTATTCCCCCCATAATAGTTTTTATTTCTATTATTGGATCTATTTACGCCGGCTGGGCCACGGCCACTGAATCAGCGGCGCTGGGAGTTATAGCTGCGTTGGCCATTGCGGCTTCGCGACGTCTCCTCTCCATCCAAATGCTGAAAAATGCTTTTGAAGGAACAATGCGCACTACAGCGATGATTATGGCCATCCTTATTGCCGCCTACTTCCTCAACTTTGTCATGGGCTCAATCGGGCTCCTGCGAAAAGTGAACGATTTAATCTTAGGCTTAAAATTAAGTCCGGGAGAGCTCCTTTTCGGAGTGATTGTTTTTTATGTTATCCTGGGCATGTTCATGGAAACTCTTTCCATGATGGTCGCCACCGTCCCCATCATTACTCCGATTATGGTCAAGGTAGGTTTTGATCCGGTATGGTTTGGCGTACTCATTGTGATTTTGATCGAGACGGCCATGATTACTCCCCCCGTAGGCATAAATCTTTATGTAGTGCAAGGGCTGCGGAAAAGTGGGAAAATTAATGATGTCATAATTGGCGCTTTGCCTTTTGTGTTGGCCATGTTTGCCATGCTGGCCATTATCTCTTTCTGGCCTAATTTAGTACTCTGGCTGCCTCAGGTTTTGGAAAGAAAATAAATCAAGCTTTCACTATGGCCACTGGGCGCACCCATCCCGCGCTCGCTGATTTAATTTTTACGGGAAAACAAACCAGCGTAAAGCCATAGGGAGGGAGTTTGTGCAGGTTGGCCATTTTTTCTATATGCAGATACTCTTTCTCAATTCCCGCAAAGTGCGCTGCCCAAAGAATGGTAGCATTTTTGGTCTCGGCGAATTCTTTTTTCAAAAAAGGTAAAGGACGATCCCAACTCCAAGCATCTATGCCCACTACTTTAACTCCTTGATCTAATAACCAGAGCGTAGATTCGCGGCCCATACCGCAGCCTTTGACTAAATATTCCGGCTTGCCCCAGAAACGGTCTGCGCCAGTCATAATCAAAACTATATCCCGTGGTTTAAGGCGGTATTTAATTTTTTTTAAAGCCTTTTCCAGATCAGCCACGGTGATTAAAGCCCCATCCTTTTTGCGCCGAAAATCAAGCACCACTCCGTTTCCGTAACACCACTCTAAGGGGATTTCATCTATCGTCTTAGCTTTTTTCCCTTCGGAAACGGGAGCGTAGTGCCAAGGAGCGTCCAGATGAGTTCCGGAATGGGTGCTCAACCTTATTCTTTCTACGGCCCAACCCAGTCCGAGAGGCAAATCTTCCGGCCGGCACCCCAAAAGCTCTTGCGCCGAGGCCAGTCCTCCTTGATGGTCAAGGTACTCGATCTCCGGAATCATAAATTCTGGGTCGCTGGGTACTGATTCAATAGGGATGCTCAAGTCAATAAATTTGATTTTTTTACTCCCCATAGCTTCCCCCTTTACCTGCTTTTTATTTCTGCGCAATTTGGGCGCGCATGGCCGCAATGGTTGCTCGATAGTCGGCGGTTTGGAATATTCCTGATCCACTTACAATAACATCCGCCCCGGCTTTGGCCACCAAACCAATATTGGCCACTTTGATTCCTCCGTCAACCTCCAATTCGGCTGGCGACTTTTTCTTATCCATTAATTTCCGCGCTTGAACAATCTTGGGTAAAAGAGTAGGGATAAATTCTTGCCCACCAAATCCAGGGTTAACGGTCATGATGAGCACCAAATCTACATAATCCAAAGCCGGTTCCAGAAGGCATAAAGGAGTTGTGGGGTTCAAAGAAACTCCGGCTCGCCCGCCGAGTTTTCTAATTTCCGTAAGGCTACGGTGCAGATGCAGACAGGCTTCCAGATGGACGGTTAGAATTTTAGCGCCGGCCTTGATGAAAGTAGATAATTGGATATCCGGGTTACTAATCATTAAATGCACATCCAAAGGCAGAGAGGTTAATTTGGCCAAAGTCTCTACGATCATGGGACCCACGGTTATATTAGGCACAAAATGCCCGTCCATAACATCTACATGGATATAATCAGCTCCTGCTTTTTCCACAGCCTTAATTTCCTCGGCCAGGCGGCTAAAATCTGCCGCTAAGATAGAAGGAGCGATTTTAATTCTTTTATTTTTCATTTTTTCCTCAATCTGGCGGCAAAGAAACCATCTAATCTATATTCTCCCTGAGGGAGAATGAAATCTGGATAAGTGCGTAAGTACCCTTGGCCATTGATCATTACCTTCCAGGAAGGCGGAACAAAATCCCGCAAGTCCTCTAAAACAAAATCTTTATGCTGGCGCAGGAATTTTTCCACTACTAACTCATTTTCTTCCCTGGTCATAGTACACGTACTATAAATTAAAAGACCTTCCTTTTTCAAGTAGGCGGATAAATTTTCTAAAAGAGTAAGTTGCAGCAAAGAAAGTCTATGGATATCCTCTGGCCCGCGGCGCCATTTTATATCGGGATGGCGGTGCAAGGTTCCCAAGCCTGAACAGGGAGCATCGATTAAGATCCGCTCGAAAAAAAGAGAAGACCGAAAGGGTAGGGGACAGGTGCTATCAGCACAGATTATGTGCACTATGGAAGCACCTAAACGTTGACAATTTTTTTGCAAAATTTTTGTTTTGGCGAGGGATAGGTCGAGGGCTATAATTTGGCCGCGGTTTTTCATTAACTGGGCTAAGTGAGTTGTTTTCCCTCCCGGTGCTGCACAAGCATCCAGGACTTTCATTCCTGGCTGAACTTCTAATAAAGCGGAGATGATTTGTGAAGCTTCATCTTGAATATAATAATCTCCTTTGCCTAACTGATTTTCTTCTAATAAGATATTTGATTTTTTCAAAATCAGGCCGGCGGGCGCAAAAATAGTATCCCGAAAATCCAGCCCTAAATTTTTTAATTGCCCCCGCAAGTTCTCCCGCTCAGTTTTTAGCGTATTTATGCGCAGCGTTAAAGGGGGTGGTATATTATTGGCGGCACAAATGTCCCGGGCCATTTCCACTCCGTACTCTTTTATCCATCTGGCTACTAACCACCGCGGATGGGAAAAGTTTACCGCAATATGTTCCAAAGGATCATCCTCCAGAGCAGGAGCTAAGGTTTGGTCCTTGTTCCTGGCTATGTGGCGTAGGGCCGCATTTACAAAATGGGCAATTTTATCATCACGGAAGATGGCTTTCGCTAAACGCACAGACTCATTAACCGCCGCAGAGTCCGGTACTTTATCGAGAAAAAGAAGCTGGTAGGCCCCCAAGCGCAAGAGGTTATGGAGTTTTAGTTTAATTTTTTTCCCAGGGAAACGGACCGCGTGGTTGATAAATCTATCTAACTTTCCTCGCCAGCGCAAAGTTCCCAGCACTAATTCATATACAAAGGCCCGGTCGCGGGGAAGCAAATTTGGCTGGTTAGCTAAGACTTCGGCCAAAATCTGATCGGCAAAAGCCTCTTCTTTTTCTATCTGGTTAAGAATTTCCCAGGCCAGAAAGCGCACTTGATCATACGGCTCCTCGCTAATCATGAATTACTTGCCTCACTCTCCCAGACGCATCCCCGGGACTAACTGGTGGCCGTGAAGAAATTCGGCCACCTTCATCCGCGGCCGGTTTTCCAACTGTACTTCTCTTACTTTTAAATATCCCCTGCCCGTAGCGATAGTAATCTCCTCCTTGGTAACTTCCACAATTGTTCCGGGAGGTTCTTCATTTATCTCTTCCATTCCGGCAAAAAATCGTGGCCGAAATATCTTAAAGAGACGACCGTTAAGACTGGTAAATGCTCCTGGCCAAGGGTCAAAGGCGCGCAAGTGATTAAAAAGCTGGCGAGCTGGCATTTGCCAATTTATACGCGCCATCTCCTTGGTTATTTTAGGAGCGTAAGTAGCCTGGGCATGATCTTGAGGTTGAGGTTTAAGCCATCCTGCTTCTAATCCGGCCAAAGTCTGTAAAAGTAAATCAGCGCCTAATTTTGCCAACCGGTCGTGAAGTTCCCCCGCGTTTTCTTCTAAAGCAATCTCAGTTTCCCCGATTAAGAGAATTGGCCCGGTGTCCATGCCCTCATCCATAAACATGGTGGTTACGCCCGTAAGTGTTTCGCCTTGCAGAATTGCCCAGGGAATAGGAGCCGCACCTCTGTATTTGGGCAGGAGCGAAGCATGGACATTTAGACATCCGCGCGGGGGAATAGAAAGAATTTCTAAAGAGAGTATTTGTCCATAAGCAATAACTACCATGATTTCGGGAGCCAAAGATTTTAAGAGATTTACAAAAGCATAGTCGCGGATTTTTTCAGGCTGGTAAACTGGTATCTTTTGGAGGACGGCCCAAGATTTAATTGGCGAAGGGATTATTTTCTTCCCTCGCCCTTGCGGGCGGTCGGGCTGGGTGACCACGGCCAGAATCTCGTGTCCAGATTTTGATAAAGATTCCAGGGCAGGTAAGCCGAAAGATGCGGTGCCCCAAAAAATAATTCTCAAAGTTGCTTTTCTCTTCTTTCCTTCTGGATCTTCCGCCGATATAACTCTTTTTTTAATTTACTTAGGCGATCTATGAAAAGGATGCCATCGAGATGGTCTATTTCATGTTGCAAGACGACGGCCAAAAGATCCGCGCCAGTTATTTCACAAATTTCCCCTTCCAGATTCTGATAACGAACCGTTACCTGCTTCTTCCTTTTTACTTCTTCGCTGAGCTCGGGGACGCTGAGGCAACCCTCTTCCCAGGTGATTTCTCCATCGCCAGCTATGATTTCCGGATTAATTAAAACTAAAAGGTTTTTAGGCTGGGGTGGAGGGGTAATATCAATGACGACGATGCGGAGATGCCGGCCAATTTGCGGCGCAGCTAACCCAATTCCTGGAGCGGCGTACATAGTTTCGGCCATATCGGCCACAAGCTGTCGGATTTCTTCATCAATTTTTGCAACGGGCTGCGATTTTTTTTTTAAATTCGGATCGGGGTACTTGAGAATCTCCAAAATAGCCATATAATTTTTATAGCATATTAATCGGGTCGACATCAACTATTAATCTCACCCCAGGAATGGCTATCTTTTCTTGCTGCTGCAAAACCTCTTGGCTGAAATCATGAAGCCTGGACCAATTTTGACCTTTGAGCAAAATATGGTAACGATGTTTACCGCGCAAGTAAGACAAGGGAGCAGGGGCTGGGCCTAAGACTTCTATCTGCTCGGCATACCTTGGGTTAACTTTTTTAATGCCTAATATTAAGGCGTGCAAGTTCTGGGCAAATTTTTGAACTTTTTCCAAAGAGTTTCCTTCCCAGCGGAGGTGGATAAGGCGTTTAAAAGGAGGATAACCCATTTCTTTCCTGAACGAAATTTCTTGTTTATAGAAACCGATAAAGTCATGATTTTTGGCCAAAGTAAGACTATAATGGTCCGGATTGTAAGTTTGGATAATCACTTGGCCAGGCAAATCTCCGCGGCCAGCGCGGCCGGCTACTTGGGTTAATAATTGAAAGGTTCGTTCACTGGCCCGGAAGTCAGGAACGTTCAAGGATAAATCAGCGGCCAAGACTCCGACTAGGGTTACTTTAGGTAGATCATGCCCTTTAGTAATCATTTGGGTGCCCACCAGTAAATTTATCTCTCCCCGGCGGACTTGATTTATTATCTGGAAAGATTTTTTGCGACCGGCCGTGTCCCGATCCAGTCGGCCAACTAAGGCGCTGGGAAATTCTTTCTTTATTTCTTCTTCCAGGCGCTGGGTTCCGGTTCCCAAAAGAAGAAGACGCGCCGAAGAACAACGCGGGCAAGCAGAAGGTGCGGTTAGGGAATAGTCACAATAATGGCAGCGGAATGATTTTTCAGATAAATGATAGATTAAAGAGACGCTACAATTTGGGCATTTAAAGCTATAGCCACAATCAGGACATAAAGCAAAGGTAGCAAATCCCCGGCGGTTTAAAAAGAGGAGGGCTTGCTCTTTCTTCATCATCGTTTGCTGCAGATTTTCCACCAAAGTCGAAGAAATAATGCCTTTCCTTTGATCTTTATTCTTATCCTGCCGCATATCTACAATCTGAATTTCCGGAAGAGGACGACCATCTATCCGCTCGGGCAAGGAAAGGTAGCTAAATTTTTTCTGCAGCACATTATAATAAGATTCTAAAGAAGGAGTGGCCGAACCTAACACGACTACAGCATTTTCCATTTTCCCCCGAACTAAAGCTAAATCACGGGCATGGTAAAAAACTTTTTCTTCTTGTTTATAGGAAGCATCATGTTCCTCATCTACAATGATTAACCCTATATTATCCAAAGGAGCAAAAATGGCCGAGCGCGCGCCGATGACTAATTTGGCCATACCTCTTTTTATTCTGCGCCATTCATCAAAGCGCTCCCCGGGAGTGAGTCCGCTGTGTAAAATCGCTAAAGAATATGGGCAGCGGTCTTTAAAATAAGCCAAGACTTGGGAAGTTAGACTAATCTCGGGAACCAGCAGAAGCGCTGACCGTCCTTGAGCAATTGTTTCCGCAATGGCCTGTAAATAAACTTCTGTCTTGCCGCTTCCCGTCACGCCGTGCAAGAGAAAGGGGCGAAATTTTTTGCTCGCTAGAGCTTGAGAAATTTCCGCAATCGCTTTTTCTTGAGCCGAGGTTAAATGGAAAGAAGTGGGCTTCGGCCAGGCCAATCCTTCTCCCCAAGATATTTGGCGAAAAGTCTCTTTGAAATATATTTCTATAAGCTTATGCTCTTTAAATTTTTTGATCAAAAAGGAGGAATTGGCATACTTGGCTCGAAAATCTGGCAAAGCTACTTCACCAGCAGTGGCAATAAACTTTAAAGCCTCTGCTTGGAGGGGAGTTAAACGAATATTTTCGGGGTCGGCCAGACAACGCAAAAAGGCTATTTTTTTTTCTTTAACTCTTTGTTCTAAAAAAGGCTCCTTCTTTTCTATCCAACCCTCAGCCACCATTTTTTGCAGAGTTTTTTGATCAGCTTTTTTAACCTTTAATCCTGGGCCTTTTTCTTGGAGGATTAAAAGTATCTTTTTTTCGGCTTCGGGAAGAGAAGCGTCTTTAAGGGCTTCCTGGCCTTTGGCGGTTAGGTTATATGATTCTTTTACGCGCGGATGAATTCCCGGCGGGAGAGCGCATTTTATTACTTCTCCAATCGGCTGGAAATAATAATGGGCGGTCCAGAGAATAAATTGCAAGAGTTTTTCAGAAATGGCCGTATCGTCATCAAAAACCTTGCGCAAAGGAAAGATTTCTATATCTTTAGGAAGAAGAGCAGGGAAATTAATTATATAACCCGCCACCGAGCGTTTCCCTAACGGAACCAGTACTCTTCTCCCGGGGCTGGCTATTTCTCGCCAATGGTCCGGAATAGAGTAGATAAACGTTTTGGAGATGGGCAAGAGTAAGGCTACTTCTACGTATTTTTCTAAATTGGACATTCGTGCTCAGCCAACTCCAAAATATTATTAATCATTATTTATTCCGGTAGGGGGAGTCGGACCAGAAAAGTAGCCCCTATTCCTGGTTGATTAATAACTTCAATTTTCCCTTTATGTTGGGTAATTATTTTATGGGCTATCGCTAAACCCAAGCCCGTGCCTTCCTGCTTAGTAGTAAAGAAGGGATTAAATATATTCTCTAAGATTTCTGCCGGAATTCCTCCGCCCGTATCTCTCACCTCCACCTCGACCATCTTTTCTTTTTTTTCTTCGCGCAAGCAAGTCTTCACCGCTATTTCTCCATCGTGGTCAATAGCCTGTAAGGAATTCACCAGCAAATTGAGAAATACTTGTTTTAATTGCGGAGGATCGCCCAAAACCAACGGCAGACCTGAACTAAATTCTCGACGCACAATTATATTCCTTTCGCTGATTTCACTCTCTAAAATGGAAAGGGTTTCTTCCAGAAGACGATTCACCTCGCAGGGTCGGAAAGGAAGAGTAATTTCCCGCGAATAAATTAAAGTAGAATTTAAAATATTTTCTAAGCGTTTTACTTCTTTAAGAATTATGCGCACATATTTCTTCTCTGGTGAATTTTCTTTAAAGTTGCGCTCTAATCTGCGGGCAAAGCCCCCGATAGAAACCAAAGGGTTTTTAATTTCATGGCTAATAGAAACTACTAATTCTCCCAAGGCCGCCAATTTTTCTGATTGAATGAGCCGGCTTTGGGTTTGTAAAAGTTGAGTATTCATTTCCTGCAAATTAGAGTACAGACGAGAATTCTCGATGGCCATGGCTGCTTGATTGGCCAGTAAAGTTAATACTCCCAAGTCACTCTTCGTTATGGGTCGGCTAGTGAAGAGGTTATCTACGGCGATTAAGCCAATGGCTCTGTCCTTGACGATTAAGGGAACTGTAGCAAAATCCCGACTACCAAAAAGTTTAAGAATATCTTTATTGACTTCCGGGTCAGACCAGGCATCTTCAATATGAAAAGGTCGTTTCTCTTTTAACGTCCTGATGAGGATAGAACTATTTTGATGGAGGGGGATGCGGACTTGCCGAATCATTGCTTCAAAAGGTAAGTTTCCCGCTTCCCCAGAGATTTCTTCTCTGGTAATTAAGTAAGCGAGGTCTCTCAATTTTGAGCGCCATTCTTCTGTCTCTTGGGCGCTGCGGGCGCCTATGCCCATTGTTCCTTCTAAGATTCCTTCGTTTTCGTTGGCCAAAAAAAGAGCAGCCCGATCAAACCCCAAAGGATTAGCAAAAGTAACGGATAACAAAATCGTGCGCAATATTTGATCTAACTTAATTGTGGCATGCAAAGATCTAGAAACTTCATAGAGTAACGATAATTCGTTTATACTTCTTTCGCGATCTTTGGCCAAGAGTTCAACCCGTTGGAGGATGATGGCATTTTCAATAGCGATAGCCATCTGGGCGGCCATGGTCGTAAGTAAACCCATATCTTCTTCGTCAAATACTTTGGCCGGTTTTTCTCCCTCCCGCTTACTAAAAAGGGCGAGGGTGCCTACGACTTTGCTTTTATAAATTAGGGGGACGCAAAGAACGGAGGCCACCAAACGAGAAAAGTTTTCAAAGCTCAAAGAGGAAAGTTGCACATCGGGAATTAAAATTGGTTCTCTGGTGAAGGCCACTAGTCCGGCGACATCTTCGCCTAAGGGGACGGGCTTCAACATTTCTTTTTCGGCTTCTTCTAATCCATAAGCGGACACTGCTTTCAGAATTCTTCCTTCTTCATCGAGCAGGCGGAGAATAGCGCCATCGGCTTGTAAAATTTTGGTGCTACTTAAAGCAATTCTATTTAACAATTCGCCAAGTTCTAAGGTAGAAGTTATGGCCTGGCTAATAGCTTGTAAAGTATTCAATTCGGCAATTCTTCTTTTGGCCTGCCGAAAGATTTGCGATCCCCGTAAAGTTCCCGCCAGTTGGCGGCTGATGGCGGAGAGAAGAAACTTTTCTTCGGCGGAAATCTCCCGGGGAGTTTCTCCTAATAGGCTCAAGACTCCATAAAAAGATATTTCATCAGTGATCGGATAAAAGACCAGGGTTGGGAACTTGGCAAATTCTGGA
Source organism: Thermodesulfobacteriota bacterium (assembly GCA_049699975.1). Classification (GTDB taxonomy): domain Bacteria; phylum Desulfobacterota; class SM23-61; order SM23-61; family SM23-61; genus CAZAGD01. The sequence continues at coordinate 11,306 of JBNAWB010000049.1, forward strand.
GGAAGAGGAGGATCCCCTAAAGAAAGCTGGGCGGAATCCAGAATGTAAATGGGTTCGCGGCGGTGAGCGCAATAACCTAACGGCCCTGCCGAGAGCGGATAAGCAGCTGCCGAAGGGAAAATGGTGGCGGAGGGACCGCAACATTTAAGGGACAAATGACTGCGCCGAGCATCCCAAAGAAAAAGAGCGCAGGCCGTAAAAGAAAAAGTTCTAGCTAAAGTATTCGTTAATTGATTTAAACGTTGATCAAAGTCAACAGAGGCGTTAGAAATTTCGATGACTTTGGCTAATATTTCGGCGGCGTTCATATTTTACGATATTTTTTTCTTGGCCATAGTTTTTTCATAAACGGTTAAATATTCTTGAGCGGAACGATCCCACGAAAAATCTTCGGCCATTCCGCGGCGCATTAATTTTTGCCACAAATCTTTATTTTGGAAAACTTGTAAAGCCTTTTTTACAGTCTCTAATAACGCTTTCGAGGAATATTCATGAAATTTAAACCCATTGCCGGCGCCGTTTTCGGGGTTAAAGTCTACGATGGTATCATCTAATCCGCCCGTAGCCCGGACAATAGGGACCGTACCATAGCGGAGAGAATAAATTTGGTTCAGACCACATGGTTCAAAGCGGGAAGGCATGACCAAAATATCGGCCCCTGCTTCAATTTTATGAGCCAGGGCATTATCAAAGCTTATTTTCACCCCTATATGCTGAGGATATTTGGCCTGCAGATCTTGAAAGAGAAGGTGATATTTTTCATCGCCTGTGCCTAAAATAACGAATTGCAGATTCATTTTGACCATTTCCTCCATGGTAGCCGCCAAGAGGTCACAGCCTTTCTGCTCGGTCAAGCGCGAAATGGTGGCTAAAAGGGGAATTTCTTCCGAGACAGGCAATCCAAATTCTCTTTGTAAATCAATTTTGCAGATTTTTTTGCCGGAAAGGTCGGAAGAACTATACTTCTGCTTGATATAGGAATCTATTTCTGGAGACCATTCGCTGTAATCAACGCCGTTAAGAATGCCATAAAGATCGGCCTGCCGATCGCGTAAGACTCCATCCAGGCCGCAGCCGAATTCAGGAGTTTGAATCTCTTCTTTATACTTGCGGCTAACAGTTATTACGGCATCGGCAAAAACGATGCCTCCTTTTAAAAAGTTTATCTTCCCGTAAAACTCGAGGGCTTGGGGGGTAAAAAGTTCCCACCCTAAATTAGTCATGGGCATGTCATAATGCCAAAAAAGCCCCTGGTAAGCAATATTATGAATAGTAAAGGCCGTAACAGCTTTGTTTAACGCCGCCAGCCCTTTATAGATGGTTCTCCGGTACACAGGGGTCAAACCTGTTTGCCAATCATTGCATTGAATTACATCCGGCTTTATTTCTAAAACTAAAGCAGCTTCTAAAATAGCCCGCGAGAAAAAGATAAACCGTTCGGCATTATCTTCATAATCGCCGCTGGGGGTAGTATATAGATAATCGCGATCATAATATTTATCTTGTTGGACGAATAATACCTGACAATTGGGCGCCAATTCCGTAGTCCAGATTTCTCCCACCTCTGTTTTTCCTCCCAGAAGAACTTTAACTATCTGGCCAGTTTTCTTTAAGGAAAATTTCTTTTCCTCCACTTGCCGATATTTAGGCAATATTAAGAAGACTTCGGCCCCTAATTTGGCCAAAGCCCGCGGGAGAGCTCCAGAAACGTCACCTAGACCACCCGTCTTAACAAAGGGTACTGCTTCGGGAGAAGCAAAGAGAATACGCATTTTTTTCTCCTCAGACTATAAGTTCACGCAGAAATTTTGCCGCTTCCTCAGGGGGAGTAGGGTTAATAAAAAATCCTGAGCCCCATTCAAACCCGGCAAATTTTGTTAATTTAGGGATAATCTCCAAATGCCAATGATAATATTCTAAAGTTCTCTCGTTGAAAGGTGCCGTGTGCAAAGTAAAGTTGTAAGGAGGATAATTTAAAGCTTTTTCTAAGCGCCGCAAAGTTTCGGCAAAGATCAAGGCCAAAGATTGAATTTCATGGATCTGACTATCAACAAAAGAAGAGTTGTGCCTTTTGGGAAGAATCCAAGACTCGAAAGGAGAAAAAGAAGCGAAAGGGGCGATAACCAAAAAGTCGTTGTTTTCCAAAATTATTCTTTCACCCTGCTGGACTTCTTGGCGCACAATATCGCAGAATATGCACCTTTCTTTATAACGATAATATTCCCGTGCCCCAGCCATTTCTTCGGCAACCAAATGGGGTACGATGGGCAAGGCAATTAGTTGGGAATGGGAATGTTCCAGAGTAGCCCCAGCTTCTTCCCCATGGTTCTTAAAGATCATGGCATAGCGCAACCTGATATCTTTGCGCAGATCAAGCATTCTTTCCCTATAAGCCCAAAGCACATCTTCAAAGCGTTTCGGCGGCAAGGAAGTAAGGGTTTCTTCGTGATGGGGAGTTTCGATGATTACTTCGTGAGCCCCGATGCCACTCATTTTATCGTATACCCCAATTCCTTCCCGATTTAATTCTCCCTCCACCCGGAGAGCAGGAAACTTATTGGGGACGACGCGCAATTGCCAACCTGGCCCATTGCGGGGCGACCCGTAGGGTCGGAAAGCTAAAATTTCAGGGGGTGTCTTGTCTTCATTGCCGGGGCAAAAAGGGCAAAACCCTCCTTTTGGTTTATTTTTATGGTTATTAAAATCAGAAGGCCTCCGCCCCCGTTCGGTGGAGATGATCACCCACCGGCCGGTAACGGGGTCCTTGCGCAATTCAGACATTCCTTCCTCCTATATATACTCGCGGTATAGTGCTATTTTATTTCGCCCATTAAACTTTTTGCCGCTCAAAGCTCAACGGCCTTATTTCCCTTTATTGTATTATTAAACCTGCCACATGGAAACTAAGAAATCTTGATCAGGAACAGTAAAAGATAAATAACCCTGTTGTGGATAGCGTTCCCAAATTAAGCCATCTTTTTGGATCTGCAGGCAGAAACTAACCTTTTCTTTAGCCTTAAAGCCCAATAAGGTGAGAGGCACGGCGAGCTCTATTATTTGCTGGGCGCCTATCTGGGTCGAAATCTGCTTTAACTCTTCACCTTTTTCATTTTTGACGACCAATTGATAGTAGGGCTTGATTTTTTCTTTAAAAACTAAGGGAAATTCAATCCGTCCTTCTCGAGGATGAAGAAAAATTATCTGGACAGTCATCTCTTCGCCTGCAGCTAATTCTGAATTAGCGGGGTCAATACGAAAGAAAAAATTATGCAAATCAAAACCATAATAGAAGCCCTTAATCAACATCTGCCCCTGAAACATTGCGGAGCTTAAAGGCTCAGCCGCGTAGTAACCTGCCTCGGCCCATTCATAAAAATGAGTAATACGCCCGTCCAAAGTAGGGTTAAGAAGGCCAATGGGCTCTAAGGGTGGTTTTACCTCTCGGGGCAGAAATATAGGGTTCCGCAGATATTCCGGAATCGGAGAATTAAGCAAAAGATGTACTTGCATTAAGTGGGCTCGGAAAAGGCGGTCAAATTCTTCCTTATGTTCGCTGCTGAATTCATCCCCATACCACCAAAACCAATCGCTACCTTCAGCTATGTATATCTCTTCCCAAGCAGATTGCCGGATTTCCTCATCAGTTATTTGGGGGTCATTATCGACCAAAAAATTCCGCGTGCGGCGCAAATTATTCCAGGCTTGTTGGTCTTCAGCATGGCCAATCCAAATTTTAAAATTCTGGTTAATCCAAGACCCCGTATAGAGAACGGGTAGCCTTGTGGTTGGTGGATAGGCTTGCAAGAAATCTTTTAGCCGTACAGTTTCCAGAGTTGGATCTTGAGTAAGATATGTATACAAGCGTTTTAGAAATTCCTGGCCCCCATCAGGGTAATATTCCCAAGCATTCTCACCATCAAGAGCAATGCCTACTAAATGATGGCCATTAGGAAGAGAACGGCGAATATTTTGCAAATGATGAACTAAATCCTGAGCCGCCATCTGGGGGTCATTTTTAGCATAAGTAAAACCAATTAAGTCCGCCAGATTACGATCTCGAAAAACCATATAAATTTCTGCTCCAGCGAATTCTACCCGGTAAGGACGATAGAGAAGGTTTCGCGGATTATCTTTCGCCAAAGATTTAAAAAGAATTCCTTCATCAGAAGCCATCCATTGAATACCTGCCTTCTTCACCAAGGGAATCATTTCGGGGCAGACAGATCCTTCCGCAGGCCATAGACCAACAGGAGGATGTCCGAAAATACGCTGATGATAAATTACTGCTTTATTTATTTGGGCCGCAGCATCTTCCGGATGAGCAAAAGAGGCAGGCAGCGTAATTTCTGGCATCGCTCGCTGGGCAAATGACCAATCAATCAATAAGGGCAAAATAGGGTGATAAAAAGGACTCGTAGTTATTTCTATCTGGCCTCTTTCCTCCAGATGGCGATAAAGAGGAATAATTTTTTTGATAATATCACTTTGCACCTTAAGCAGGCATAACTTATCATCTTCCGAAAACATTCTTCCCTTATGAAATAGTTCGCGGAGCTCTTCTTTTTCGGCGCGCGCGCGAAAGCCAAACCAAGTCAGGTTAAACCAAACCTGCAGATCCCGAAACTCTTGGGTGCTGAATTGGGGCCAAATTTCTTCTAAGCGATAGGGAGATATCTGCGTCCCTCTTTTTTGTAAAAGAGCCCAGTAGGCCGGATATGGTTTAACCATAGTCTCCCAATTGCCCATAAAGAAATTGGCTAAAATGAATTTCTTTTCCGCCGGAGTCAAGTCGGCAGCGGGCTTCCGACTATGCTCTAAAAAAATGTCTTTAGTTTGCTCTTGTCCGTATTCCTCAATTTGGCGCAAGAGAGAAGGAACAAGATTAAAAGTCTGGCGCAGGCGCGGATAATCATCTAACAGAGAAGGCATATCGTAATAACCTTTACAAGCATGAAGCCTTACCCAGGGCAAGGTATAATGGCCGCTTAGGGGATCGCGGTAATAAGGTTGATGCATGTGCCAAAGAAAGGCTACGGAGAGCATTAACTTTTTCCTTAGTAAATGGGCAGATACATATTCTTTAAAGAATTATAACAGATATCTTATGGGAAACAAGCGCTTCTTGAAAAAATAAAAAAGCTTTATTGTAAGCCATCACTGAAATAGTCTCGGCGGTGGATTATATGGGACGCAGATTAACGCAGATGGACGCAAATAATAATCAAGAATTCAAATATTAAATTATATACCAATTTCATCAAATCTCTGTGTCCTCTTAAACCTCTGTAGCAGATTTTTTTAAATTAAAATTTCTCTGCGCATTTTGCGTGCTTCGCGGTGAGTAATAACCCCACCTTACCTCCCCTTTCCTTAAGGGAAGGAAAAGAAAAAATTAAAAATTTTTTTCCTCTTTGTGGTCTTTGAATCCTCTGTGGCAAAATCTATTTTAAAATTTTCTCTGTGCACTCCGTGCTCTCTATGGCTAAATATATTTTAAATTCCTCTGCGCTCTTGGCGCACTCTACGGTTAATACTTATAGAGAAGCTTGTCCAATGCGGCCAGGGTCAAGCCCTTGCCCTACTGCGGCCTTGATGGCTTTTAAATCTGCTAAGAAGTCTTCAGTTGCGTAAAAAAACAAGGTTGTGTTATTTATTATTTACTACTCAGCATATGAAAAATGAAATTTAAGGAGCAAAAGAGATGTCTGTAAATGATCTTATTATCATAGGAGGGGGGCCGGCTGGCCTGACAGCCGGCTTGTACGCAGCACGCGCGCGCTTGAAGACTCTACTCGTAGAAAAAATGTTCTTAGGCGGGCAAGCCGCCAGTACTTATCTGATTGAGAACTATCCGGGCTTTCCGGAAGGGATTTTAGGCCCAGATCTTACCCAGGCTATGGAGAAGCAGGCCAAACGTTTTGGGTTAGAAGTAATTAATGGAGAAGTGAAGTATATTAACCCGCAGCAGAAATTTTGGAAGATAGGGACGGATGAACAAAACTTCCTCACGAAAACCATTATTGTGGCTTCCGGAGTTGAACCCGTTAAATTGGGCATTCCCGGAGAAGAAGAGTTACGGGGCAAAGGAGTTTCTTATTGTGCTACTTGTGATGGGCCCTTCTTTAAAGATCAAGAGGTTGGGGTCATTGGCGGAGGAGATTCAGCCGTAGACGAAGCTATTTATTTAACCCGCTTCGCCCGAAAAGTTTATATCATCCATCGGCGCGATAGTTTAAGAGCGGCTAAAATTTTACAGGAAAGGGCCCTACAAAATGAAAAAATTACAATTCTCTGGGACACGGTAGCAACAAAAATTTTAGGGCAAGAAGGTGTTGAAGGGTTGGAGCTTAAAAACGTCAAAACCCAGGAAACTAAACTCCTGCCTGTTAAGGGAGTTTTTTTCTACGTAGGATTGAGGCCCATGACCAGTTTCCTCAAAGATTTAATAAGCCTCGATGAAAGAGGCTATATCCTCACTGATGAAAATATGGCTACTTCTGCTCCAGGAATATTTGCTGCCGGAGATGTGCGCCAAAAACTTTTGCGCCAAGTAGCTACCGCAGTAGGCGATGGCGCAACGGCGGCTTTTGCCGTAGAACGTTACTTGGAAAGGTTGTGAAAAAGATCAAAGCTTAACGTCGGTAAATTTAATTAGCGGAGGGAAATTGCCCAGAATTTTAGTTACTAATGATGATGGAATTCTTTCCCCGGGTTTATTATCTTTGGCTAAGGCCTTAGAGAAAGTAGCCGAAGTATGGGTAGTGGCTCCAGATAGGGAACAAAGTGCCTGTAGCCATTCTTTAACTATGAATCGGCCCTTGCGCCAAAAAAAGATGGCTAAATTGGGGGCCCGGTATTTTGCCATTAACGGCACCCCCACCGATTGTGTGCTCTTAGGAGTAAGTAAAATAATGCCCGCCAAGCCTAACTTAATTGCTTCCGGAATTAACATTGGCGAAAATTTAGGAGAAGATATAACTTATTCGGGGACTGTCTCGGCGGCTATTGAAGGCACAATCTTGGGTATTCCTTCTTTTGCTATTTCTTTGGTCTCCCGCAAACCGGAAGGTTTCTCATGGGCAGCTGATTTTGCTGCTCGTTTAGCAAGGAATATTCTGGAAAAAGGATTGCCGCCCAATACTTTTTTGAACGTTAATGTACCCCATCAGCAAAAGAAACCTGAAGCTTACAAAATCACCCGCTTAGGAAAAAGGATTTACGGAGAATCTGTCCAGGAAAGAAAAGACTCAGCCGGCCGAAAATATTATCTCATAGGCGGAAATACGCCCAGTTATGCCCCGACGGAAAATTCAGATTTCCAGGCTATCTCCCAAAACTACATCTCTATTACTCCTTTACATCTTGATTGGACGAATTATGCTGCCCTGCGCAGCTTAGCTAAGCGGAAGATTTAAATATTAGCCAACGAGGTTATGCCTATCTTGACTAATAAAAAATCGAGGTTTCCTGATTTTTTGTCTTTTCGTTTACGCATGATTGAAGAACAAGTTAAAGGACGTGGAATAAACGATCCCCGGGTTATATCAGCCATGGCCGAAGTGCCCCGCCATCTATTTGTCCCCGATTCTTTGCAAAGTCAAGCATATAGGGACACAGCTCTGCCTATAGGTGAGGGGCAGACCATTTCTCAACCCTATATGGTGGCTTTGATGAGTGCAGCCTTAGAGCTCAAAGGAAAAGAAAAGGTTTTAGAGATAGGCACGGGGTCTGGCTACCAAACAGCCATCTTATCTAAATTAGCGGAACGCGTATATTCCGTGGAAAGGATTCGTTCCCTTTTAGAAAGGGCGAGAAAAATCCTGGAACAACTCCAATGCTATAATGTGCTCACCCGCCTTTTTGATGGTTCCCTTGGTTGGAAAGAGGAAGCTCCTTTCGATGCCATCTTAGTAACGGCCGCTACTGACTCTCCTCCTCCGCCTTTGTTGCAGCAATTAAAGGAAGGGGGGATAATGGTTATTCCCATAGGCTCGGCCCAGAATCAGAAACTCATCCGCCTCCGCCGTCGCCTAAAAAGTTTCATCCAGGAAGACTTAGGCGAATGCCAATTTGTGGCTATGATCGGCCGACACGGTTTGACCAAATTTTAACCTCTTTCCTTATCTTTTCTTCATCCAGGGTGAGGATTTGGCGGTCTTGCATAACTATTTGGCCGTTGATGATCACATGGCGGACATCAG
>JBNAWB010000050.1:0-18971 GCA_049699975.1 Thermodesulfobacteriota bacterium
CCTCTCTCCCTCCCGCCTGAAGTAGGTACCAATTTCAAAAGTGATCGACGGTCAGTTATTGACCATGCCCCATTTCGCCTTACCTTTGTTCTCCCCTCTGAGTCTTTGTTGGAATGAGGGATAGAAGGGAAAAGGGACTGATATTGCTGAAATTGTTTTTTAGTGGTGGATGTTCTTTACTTTTTTGGAAAATATTGGTAAACAGAAATAAAAATTATAGGAGGTGACTTTATTTTACGCAGAATACGTATATAAAGAATTTATGAGGAAATGGTGTGTATTTTTTTAATCAAACCAAGTTCTGGCGGTAGGGCAACTCCTTGTGGGTTGCTTAGTGAGGCAAAGGATAAACCCTGACCCCACGTTTGCCTGACCATAGACTCGCTATCATACAAGAAGACATGAATATATTGTAATGTTTCTGACAATAATTTAAGTGATTGCCTTGATTAAAGGTAGGCCCTATATAAAGAAGGAGCAAATATGGCTAAATTCGATTTGGCAATTTTAGGAGGGACAATTGTTGATGGCACGGGAAAACCTGGGTATAAGGCTGACTTAGGTATTCACCACGGGCGTATTGCTTATATTGGCCAAATAAATCCTGGAGAATCTGCCCAAGAAATATATGCAAATGGATTAGTAGTTTCTCCAGGTTTTATAGATACCCATAGCCATTCGGATATCATGGTATTTGCTGAACCAGAGCTCCTACCCAAGCTCAGGCAAGGGGTAACCACAGAGCTTTTAGGGCAAGATGGGATCGGGGCCGCGCCCATTTCATCAAAATATTTAACTCAATGGCGCCAGTACATGGCCGGTCTAAGCGGAGATCCACCAATAAACTGGGACTGGAGAACTTTTGGGGAATATGTCAAAAAGCTGGAAGATAAAAAGCCCGGCCCAAATTTGGCCGTTTTAATTCCTCAAGGAAATATCCGCCTGGTGGTTTTAGGGTTAGAAAATATAGAAGCAAACTCATCCCAGATGCAAGCTATGGAAGAAGAAGTGCAGATGGCCATGGAAGCAGGGGCTTTTGGTATTTCATTGGGGATGGTCTATTTGCCTTGCATCTTTGCGCGGCGGGATGAGTTGATCAGGCTTTTCCGCCGCTGTGGGCAAAATGGGGGCTTTTGGGTGGTGCATGTGCGCAGCGGCGGAGATTTTCTTCTGGAATCGATTGCCGAAGTTATTTCCATGGCCCAAGAGGCGGACATTCCTTTACATATCTCTCATTTCAAAGCAGCAGGGCGAAGGAATTGGCATAAAATGGAGTTAGCTTTGGAGGCCTTGGAAAAAGCCCGGCGAGATGGATTGGAGGTAACTTTTGATATCTACCCATATACGGCCGGAAGCACTATGTTTATGGCTATCCTGCCGCCCTGGGCTCTGGAGGGGGGTGTATCCAAAACTCTTTCTCGCCTCCAGGACCCTGAATTGCGCCAGCGGATACAAAAAGAATTCCGGCAGCCACCTGCAACTGAAAAGGGACCATCCTGGGAGAACTACGTTAATTTTGTGGGTTGGGAAAATATCATTATCTCTTCCGTTACTAAAGAAGAAAACTCTTCCTGGGTGGGTAAATCAGTGGCCTCTATAGCGGAAGAAAACAGAAAAGAACCGGCGGAAATGGCTTTTGATATTCTTCTGAATGAAGAAGGAAAAGTGGGTATGATTCTCTTTAGCATGGATGAAGAAAAGATGATCATGGGCCTCAAACATCCTTTAGGAATGATCTGCACCGATGGGCTTTTGGGCGGGCAGCCTCATCCGCGCGTTTATGGAACTTATCCGCGAATATTGGGACATTATGTCCGGGAAAGGAAAGATTTATCTTTGCCCGAAGCTATCCGCAAGATGACTTACCTTCCTGCGCAGCGATTGGGCCTTAAAGACCGAGGATTACTTGCCCCAGGCATGGCCGCCGACATCGTGGTCTTTAATCCAGAAACTGTCATTGACCGCGCTACCTATGAAAACCCTCGCCAATATCCTTGGGGAATAGAGCATGTCATTGTTAATGGAATTCATTCCGTAAAAGATGGGAAATACACTGGCCAGAGAGGAGGCCAAGTTTTGAAGAAAAGATAACATTAAAAAAGAGACTCAACAAATTTGTTTTATTAATGAGAGCATTAAATAAATGACATCTGCTGTTCTTAACCCCTCACCTCGGTACGAGTCGATTCCGACCTAACCCTCTCCCCACGCCTGGGGAGAGGGGAGGGTGAGGGGAATAAGTGTAAATATTTAATTGCTCCGAGTAATAAAATATTCAGAGAGGTTCAGCCACTTTTGGAAGAGGAAAAGGTTTTGAGCCAGGAATTGGAAAACCTAGGCGGGCAAAAGGGGGCCGATCTTTTGGGAATCGCCGATCTATCCGCGGCCCGTGATTTTTTGCTCGCCCAGGGCGGAGATAGGTTAGCGGGATTTCCCCGGGCAGTCTCTTTGGGCCTGCGTCTTTCAGATTTAATCGTTGAGCAACATAATCCTTATGAACCACGCCGCGAAAGTATCTACTGGCATCACGTTTACAATGTGGTAACTCCCAGCTTAGATTGTTTAGCTTATGAGGTTTACCGCTGGCTTACCGCCAAAGGATTCTCAGCCTTGCCCATTCCTGCTTCCACCCCCTATAATTATGAAAAGCTGCAAGGAATTTTCTCTCATAAATTGGCAGCCCATTTAGCAGGATTGGGCTGGATCGGCAAGAGCTGCCTGCTTATTACCAAACAATTTGGGCCACGGGTCCGGTTTGTCTCTATCCTCACTGATGCTCCTCTGCTAGCAGGGAAGCCGGTTGAAAATTCTTGTGGGCATTGTCGTGTTTGTGTAGATACCTGTCCAGTGGCGGCCTTTACTGGCCGAGAATTTATTGCTGAAGAGCCGCGAGAGCTCCGTTTTCATGCTCTTAAATGTGCAGAATTCCGTCGTGATCATCCTTGTGGACTTTGTGTCTCCGCCTGTCCCCAGGGGAAAAGGAGAGTTCAATCTTCCATGGAACGAGGTGGCATGCAGTAGGGCGAAGGCTTGACCCTTGCCGCATTCGGCAAGCCGTAAAGGCTTGCCCAACAAATTGATAGGAATTTTTAAGCCGCCTGCCTCTAACACTTATAAACATAAAAATTCCTATTCCCCTTCAGTGAGGGATTATCGGCCAGATGCCTTTTTAATTGACGTTGGGGCAGCTGTGTGTTAACTTTAATTTATAGCTAAGGCATTGAAATCCTAAAATAAAATAGTAAATTGGAGTTGATCTATGAATCCCCAGATCTTTAGAGAATATGATATCCGCGGCATAGTGGAGAAAGATTTGCAGCCCGATGTAGTCAAAAAATTGGGGCAAGGATATGCTACCTATCTTGCGCGCTTGGGGAAGAAAAAAGTAGTTATAGGTCGAGATGGCAGGTTAAGTTCCCCCCTATTAAGAGATTATTTAATTCAAGGTATGTTGGGTGGAGGTTTAGAGATTATAGATATAGGGGTATGCCCGACTCCTGTTTTTTATTTTTCCCTTTTCCACTTTGACCGCGAAGGCGGGATTATGATTACGGGGAGCCACAATCCTCCTGAATTTAATGGTTTTAAAGTCTGTGTAGGAAAAGAGACGATATACGGCGAAGAAATCCAAAATTTAAGGCGCATTATAGAAAGAGGAGAATTTATGCAAGGGTCGGGGACGATTACTAACCAAGAGATCATTCCTTTTTACCAAGATTATCTAAGGCAAAATATCAAGTTGCAAAGGAAAATTAAAATAGTAATTGATAGCGGGAATGGTACAGCAGGGGTAGTAGCGCCCCACATTTTCCGTTCTTTGGGCTGCGAGGTAGAAGAGCTTTATTCTGAAATTGACGGCCGTTTTCCTCATCATCACCCCGACCCTACTATTCCGGAAAACATGAAAGATTTGATCGCTAAAGTTAAAGAGAGCGGGGCCGAAGTGGGATTCGGCTATGATGGAGATGCCGATAGGATTGGCGTAGTTGATCATTTAGGAAATATCATCTGGGGAGACCAGCTCTTGATTCTTTTTGCCCGCGATATACTCAAAAAAAATCCAGGGGCGACGATCATCTCCGAAGTCAAATGTTCCCAAAATCTCTACGAAGACATTGCCCGGCATGGAGGACGCGGAATTATGTGGAAAGCTGGTCATTCCCTGTTAAAAAGTAAAATGAAGGCCGAGAAGGCTCTCTTAGGTGGAGAGATGAGCGGCCATATTTTCTTTGCTGATCGTTATTTTGGGTATGACGATGCTATCTATGCCTCCTGTCGTTTGTTAGAGATTCTTTCCCAAACGGAAAAAAGGATTCCCGAATTGTTCAGCGACCTGCCTAAAACCTTCTCTACCCCTGAAATCCGCGTGGACTGCCCAGATGAAATTAAATTTAAATTAGTAGAGAAGGTGCGGGATTCTTTTAAACAAGAGTACCCTATCGTGGATGTGGATGGTGTCCGGGTCTTATTCCCTGATGGTTGGGGATTAGTGCGTGCTTCCAATACCCAGCCAGTTTTAGTGTTGCGCTTCGAAGCTCGTTCTCCGGAGCGACTGCAAGAAATTAGAGCCTTGGTGGAGAATAGAGTAACCGAAATTTCCCGCCAATTTAAAGGACGAAGTTAGTACATGTGGGTCTTCTCCAATTTAGTTGCTAAAATTTGGCTAAAAATTTAATGCCCACTTCCAAAAGGAGCTGAAATTTATATTACTCCAGGAATATCGCGGAATATGTCTAAGAGGGAAAAACTTCCGGTATATGCCGTGATCATGGCTGGGGGAGGAGGAACTCGTTTCTGGCCTTGGAGTCGCGAAAAGACTCCTAAACAACTCCTGCCAATCGTTTCTTCCCGGACGATGATTGAAGAAACAGTTAGCCGTTTACATCCTTTTTTACCGCCCCACAGGATTTTTGTCGTTACTTCACGGAGCCAGATAGGTAAAATGCGCCGCGCCTTGCCCAGCTTGCCGCCCAGTAATTTCTTAGTGGAGCCTGTGGGGAAGAATACGGCCCCGTGCCTGGGCTTAGCCGCCTTTCGTCTGAAGCAACTTCACGCCGAAGCGATCATGGTCGTCCTGCCCGCCGATCATTTTATCGCCGACCAACGAAAATTTCTAAAGACCCTTGAGGTAGCCACTTTATTTGCCCAGAAGGAAGATTTTCTAATCACTTTAGGCTTACAGCCCACGGCTCCCGAGACAGGGTATGGATATATTCAAAAAGGAGAGCTTCTGGCCCGAGTGAAGGGCATAGAAATTTTTAAAGCGAGAGCTTTTCGAGAAAAACCCAACCGCGAATTAGCCCTTTCCTATTTGGCCGAGGGAAATTACCTTTGGAATAGCGGTATGTTTGTTTGGCGAGTGGAAATTTTTCTAAAAGCTCTGGAAACCTGTCTTCCTGAGCTTTATCAAGAGATGGCCATTCTGCCGGAAATCTTAGGTACAGCCAAAGAGCGAAGAATATTGCCCAAAATTTATGCCTCCTGTCCCGCTATTTCCGTTGACTACGGGGTTATGGAAAAGGCTCCTAATGTGGCCATGATACAAGCGTGTTTCCCCTGGGATGATGTGGGGAGTTGGTCAGCTTTGTGGAAAATTCATCCTAAAGACCAGGAAGAGAACGTGTATTTATTTGGCAAAGAAAATGGTCAAGGAAAAATTTTGGCTCTGGATAGCTCCGGATGTTTAATCCGGGCCGAAAAAAATTTAATTGCCCTTTTGGGAATGAGAGATACTATTGTAGTAGAAGCTGGTGGGTCTATTCTGATCTGTCCAAAAGATAAATCCCAGGAGGTCAGGCAAATTCTGGCGCAGATTAAAGAAAAAGGGTGGAAAAAATATCTGTAAAGATAAACAGGTAGAAGAAGATGTTAATAATCCCGGCAGTGGATATTAAGGGTGGTAAATGCGTGCGTCTCTTCCAAGGAGATTATGCCCAAGAAACCGTTTATAGTGATGACCCTCTGGCCATGGCCAAAAGGTGGATTGAGGAAGGAGCTCCTTTTCTCCACCTGGTCGACTTAGATGGAGCCCGCGCTGGATTTCCAGTCAACAAGGGAATAATCGCGGATATTCTGCGCCAATCTTCCGTTCCAGTCCAGGTAGGGGGCGGAATTCGGAACTTAGAGACTATAGAAGAATATCTCTCTTTGGGAGCCAAGAGAGTAATCGTGGGTACGGCCGCCATTGTTAATTCGTCCTTTTTAGAGGAGGCTGGCCGCAAATGGCCCGGCCAAATTGCCGTGGATATCGCCGCCAAGATGGGTAAAGTAGTCATCTCAGGTTGGCAAAAGGAGACTGATCTATCTGCTATTGAATTTGCTCGCCAATGCCAAGAAAAAGGAGCTGCCGTAATTATTTATACGGATATTCTCCGAGATGGTACACAAAAAGGCATAAATTTGACGGCTACGCGCCAGATAGCGGCAGGATTGCAAATCCCGGTCATTGCTTCAGGAGGCATCTCCACTTTAGCTGACCTGGAGGCCTTATTGCCTTTGGAAAGAGAAGGCGTCTGCGGCGTAATTATTGGTCGGGCTCTTTATGCCGGGACTTTAAAGCTCCCGGAGGCCCTGGCCATAGTTAGAAGAGGTTAAAATAATGTTAGTGAAACGCATTATCCCCTGTTTGGATGTAAAAGATGGGCGGGTCGTCAAAGGAACCAATTTCCTTAATCTGCGAGATGCTGGCGATCCGGTGGAAAACGCGCGTTATTATGATGAACAGGGGGCAGATGAATTAGCTTTCTTGGATATTACGGCCTCGGCGGAAAAACGCCAGATTATCTTAGAAGTTGTGCGCCGGACAGCGGAAGAAGTTTTTATGCCTCTGACTGTGGGCGGGGGCTTGCGCACGATCGAAGATGTGCGTCAGCTCCTGAGCGCCGGCGCAGACAAGGTTTCGATTAATACTGCCGCAGTGCAAAATCCAGATTTAATCCGGGCGGCGGCAGAAAAATTTGGCAGCCAGTGCGTCGTGGTGGCTATCGACGCTAAGCGAGTGGCCCCGGAAAAAGAAGTATGGCGCCTGGCCGAAGAGCTGATGATTAAAGGTCAAGATCAAGAATTAACCAACCTGAAAAGCCAGCTTTCCTGGGAAGTTTTTATCCACGGAGGGCGAACTCCTACGGGAATTGATGCTTTAACTTGGGGCAAGAAAGCCGAGGAATACGGAGCCGGAGAAATCCTTTTGACGAGCATGGATCGCGACGGCACCAAAATGGGTTATGATCTTCTTTTAAATAGAATTTTTTCGGAATCTTTGAGCATTCCGATCATCGCCTCTGGAGGGGCAGGGACGTTAACCCATTTAAAAGATGTACTTCTTTATGGCCAGGCCGATGCGGTTTTAGCCGCTTCCATCTTCCATTACCGCCAATATACTATCCGGGAGGTCAAAGAATATTTAAAGAATCATAATATCCCGGTCCGCTTGGTCTGACCTTCAGGCCTAATATATTTTTAGTTCACCACGTGTAGGGGCTTCCCTTTTAAGAAAGAGATGACATTTTCCACCACCATCTGGTTGCCCTTAGCTATCGCTTCCGGGGTCATACCGGCATTATGAGGAGAAAGGACCACGTTGGGCAAGGATAAAAGGGGATCATGGAATGGTAATGGTTCTTGATCGAAGACATCCAGCGCCGCGGCGGCTAACTTGCCGGAGGATAAAGCTTCAATTAAAGCCGGAGTATCAACTATGCTGGCCCGGGCTGTATTAACTAAAATGGCAGAAGGTTTAACCATAGCTAAAGCAGCGCGGGAGAGCAGGCCGCGGGTTTTTTCCGAAGCGCGAATATTGATCGAAATTACGTCCGCTTCCCGGAGCAGTTTTTCTAATTCTACAAATTGGGCGGAGAAGCCAGCTAACCGTTCGGGTTGGGGATGAAAGGTCCAGATTAAAACTTTCATGCCGATTCCCGCAGCTAACGAGGCCAGTTGCCGGGCTATGTCTCCCCAACCAATAATCCCCAAAGTTTTGCCGTGAAGTTGAATCATAGGTAGTCTCACCCAACGGCCGGCGCGTAGTTCTCGGTCATGAGCCGAAATCTGGCGAGCGGCGGCCAACATCAAAGCTAGGGTATGCTCCGCCACGGAAACTGCCGAATACCCTGGAGTATTACATACTTTAATACCTAATCGAGAAGCGGCCTGGAGATCGATATTATCTGTTCCGATCCCCAAAACAGATATCAATTTTAATTTCGGGCATTCCTGCAGCAATGCGGCGGTAAATTTAGAGTAGGCCCGAATATTGATGATTACCTCAGCCTCGGCCACCCTTCTTTTCAATTCCCCTTCATCTGCCGCCTTTTCTGTATAAACTTTTAGCTCTCCAAAATCAGCCAGCCGGCGGCAAGCTGTGGTTCCGGAAAAGATAGAAGGAAAATCATCGGGCACAACTATTAAGGGCATGAATCCTCCTTTTTACATGCTCTTTAATTCTTCTTGAAATTTTTGCAATTTAGGAGCCAGAGGAAGTTTAATTTTGGCCACAACCTCAGCCCATTCTTTGCTTTCGGCTACTTTAGGCTGGAGGGCGGTTCCCGAAATTCCTTTTTTCTCCAAATTCTTCAAGATAACCGCGGTAGTTTCTGCAAAAGCACTGTTCTTTTTCTGCTGGTATTCGGCAAGCAAAGTTTTTAATTCTTTAAGGAGCGGTGAACTTTCCGGGCGCAGCGTGGCAAGGCCTTCCAGAATTAAATCATTATCTCGGTCTAAATCGAGTGCTTCAAGGAGCTGTTGCCAGATGAGTTTTTCTAAAATTTTCTTTTGGTCTGCCTCTAACTTAGCCAACTCTTTTTCCACTTCCCGCAAATGGAAATCCACTTCTAAAAAGCGGTGCACTAAACTTTGAGCTTTCGTTCGTAATTCTTCATCTTTAATTTTCTGCATTTCTTCGCGGGAAAGGATGAGGCCTTTAGTTTTTTCCATGGCGATCTCGATGGAACTTTTTATCTCCGCCATATGCTTATTCCTCCTGCGGCGTTCCTGTTTTTTAAAAATATACTATAAAAAATCCTGCTCTTCAAGAAAAGCTTATTCACTAACCGGCAATCACTTTTTTGTAAACAGCTTAATCTGGCTTCCAGATTGTTTTACCCTTGCCAACGAGAAAGCAAATTCTTAAAATAAAGGCCATATAAAATGCCCAAGGGAGGGGAAAATATGAGGACCTTTTCTGAGTATTTAAATAAGTTACGGACTATGAGACCCAACATATATATGGGCGGCCAAAAAATTTCTCGGGACGACCCGCGGCTGGCCGGACCAATGAATAACATCAAATTAACTTTTGACCTGGCGCAGGATGAAAAATATAAAGGTCTGCTCACGGCAACTTCCCATATTACCGCGCAGGAGATTAACCGGTTTACTCATATTCACCGCAGTCCGGAAGATCTCTTGAAGAAGCAAGAGATGACTCGGACCTTATGCCGACTGACTCCGGCCTGTATCCAGCGGTGTATGGGCGTGGATATGCTCAATGCTATTTCGGTATTTACCCACGAAATCGATCAGGCTAAAGGAACAAGCTATTATCCCCGCTTCTTAGATTATTTAAAATACTTCCAAGAAAATGACTTAGTCGGTTGTGCCGGGCAGACCGATGTCAAAGGGGATCGCAAGTTAAGACCTCACCAACAAAAAGATCCAGATCTTTACCTGCGCCTAGTGGAGCGCCGCCGAGATGGAATTATTGTGCGCGGCGCCAAAGCCCATAACAGCATCGCGGCTTATGCTGATGAGATTTTAGTTACCCCCACGCGTTTGTTGACTAAAGAAGAAGCTGACTGGGCTGTGGCTTTTGCCATTCCAGCAGATGCCCCGGGAATTAAACAAGTTGTCGTCGCTGCCGCTCCGCGGGCTCGTAAGATTTTAAAAGCTCCGGTTGCGGAATTCGGTTCTTGCCATTCCCTAACCATCTTCGAGGATGTCCTCATCCCTTGGGAACGCGTTTTTATGTGTGGGGAATGGGAATTTGGAGGAAGAGCGGCCTCCCTCTTTGCCCTTTATCATCGCCATAGTTACACAGGATGTAAGCCTGCCTTTACCGATGTGATCATGGGGACGACGGCCTTAGTAGCGGAATATAATGGGGTCGAAGGGGCGCAGCATATTAATCATAAACTCGCGGATCTGATAAGTGTGGCGGAATTAGTCTATGGCGCGGGCATTGCCGCCGCGGTAAAATCCAAGGCCAGTTCTTCGGGAACTTACATCCCTGATGTGGTCTTCTGTAATGTAGGACGGCGGCATGCCGGCGAAAACCTTTATCATGAATATCAAATTTTATGCGATGTTGCTGGCGGTCTGCCCGCTACTCTGCCTTATGAAGAAGATTTCTACCAAGAAGAAGTGGGTTCTTTGTTACATAAATATATAATGCGTAAATCGGAGATCAGCGCCGAAAATCAGCACCGTTGTTTCCGCATGATCCATGACCTTATCGGTTCTTCATTCGGCGCTCATCGCCAGATAGCCGGTCTCCATGGGGGCGGATCACCGATCATGGAAGTGATCGCCTTGCTGGCCAATTATGACCTAAAACAAAAAAAAGAAATTGCTAAGCACTTAGCGGGCATTACTTCTTGTTAAAAGATTTTTCTTTAATTCCTGCAGGCGGGCCAAGGCTTCCTCGATCATGGCTGGGGAAAGCATGCGTTTCTCGAGGGCTTTGACTAAGGCTTCATAAATGCGGGCAAAAAGATTTTCCTCATACCCATTTGGGCTGTTATTAGAAGCCAAAAGAATATCCGCTCCTGCACGTACAGCCAGAACCGCCGCTTCTTCAAGGGGGAATTGTTTGCTTAGACCGCCCATAAGGAGGTCATCGGTAATTATGGGTCCCCGGTAACCCAATTTCCCGCGGAGCAACCCTTTAATGATTTTGGCTGATAAAGTTACGGGGAATTCTTCATCCCATTCCCGATGCCAGATATGGGAAGTCATAATCAAATCGGCAAGTCCTTCGGCAATCAATTTCTGAAAAGGCCAGAGTTCTTCCGCGCGATAATGTTGCGTTACATCAATGGTCTCGAAGTGAGTGTCTCCTCCGGCGCTCCCTTTCCCCGGAAAATGTTTCAGACAGGTAAGTACTCCCTGCTGCCGATGAGCTAAAATGAAAGCTCGGCTATGGCGGTAAACTAATTCTGGATCTGCGCCAAAAGAACGTCCGCTGGTAGAAATTAAACCCTGGGGATTTAAGTCCAGATCTACCACCGGGGCTAAGTTTAAATTGATGCCGCTCTCTTTTAGATCGCGGGCTATTTCTTTGCCCACTTGTTCGGTATAGGCCAGATTGTTTTTTTGACCCAGCTCTTTAGGACTTTCTCGGGGTTGGAAACCGGCCGCGGGGCTCAAACGACTCACTAACCCGCCCTCTTGATCTACCGCAATAAGTAAAGGAGTTTTCGCTAACTTGCTAAGGGTAGAGGTAAGTCGACGCAGTTGCTCTTTGGAAATAATGTTCCGCGGGCAGATCAGGGCCCCCTCTTCGCGGCTTAGGTCAGATTTCTGGCGCTTAGCTTCCCAAAAGCAAGGAAGGTGAATATTATAAAGAATCACCCCACCCAGGGAAAATTCTCTTATAGCTCGAGCAATGGGTGTTTCCGCAGTTACTTCCGCTTCCCGGAAGCCCACCATAATCATCTGCCCGATCATCTCGCCTAAATTTTTAATGCTCACTTTTTCTGTCTGAACCTCCGGCCAATCTGCCCTTAGCTTTTCTCACCAAATTTATACTTTTTTTGGCGATCCACTTAAAGTGGGCTTTAAATAAAGCAATAACGGCAGCGGAATAAGTCCCAGGAGAAAGGTTAAAAAGAAGAAAGTTGGATATCCGCACAGATTAGCTAAATATCCGCTGGCTACTCCAGCCCCCGATCGGCCCAAACCAAAGAGAATGCTCAAAAAGGCATAATGCGTGGCGCTAAATCTCTTATCACAGAGTTGCATGAGGAAACTTAAAAAAGCCGAAGTAGCTAAGCCAATGGCTAAGCTTTCCAAGAGGGCAGCTAAATAAATAGCAAAATTGGGAGCCGCGGGTAAAGCAGAGAATAGGTAACCTAAACTCGCGGTAGCCTGAAAAATGCCCAGGATCCAAAGGGCCTTTATAATTCCCCAGCGCGCCGTCAAAAAACCCCCGGCCAAAGCTCCGCCAATGCCGGCTAAAGTCCCCAGCGTACCCACCACCAAACCGATCTCGGTGGGACTAAATCCTCGATCAATCCAAAAGGGATTGGCCATGGCCACGAGCATCGCTTCCCCGACTTTAAAGAAGGCAATAAAAAAAATGGCCAACCAGAAATTTGGCTTCTGAAAGAGGATGCTGAGCGGATAAATATATTGGGCTCGGAAGGGGATATTAATGGCCTTCCGCGGAACATGAAAAATAGATAGGCTGACCACCAATAAAGCCAAGAAAAACATAATAACTCCAGCTATTATGAAAGTGCTCAGCCATCCGATCCAGTCGCTCATCATTACCAAAAGACCACCGGAAGTTACTAGGGCAACGCGGTAAGAAGCAGAACGGATGCCATTGGCCGGACCTAATTCTTGCTCTTCTAATAGATCAATAGTGTAAGCATCAACCGCTATATCCTGAGTGGCGGAAGATAAACATATACCTGCTAATACCAACCAGAACAAGGCTTTTTGAGAAATGGGATTGAGGAAAGCTAAAAGAATACTTCCCAAAGCAATGAGCAGTTGGGTAGGGAAAATCCAAGAGTATCTCTGCCCATAACGATCAACCAAGGGAGCCCAAAAAATTTTTATACTCCAGGCTAACCCTAAAAGGCTAAGCAGACCTATCTCTTCTAAGGAGATTTTTTTGACGCGGAAATAAACGGAAAGGAGATTATTGACTAAGCCAAAAGGAAGCCCTTCTGAGAAATAAAGGAGGGCGACGACTAAGAATTTTAGACGGGTTGAAATCACCGCTTATTTATCCGCCTCGATTTTGGCGCCCTTCAATTCGCGATGCAAAATTTTCCCCGTAGAAGATTTGGGTAATTCTTTCCTGATCTCCACCTGTTTGGGAATTTTATAAGGAGCCAAATACTGCTTGCAGAATTCGATCACCTCTTTTTCGGAAATACTCTGCCCCGGATGAAGGGTGATAAAAGCCTTGGGCACCTCTCCCTTTACTTCATCCGGGATACCGATGACCGCTGCTTCATAAATAGCCGGGTGAGTGTACAAAACTTCTTCTATCTCGCGGGGATATACATTGTAACCGCCGGTGATAATTAATTCTTTTTTCCGCCCTACAATATAGAAGTAACCATCTTCGTCCTGTTTAGCTAAGTCGCCCGTATATACCCAGCCATCCCGAATAGTCTCGGCTGTAAGCTGAGGGATTTTCCAGTAGCCTTTAGTAGCATTGGGCCCCTTAAAGATTAACTCGCCCACCTCACCTTTTTTTACTTCTTTCCCCTCTTTATCTAAGAGGCGCGTCTGCACATGGGGAACGGTTAGCCCGATTGAGCCCGGTTTCCGAAGCCCATGCACGGGATTGGCCGTGACTAAACCAGTTGATTCCGTAAGTCCATAGACTTCCAGAATAAAAGCCCCGAAACGCTTTTCCCAGTTTTTGAGAAGCTCCACCGAAAGAGAAGCACCGCCAGAGAGTCCCATGCGTAAAGTTTTAACATTGGTCGCCATCTTCTCGTAGGCATGATAAAGGTAATTGAACATAGTGGGTACGCCCGGAAACCAAGTAATCCCGTAATATTCTATGGCTTGCAATACGCTTTCTGCCTGAAAGCGCTCCATAATTACCACTGTACCGCCGGAGCTCAAGCTGCCAAATACTGGACTGGCGACAGCGAATACGTGAACCAGAGGTAAGACGGCCATAGTAATATCATTTTCCTTAAGCCCATAAGCTTGGGCTATGTTCGGCCCGGAGAAGGTGAAGTTACCATGGGAAAGGATGACCCCTTTAGGTTGACCCAACGTTCCTGAAGTATAAAATATTATAGCTTTATCTTCGGGCGTTAAATCCACTGGTTTGAGGGCTGAAGGTGAAGCAGCCCATTTCTTTAGAGCTGAAAAGATAGATGGATCATTTTCTTCCCTAAAAATGATTCGAGAAAGAAAAGGCGTTTGGTGCTTTATTTCTTGTATTCTTTCGCGGAAAGGAGCAGCGGCCAGAAGAATTTTGGCTTCCGAATTGGACAGGATAAAAGCCATTTCGCGAGGCGTATAAACTGGGTTAATGGGGATTACTGTTCCGCCAGCTTTGATGATAGAAAAATAAGAGAGCAAAGTATCTAAGCTATTGGGGAAGAGGACGGCGACATGTTCTCCTTTAGTTAGGCCCAAGGCCTGTAACGCCGCCGCCATTTGATCGGTTATAGAATCGAATTCTTTATAGGTTATGGACACCTCGCCCTGGCGGAATAATATTTTGTTCCCAAATTGTTTAACTCTTTCTTTTAGGAAATCGATTAAATTCATTCTTTCCTCAGACCTAAACTGCGAATCAGCGCGCCCACTGATTCATTCATTTCCACCAAATGTTTGGCTAATTCTGCCGGGCCTCTATAAAGGGCAGGTTGATCCAGTTGCCGGCTGATTTTAATAAAGTCAGGATCCTCCATGGCCTTTTTAAAGGCTTGGTGTAATGTTTCCACAATTTGGGGTGCGAGTCCTTTGGGGCCGACGATAGAGATGAGACTTGGCGCTACAATATCGTAGCCTAATTCTAAAAGGGTTGGTGTATTCGGGAAATCGATCATTCTTTTTTCTCCATAAACGGCCAGCAATCTCAGGATACCTGCTTCCACATGTTTTTTCCATTCTGTGGTTTGGGAAGAGGCTTCCACGTGATCACCCAGCAAAGCCGTAATGGCCTGCGGGCCGCCTTCAAAAGGAACATGGGTCCATTTTATTTTTTCCTTCAGGGCCAATCTTTCCATAACCAAGTGTTGGGGAGTTCCAGGTCCGGCAGTACTATAGCGGATTTTACCAGGATTAGCCTTAGCATATTCTATAAAATCTTTGAAAGTCTTCCAGGGAGATTCTGATTTAACTACCAGACCATAAAGATAGACGGCATACTGCATTATGGGAGTGAAATCTTTGGCGGAATCATA
The DNA here is from genome assembly GCA_049699975.1 of Thermodesulfobacteriota bacterium. Taxonomy (GTDB): domain Bacteria; phylum Desulfobacterota; class SM23-61; order SM23-61; family SM23-61; genus CAZAGD01. Next base: position 15,105 of record JBNAWB010000050.1, read on the forward strand.
AGGAACTTTACGCATATGCTGACTCAAGACCGCTCCGCTGGGCAGAATGCCAATAGTATAGCCATCAGGCTTTTCGTTTTTTAAAAGAGCTACGGCTACCGCGGAGGCAGCTCCCGGCTTATTCACGACTATGATAGGTTGGCCGAGAATTTTACTTGCGGCGGCCACCAGCGGGCGAGCACAAACATCGGTACTTCCTCCGGCTGGGTAGCCGATGATAAAGTTAATGGCTTTGGTGGGATACTTTTCCTGCGCCAAGCAATTTGGAAGGCAAAGGAGATGAAACAGGAAAATAAATATCAGGGGGAGAAGAATTATACCTTTTTTAAATTGGAGCTTTTTCATTTTGGGCACCCTCCTCTTTAAAAATTTATACTTAAAGACCAAATCAGCGATAAAATTCTACCACTTCCCTGACGGGCTTGCGTTCTGGAATCCGCGGGGTTTCGGCCGCGTAGCCCACGGGGATAAGATTTACAAAGTTCCATCCCGGGGGCACGTGTAGGATTTCTTCAATTTCTTTTTTAGCTTGCAAGGGGCCAGCCATCCAGCAAGCCCCTAACCCAAAATAATGCAAAAGCAGAAGGAAATAAGAGACGAAGGCAGCTATACTCTGCAACGTAGAGTTACCTATTTGCCGATAAGAAATGATTTCGGCTGCTAAAGGATCTTTCTCTCCCCGGGCTTTAAGAATCTGGTCAGCAATACTCGAATACTTGCTCATCAAGACGGCCACGCACACTGGCGCCTGCCGGAAAAAATCGGATGTTTTCCGCCAGCGGGCCACTATTTCCCCAAATTGGGTTGCTTCTGGCCAAGAGGCCAGAAGCTCGGTTTTGGCTTTTACAGCGTCAGCTATCTTGGAGATTAAATCTCTATTAGTAATGATTAAAAACCGCCAAGGCTGATAGTTGCCGCCATTGGGTGCCCAAGTAGCCAATTCTATAGCCTTTAAGATAAGCTCTTCAGGTACTGGTTTATCCTGAAACTTGCGTATGGAACGCCTGGTTTTTATCAATTCCTCTAATTCTGGCCAATTAATCATTTTTCAAATTCCTTTCTTTCTCTGCCTAAATTTTAAATTGATTTATATTTTATTCTTCTCCACCCATATACTTATTAGTATCAATGGGAGCAAATTATATTTAAACCATAACTTATAGGCCATGGCGACCGTATTTGTTGCGGGAGACGAAGGTCGATGCGACCCACGCTCTTCGGACTGGCCATGACCGCATTTCTGAGAATAAGAATAAAACATTCAATGCTCCTATTCTTAAGAAATTAAGTAAGCTCCTTTCATCGCGGAGGTGGCCTGCTTACTATAGCGCTGGAGAATACCGGGGGGATGCTTTAGCTGCGGCGGTTTCCATCTTTTCTTTCTTTCTTCAAAGACTTCGGCCACTGCTTGCGGATCCAATCTTTTTTCTTTTATACCCACCACGGCAAGGAGACGACCCAGAATATCGATAGAGATCAAGTCGCCCTCTTCTACTAAAGCCAGAGGGCCGCCCTGAGCCGCTTCAGGCGATACATGGCCAATACATGGTCCCCGGGTAGCCCCTGAAAATCTCCCGTCCGTGACAATAGCTGTATGGCGGAGAGTAGGATTGGTTACTAAGGCTTCTGTGGTCGCCAGAATTTCGGGCATGCCGCTCCCCCGCGGTCCTTCATAGCGGATAATGATTACCGCTCCAGGTTTGATTTTGCCTTTTAAAATGGCCCGCAAAGCTTCTTCTTCCCGGTTATATACTTGAGCTGGTCCTTCGTGTTTCATCATTTCGGCAGGCACAGCTGCATATTTGACTACCGCTCCCTCAGGGGCTAAATTTCCTTTGAGCACAGCGATAGAACCGAATTTCTTACTCTCCTTTACCCGGCCAATTATTTCTTCCCTCTTTAATTTATAGTTGGCTAAATACCCTTCGCCGCGCCTGAAGAAACCGTTTTTTTCCAAGCTGTCCAGATTTTCTTTTAAAGTTTTGCCAGTGATTGTTAGTACCTTTAAGTCTAAGAGCTCTTTCAATTCCCTCTGCACGGCCGGGATGCCCCCCGCGTACCAAAAGAGTTCGGTTAAATATTGGCCAGAGGGCTGGACATTTACGATGTAAGGGATTTCGCGGTTTAATTGATCGAACCGTTCGGCTTCTATATTTATGCCCAATTCATGAGCAATGGCCGGTAAGTGCAAGAGGGCATTGGTAGAACCGGCAATTGCCGCATGGACTTTCATGGCATTTTCAAATGCTTCCTTAGTGAGAATGTCAGACGGGCGGATTCCTTTTTTAATCAGCTTCATGAGCTGCCTCCCGGCTTGCCTGGCCATCCGGCCAATTTCGGCCAGGCTGGCGGGGACTAAAGCTGATCCAGGGAGACTCATCCCTAAGGCTTCGGACATACATTGCATCGTACTGGCCGTGCCCATGAATTGGCAAGCTCCTGCTCCGGGACAGGCCGTAAGTTTGTAATCTCTTATTTCGCGCGCAACATCTTCGCCACGGCGCATCTTTTCGGCCGTTTCGCCGATCAAAACACTGTGGGAAAGATAAGGTCCCACGCGATTAGACCCCCCAGGGATGTGGATGGCCGGAATATTTAGTCTGCTCATGGCCATCAAATGGGCTGGAATGGATTTATCGCAGGAAGATATAGTAATCATTCCATCCCAAGGGATTACTCGCCCGTGAATTTCCACCAAGTCGCATAAAATTTCTCGGGAAGGAAGAATATAGTTCATGCCATTATGGAGCATAGCCCAACCATCGCAAATATCCGTCCCATGAAAATGGGCGGGCTTTCCCCCTTCTTCAATAACTCCGGTAGCCGCTTCTTTGGCCAATTTATCTAAATGGACACTTCCCGGATGACTGTCTCCCCAAACATCCTCTATTAATATCTGCCATTTACCGAGATCCCTCTCGTCCCATTGCGTGCCACAACATAGAGCGTCCAACTGAATCCAATCCCGACGGATTTTACTGCTTTTAGCCCCAAATTTTGGAGATGCCATATTCTCCTCCCTTTAGAGATTTTTTGCTGTTGGGCAAATTGAAAAAAAATTTTTTCAATTGGGTTGTTTTTGATTGCTTTATTTTCTATCTAAGAGAGCCGTCTTTGTCAAGGTTAAATTGCTGGCGTGTCATTTAAAGTTGAAAACTGCATAGGGTAATTTTTGATAGAAAAAAGGTCTTTTTGGGGAAATAATCTTTAAACTCATAAGGAGGAAAAGATTATGTCCCAATTGCACAAACGATTTAACTCAGATGAAGTTAAAGAACTCATCGAGAAGTATTTTCGGCACAAAATAGGCAAAGGGGTCAAGTCTACTCTTGACTCATTTAAAGATTTGATTATTCTATACTGTGACCCTTGAAAATTAAAGTCTATGATGCCTCTTTATGGTTCCTTCAGCCATTCGGGAAAAAAGGGGACGTCCATAAAATTATAAAATTCTTCTCCTTAGCTAATCACATTACCTCTTCTGCCGCATTTAGCTAACCTTTCCTTGTTTTGTGACATAGGGGACGTTGGTTCTAACAATTTGGCAGGTAGGGCAAAACGAAGGAAGGTGCCGGTATACCGAGACAGGCAAAGATCAATGCGCGCGGAACCCTGCTTTATGTGATGAGACGGCGGATTAAAAGGACAAATAAAAATGAGGAACGTTGTTGAATTTTTATAACTTTTTATCAACATTTTTTGGCTTTTCTCTTCTTTAAATCATTATCCGGGGCTTCACGTAAAGCTGAGATTTTTGGTATTCTTAAGGATCAAAAAGTTATATTTTTCATCAACGTCCCCTTTTAAAGGACTGAATATAAGGGGGCCTTTTATCATGTGACCTCAAGAGGAAATCAGAGAGAAGAT
>JBNAWB010000051.1:0-18905 GCA_049699975.1 Thermodesulfobacteriota bacterium
CCCCTCCCGCCTGTCCCCTGCTGGTGAGAAAAATTAAAACTGATCGACGGTCAGACCCCACCCCTCTTGACAATAGAGCCATACTTGATTAGGATGGTCATATTTAAAATTCTGCCGCGGAGGAGGTGATTAAAAAGGGAAGTTTGCTTAAATATTTTAAAAAATTTTAAAAAAAGGAGGCCAGTCATGAAGAAATCAATTTATTACTCGTTTATTGTAGCTTTAATTGTCGCTTTAAGCTCAACTTTCGCCAATGCCCAAGCTAAGAAGGAAGCCTTCAAATATGAAGATAAAATTGGGGTAGTAAAGATCAAACCTGGCGAACCTATCCATATTGCTTGCTGGATGGTCGTCGCCGGACCCGATGCTTCTTTGGGCACGGACACCAAAAGGGGAGTAGAAATCGCCATTGATGATAAAGGCGGAAAAATTTTAGGCTTTCCCATTAAATTAACTGTGCAAGATACAGGCTGTAATGCGGAGGGCGGGCAAGTGGCGGCTACTAAAATAGCCGCTGATCCTACGGTCGTCGCGGCCATCGGTTCTAACTGTTCAAGCGAAGCCCGACCAGGAGCGCCTATTCTCTGGAAAGCCGGCATTGCCACTGTTTCTCCCTCAAACACGGCCCCTTTCCTTACGGACCCTAAACGCGGGCCTGAGTATGATGGTTATCTGCGTACAGCTCATAACGATAAAGTTCAGGGATCGGTAGCGGCTGAATTTGCTATTAAAAAGCTAAAGGTTAAAAAAGCGGCCACTATCCATGACGGCAGTCCTTATGCGGAACAGCTTCAAGCTGTATTTGCCGCGACCTTTAAAAAATTAGGAGGAACGATCACTTCCCAAGAAGCAGTGGCGCCCACCGATACTGATATGCGGCCGGTGCTTACTAAAATAGCCACGGGCAAACCAGAATTTATTTATTATCCCATCTTCATCGCTGCCGGAGGCCACATAACTCGCCAAGTAAAAGAAGTAAAGGGCTTAGAAAAAGTTTATTTGATGGGAGCTGACGGCATCTTCTCCACTGATTTCTATAAGGCGGCTGGCGAGGCAGCTATTGGTATGTATCATTCCAGCCCTGACTTTTCCGCATTTGGAGCCGGCTATAAAAGCTTCCTCGAGAAGCATCAGAAAAAATACGGCGAAAAACCAATAGCTCCCTTCCATGCCCATGCTTATGATGCGGCCATGATGGTTTTTGCCGCTATTGAAAAAGTGGCTAAAAAAGGACCTGATGGCACCTTATACATAGGGCGGAAAAAATTGCGGGACGCCCTTTACGCCACTAAGAATTTTCCAGGCTTAACCGGAAATTTGACTTGTGACAAATATGGAGATTGTGCTGACCCCCGCATTGCCGTCTATTTAACTACGGAAGAAAATATTAAAAAATTGGCGATGCCGGATAAGCCCTTCTGGATTCCATCTCCGCCCGAGACAAAACCACCTGCCAAGAAAGCACCGGAAAAAAAATAGGCTGGCTGCTGAGCTGAGCCATTCAGCTCAGCTCAGCCATCCTTTTAACAAGTGAGGAACTATGCCCCAGAAGTTAAGAGAAAGAATTAATTTAATGGACTTTTTGATGTGGTTAATTGGGGGATTAATCTTAACCATAATCATCTGGGGTTCCATCGCTACCTTAGCCTCTGCCCGCTATACCTCTCATCATTGGTTTGATTTTATTATATTTGGCCTAGCCCAAGGAAGCATATATGCTCTAATTGCTATGGGCTATACCATGGTCTATGGCATTCTGCGCATGATTAACTTTGCCCATAGCGAAGTGTTCATGAGTGGCCCTTACACGGCTTATTTTGTGGCCGCTTTTTTTGCCTCTTCAGGCCTCTTAGACCGCTCCCCTATTTTCTGCTTGGTGATTATCTTTCTCGTTTCCATGGCCATGTCCACTTTAATTGCTGTCCTTTTAGAAAGGATTGCTTACCGACCTTTACGCTCTGCTCCGCGGTTGGTCCCTTTGATTACTGCTATCGGCGCTTCTTTTTTCCTGCAGTATACTTTTCGAGGTCTCTATGGGTCTGGATTCCAGGCTTACCCGGTGATAAAAATACTGGAAGGACAATGGCTATGGGGAGAATTCCGGATCTTAAAATTTCAAGCCGTAGTTATCTTTGCTGCGGCCTTACTCATGGCTACTCTTTATTCTTTTGTCCAACGGACAAAAATAGGTAAAGCCATCCGGGCGGTCTCCGAGGATAAAGAAATGGCTTGGATGGTGGGTATTGATATCGATCGCATGATCGTCCTTACTTTTGTTATCGGAGGCATGGCTGCCGGCGCCGCTGGGGTTCTTTATGCTATAATGTTTAAGCAGGTTCATTTCTTTATGGGTTTTATCCCGGGCATAAAAGCTTTTACGGCAGCTGTCTTGGGCGGTATAGGCAACATTCCTGGAGCAATGTTGGGGGGCATTTTTTTAGGAATTGTGGAATCAGTGGGGCCCACGCTCTTTCTCGATGGTTTGGGAATAGTCGCCCCTTATCAATTAAAAGACGCCATTGCCTTTATCTTGTTGGTTTTAGTCCTGATCTTTCGCCCCACGGGCATATTGGGTGAACGCTTAGCCGTAAAAAAGGCTTGAAAATGAAACTGCTAAAATTGATATGGCTTTATGGCCTTAAATTAGGCTTCGGCGGAGGAGTGGTGGCTATACTCCTTGCTTTAATTGGTATGGTCGAATCATTTCACCAAAGGCACATAATTAGCGAAGTAGCTTCCATGGGCCAAACTTTGTTAGCCTGTACCGCGCTGCTATTTAGTTATTTAGCGGCCAAGAAAACTGCGCGGGATCACCTTTTTATAAGCTTGAGCAACGGCATCATCTGTGGTCTTTTATTGGGGATTGCTTTGGCCTTATTAGTAAAAATAAGCACCATTTTAAATCTCCGCGCGGTTTTTATTAATGCTTCCCCAATGCTCATTAAAATTTTAACTTTTGGCCAAGGACCAGAAAAGGGTATCCCTTATTTGATCCTCTCCGGCTCTTTCCTTGGCCTTTTAGGCGGGGGCATCTTTCTTGCTCCTCCTTTAGGGCGGAGGGTTTTTTCGGTTTCCTTAGGGAGCGTAATTTTAATAGGCGTTCTCCAGGACCTGCTGCGACCGACCTTCGCCCTTTGGGGACCATTAGCTATATTGAATGATTGGCTTTTCACGGCTAACGGTCTTACCCGCACCGGTGCGGCAGCTATTTTCATTTTAGCAGCTTTAATAGCCTATATCTGGGCTAACAAAAAAGGAGCATGGCAAACCACTTATCAAAGCCTTAAACCTGGCCCGAAAAAGTGCTTGCAAGCTATTTTCCTTCTTCTTTCCTTTTTTATGCTCCTGGCCTTACCCCAAATCTTGGGCCTTTTTTTGAGTGAAGTCCTAACTATAGTTGGTTTATATGTCCTTTTGGGATTGGGGTTGAATATTGTGGTGGGCTATGCTGGACTTTTGGACTTAGGTTATGTAGCCTTCTTCGCCATCGGCGCTTACAGCGTGGCCCTTTTGACCTCGCCTGAAATCGGCTTTATGAATTTAACATTTTGGCAAGCCCTGCCTTTGGCTATTGCCTGCGGCGTAATCTCTGGAATTCTCCTGGGTATTCCCGTATTAAAAATGCGGGGTGATTATTTGGCCATTGCTACTTTAGGTTTCGGAGAAATCATTCGGATTCTTGTTCTCTCCGATTTTTTACGCCCCTGGCTGGGTGGAGCCCAAGGAATCGGTAAAATTCCTAAACCATTTGTAGGCAGCATAGAATTATCTTCCCCTCAGGAAATATACTACTTAATCTTGGGCGGCTGCTTTTTAGTCGGGTTTATTTCTTGGCGTTTAAGGGACTCCCGGTTAGGCCGTGCTTGGATGGCTATTAGAGAGGATGAAGATGTAGCCCAAGCCTTGGGCATTAACTTGGTAAGTACTAAATTATTGGCTTTTGCCACCGGGGCTGCCTTCTCCGCCCTCAGTGGGGCTATATTTGCCAGTAAATTGGGTTCAGTCTACCCCCATAGTTTTAATGTTATGATTTCTATAAATATCCTGTGTCTAATAATCGTTGGGGGAATGGGTAGTATTCCAGGAGTTATTGTGGGGGCCTTTGCTTTAGTGGGTTTACCCGAACTCCTCCGGGAATTCGCTGAGTATCGTCTGCTCGTTTACGGGGCAGCTTTAGTAGCGATGATGCTTTATCGTCCGGAAGGCCTGTGGCCTGAACCGATTCACCGCCGCGAGTTACACACTTCAAATTCTTCCTCTTGAGGCTGAAGGCAAATGGCGAAAACTATTCTCTTATCAGCTAAGAAAGCAACCAAAAAATTCGGGGGGCTGGTGGCTGTCGATCAATTGGATCTGAGTGTTCGCGCGGAAAGCATTCATAGTATAATCGGCCCTAACGGCGCCGGCAAAACTACTTTTTTTAATTGCGTTACCGGTTTTTATAAGCCAGAAGAAGGAGAAATTAACTTCGCTGGCCATCCGCTCCTGGGTCTTTTGCCGGACCAGATTGTGCGCTTAGGCATAAGCCGCACTTACCAAAACATCAGGCTATTTCCGAACTTGACGGCCATAGAAAATGTATTAGTAGGGCTGCATACCCATTTACGTTCTGGATTTTTAGGGATTATCCTGCAGAATCCTAAAACCAGAGCGGAAGAAAAAGAAGCTAATGAAGAAGCTAAACAGATCCTCCGTTTTGTAAATTTGACTGGCAAAGGAGACTTTTTAGCCAAAAATCTCCCTTATGGCGATCAGCGCCGTCTGGAAATTGCTCGGGCCTTGGCGGCTAAACCCAAACTATTACTCCTTGATGAACCAACCGCCGGCATGAATCCGCGAGAGACGCAGGAGATAATGCAGTTTATCCAAAAACTGCGGGATGATTTAGGTATCACCATTCTGCTCATCGAGCACCAGATGAAAGTGGTCATGGGCATCTCCGAAGTGGTAACTGTTTTGGATTATGGCCAAAAAATAGCCGAAGGAACGCCAGCGGAAATTCAGAATGACCCTAAAGTAATCGAGGCCTATTTAGGAAAGCCTCATTAAGAGACTATGTTATTTTTAGAAGATATCCATACTTATTATGGCCACATTCATGCTTTGCAGGGTGTTTCTCTTTATGTAGGTGAAAAAGAAATTGTTACCCTGATCGGGGCTAATGGCGCGGGCAAGAGTACTACCTTAAAGACGATCAGCGGCTTATTACGTCCTAAACAAGGGACTATTCGGCTAAGGCATGAAGATCTAACTATTTACCCACCCCACGAAATTGCCGCCCGGGGCGTGGTACAAGTCCCGGAAGGAAGAAGAATATTCGGCCGTTTAACTGTCTTGGAAAATTTAGAAATGGGGGCTTTCGCTTGCCGAAGTCGGCAAATGCTCAAGGCTAATCTGCAAAAGGTTTTCCAACTCTTCCCCCGCTTAGAAGAAAGGAATAAACAAATTGCTGGTACCCTGAGCGGTGGTGAACAACAAATGTTAGCTATGGCCCGCGCCCTGATGGCTAATCCCCAGATCTTATTAATGGACGAGCCCTCTATGGGCTTGGCTCCTGTTTTAGTAAACAGTATTTTTGCTACCATCCAACAGCTTAATGAGCAAGGAACCACAATTCTTTTAGTCGAACAGAATGCGCGCTTGGCCTTACAAGTGGCTAAGCGGGGGTATGTACTGCAGACCGGAATTGTAGTTTTGCATGATACAGCAGAAAATTTACAAAAGAATGAAATGGTGCGCCAAGCTTATTTAGGAGAGATTTAAGCCTGAGATTGGTCAATGAATATTTACGCCCTACCAGCAGCATTAGCTTTTGTTATTAACTTAGCTCTTTGCTTAATTGTTTTCTTTGATAATCCCAAAGGAATAGTTAACCGCGTATTTACGCTCTGCATCCTTTCTTTCGTGGCCTGGAATGCTGGGGAATTGATTATGATCACCAGTGCGCATCAAGAAATGGCGCTCATCGGCGTGAAAATCATCTTCTGCGGCGTTTTCCTCTTTCCCATTTTCTTTTTGCATTTTTCTTACGTGTTCCCACAAAAATTTACCCGCTTTTTTGATGGCTGGCGCAGTCTTATTCTTTATGCCGGGCCTTTAGCCATCCTAATACCCTTTATCCTCCTGCTCCAAGTGGATATTGGGCGGGTATTAAAAATAGGATCAATTTTTTATTACGTATTCACTTTCAAAGGCCCTTTAGAATCCCATGTCTTAGCCCTTATCCTCGCCCTTATTGGCTTAGCTTACTTTGCTTGGGGAGTGGTTAATTTCATCCTTGCTTATCGGCGGACCAAAATTACCCACCAAAGGCTGCAAATTTTGTATCTCTTATTGGGTATAAGTTCCATGTTTTTCATTGGCCTTGTTTTGCATGTAGCCAACTACCTCCTGGAATTTGGTTATTCCTTCTTCTTTGTAGCCAGCCTTTATTCTTTATTGATTAGTTTCTTTTTTGCCTTAGCTATTGTCAAATATCGCCTGGTAGATATTCACTTTATCATTCGCGGGGGGATTCTTTATTCTATTCTTTCTGGATTGGTCTTAGTTATCTATGTGCTCATCATAAAAAATGTCTGCGACATTTTGGCCAAAAAATTAGAAACTACCTCCCTCTTGGTAGAAAGCGTTTCGGTCTTAGTCTTGGTCTTCCTCCTTCGTCCTTTGGAAAGAAAAGTAGAAGAATTCATCGATCGTTTTCTTTATCGGGATCGTTACCTTTTTCGTTTAAAATTTTTTGAATTTACGCGCACCCTTCTCAACACCCTTGATCTGCGCGCCCTCGCCCAGGCCGCGGTGGAATTCATCTCCCAAGCTTTAGTGGTGAATATTATCGGCATGTGGGTTATGGATGAGGAAAAAAATGGCTATCATCTAATCAGTGCCCCAAGGAAATTTGGAGAAAAGATTTTTCCACCAGACAGCCCCCTGGTGGCCTTTCTCCAAAAAACTAATCGGGTTGTGGAATTGGCTTCTCTCAAAGAATATGCCCATCTGCAACCAGAAGCCCAAGAGCTTATAGAAAAAGGCTTCATTATGGCCATTCCTTTCCAATGGGAAGAAGGGCTATTAGGGTTTCTTCTCCTAGGCGAAAAAAGAAATGGCAAAAGTTTTCCCATCATGGAAATCGAAGCCTTAGAAGCTTTAGCTCCAGCTACGGCTATGGCCATTTCCCGCGCCCTTCTTTACCAAAATTTAAAGAAGAAAGACTGGCAAATGATGCAGTCTGAAAAGTTAGCTGCCTTGGGAGAAATGGCTGCTTCCTTTGTCCATGGGATTAGAAATCCTTTAGGCATTATCTTAGGGGCCGCCGAAACCCTCCAAAAGAACCTTTCCCCGGCTATCCAAAAAGAAATGATCCAATTTATCCGGGAGGAAGGAGAACGGATAAACCAAATGCTCGCTAATTTTCTGGAGTTTGCCAAACCCAAACCCCCGGCCTTTAAAGAAGCCAATTTGCAGGAAATTTTGCGTAAGACCGTAGAGTTAATCTCGATTCCGGCTAAGCAAAGAGGAATTAATATTGTCCAAGATTATCCCCCCGAAGATATTTCTCTTTATTTAGATCCGGAGCAAATAAAAGAAGCTTTACTAAATTTGGAGATAAACGCCTTAGAGGCCATGCCGCAAGGGGGAGTTTTACGCCTGGTTCTGGCCCAAAAAGATGACCAGGAAGTAATTATTCGAGTTAGCGATACCGGCGAGGGTATTTCTCCCCAGATTAAATCTAAAATCTTCGATCCTTTCTTTACCACCAAAGAACAAGGTACTGGCCTGGGCTTGACTATTGTGCATATGGTAGTTAAAAATCATGGCGGAACTATTTCCGTGGCCCCCAATAATGGGCAAGGAACTACTTTTACCATCACTCTTCCTCGACTGAAAGGTTTAAAAGGTTGTTTTGGCCCCCTGGGGCCAATTAAATAATAAAATTAAGCGATGTTCAAAAAATATGAAACCCAGAATTTTAGTCGTTGATGATGAAGTGCGCATGCAGCGCCTCTTTGAGATTAATCTGAGCCCCAAATACGAGATCTTGACCTGCGGCGACGGAGTAGAAGCCCTGGAACTGATTAAAGCGAAAGATTTCCACCTGCTCATTACCGATCTGAAAATGCCGCGCATGGATGGGCTCACTCTTTTACAGGAGGTGCGCCGGATGCAGCCTTCCTTACCCATAATTATTACTACCGCCTATGGCACCATTGAAAGCGCTGTGCAAGCGATGAAGGAAGGGGCCGTTGATTACATTCTTAAACCCATCAAAATGGAGGAGATGGAAATATTAATTGAAAAAACTCTCTCTATTAGTCGCCTGCGCGATGAAAATCTGGAGCTGCGGCAAGAATTAAAGGCCATATTCGGTCACGAAAATATTGTGGGTCAGCATCCGGCCATGCAGAAGGTTGTGCAACTCATCCATCAAGTTGCCCAAACCAAAGCCACAGTCCTGATTCAGGGAGAAAGTGGTACGGGTAAGGAACTGGTAGCTCGGGCCATTCATTATGAGAGTGACCGTTCCAGTAAACCTTTTGTGGTTATTAACTGCGCGGCTATTCCGGCCAATCTCTTAGAAAGCGAACTTTTCGGCCATGAAAAAGGGGCTTTTACTGGAGCCGTGCGTACCAAAAAAGGCAGGCTGGAGCTGGCGGATAAGGGCACTCTTTTTCTCGATGAAATTGGGGAGATGCCCAAAGAGTTGCAAGTAAAAATTTTACGCGTCATCGAAGAACAAAAGTTTCAAAGAGTGGGGGGGACAGAAGATATCGAAGTTGACAATCGGATAATTGCGGCTTCTAATAAAGATCTCAGGCAGGCTGTGGAAGCGGATACCTTCCGTGATGACTTATATTATCGCTTAAAGGTCATAACTATTTTTATTCCTCCTCTACGGGAAAGGAAAGAAGATATCCCTCTTTTAGTTGATCATTTTCTCCAGAAACATCGAGGTATATGTAAAAAAGAAATTAAGGGCGTAAGTGAACGGGCCATGCAGGCGCTGATGGAATACTCTTGGCCTGGAAATGTGCGGGAATTAGAAAATGCCCTCCTGCGGGGTATGGTCTTATGCCGCGGTGACTTTATTGACTTAGAAGATTTACCCGAAGAATTAAATAAGCAAAATATCCCTCCCCGGGAATTTGAAAGAGTTGTGCCCACTGATCGGCATGAACTCGTGCAGATGAAAAAACAAGCCCAACAGCGCATTAAAGAAGAAATCGAGAAAAATTTTATTATCGATGCCCTTCGCCGAGGCAAAGGGAATATTCAGCGCTCTGCCGCCATGGTAAATATGGACCGCCGCCAATTTCAAAACTTGATAAAAAAATATGGCATCTCTAAACAGGACTTTGAAAAAGATTAGGATCAAGTGCGAATATTTTATTCGCACTTGAAATAAAAAATTCGCACCAAATAACTTTTTGGAATAATTAATAATTCCTTAATTCTCCTCCTCCCCTTCCCGGAAAGCCGGGTCCTAATTACTCTTGGGGCATAACCTTTTCATTAAATTATTTAATAATTTCAATGGCTTAATTTTTACAAAATAGTCCCTCTCCTGGCGTATATTTTGCTAATAAAAAAGATTATTGGAAAATAACAAACAAAAGGAGAATAAAATGGCTATTGGAGAATTGATTCGTGATTTAAAAAGAAGAGTAACTGGCGGGGAGATCTCCAAAATAGAGCCCTATTATCCACCCACGCAAAATATTCCCATCGGATTACCCAAAGAGGTACAGAGCCTTTGTCCTGAATGTCGAAAAATAATTCCTGCTAAAATTTTGGAAAAAGATGGGCGGGTGCTCATGGAAAAAACTTGCTCTGAGCATGGTTTTTTCCAGGATTTAATTTCTGCCCTCCCCTCTCTTTATAAAAAGGCCGAACGCTGGACTTACGAAGACGGAGATGGAATTTTAAACCCCCAAATTCAGGGAGCAAAAGTTTGCCCGGATGACTGCGGCCTCTGCGATTTACACATTAGTCATGCCGCCTTGGCCAACATCGATTTAACTAATCGTTGCAATTTGCGCTGTCCAATTTGCTTCGCCAACGCTAATGTTCAAGGCTATGTTTATGAACCTACTTACGAACAGGTCGTGGAAATGCTCACCATGCTCCGGAATATTAAACCGGTCTTCCCGCCGGCCGTGCAATTTTCAGGCGGCGAGCCAACCATCCATCCCCGATTTTTGGATATTCTTAAAGCCGCCCGAGCCATGGGCTTTAGCCATTTGCAAATCGCCTCCAACGGCATCCGCTTAGCTAAAGACTTGGAGTTTGCCCGCAAATGTAAGGAAGCCGGATTATATACTGTTTATTTGCAGTTTGACGGCACGGATGATGAAGTTTATCAAAAAACCAGAGGTTTGAAAGGGCTTTGGGAACTTAAACAAAAGGCAGTAGAAAATGCCCGCCTGGCAGGTTTACGCATAGTGTTGGTCCCCACTATTATTAAAACTATAAATGATGACCAAGTGGGAAAAATTTTACAGTACGCCATAGAAAATGCAGATGTAATTAGCGGCATAAGCTATCAACCGGTAGCGTTTACTGGACGGATTTCTAAAGAAGAAAGGGAAAAACAACGCTATACCCTTTCTGATTTGGCTTTAGACATAGAAAGACAAACAGGATATTTAACCGCCTTAGAGGATTGGTACCCCCTCTCGGTAACCTCTCCTTTTTCCAAATTGCTGAGCGCTATTTGGAAGTATGAAGTGATGAAGATTACCTCCCATCCGGACTGTGGCATCGGTACTTACATCTTCGTCAATTCCAAGACTAAGAGCGTTACGCCTATTACTAAGCTAATCGATATTGAAGGGTTCACTATGGACTTAAACAAATTAGTGAAACAGAGGATTTCCCATATCCGTTCCCTTACCGCCTTGAGCGCCCAGCAGCTCTTAAAGAAGCATTTCCGGGAAGAAGAAGCTAAAGACGGCATGACTCCGCAAGTTTGTTTAGAGCTTTTCCAGGGCATTGTAGATAAAGAAGCGCAAAGACGCGTGGAACTGATCTACAACTGGCATATGATGTTAGTAGGTGGTATGCACTTCCAGGATGGATATAACTACAATGTGGACCGCGTCAAGCGCTGTTGCATTCACTATGCGGCCCCTAATGGCCGAATTTATCCCTTCTGCGCCTATAACTCTGGACCCGTTTTCCGAGAAAAGATTGAAAAAGAGTTTGCTATTCCCTTGGATGAATGGCGGCGCCGTCATCAGCACTTAGAAGAGAGTGAATACTTCCTCCAGCAAGTCTAAAGTAAACTAAAAAGGGAGACGCAACGTCTCCCTTTTTAGTAGGCTTATTTTGCTTCCTAATTCTCTTCATCCCTTCTTATGATGGCTGCTTGTTTATTTTTTGGCTAAAATATGAATCTCCCTGGCCGGCAAGAAAAATTTAAGATTTATCACCCTCTCCTGCCCGCAGGCCGTAATAATAGCGATAAAGCAAAAGGATGCCTATAATTAGTAAAATAATAGGCCCTACCAGATCGCTCCAGGCTTCAAATTCTGGGAAAAATTCAATTACAAAATTAACTACAAAAAGAATTACACCTATGCCCCCCACAATCCATCCGGCCCAAGTGCGCCGATTAATCAAGAAAAGTCCCACCCCAATTACCACCAGGAGCAATGGCCAACTTGTCTCAAAATTAAGGATGAATAAACGGTGGAGGAGAAGCAGAGCTCCTAAAGTTACCAGAATAAGCCCACTTAAAAGTAGCCCCCTTTTCTTTCTACTCATTAAATGTTTCTCCCCTAATCAATTTGAATTTTAATATCATGTCTGCTAAAGTATTTCAAGAGGAAAACGTACTTGACCGTTGATCAATTTTATTAATTAGAGCAAATTATATTTTACATCACAAACTATGAGTCATTGCGAGAACCCCGCACTTAATGCGGGGGACGAAGCAATCTTAAAGCGAGATGGTTACCCCATTAGGGCTTGCCATGACAGCTTTTCTATGAAAAGGAGTAAAACATTTAATGCTCTCCTTAATAAATTTTAGCTCAGGTTAGGACTGATAAATCCTTGCCTGGCTCAGGCAAAAGAAGAACGAAAGGTTAATTAAAATGTTTCAAGAAAAATTTCCTATAATTTTTTGCCTACTATGAGGGTATGAAAAATTAATGGGCATAAACAAGACTCGCTTTAACCAGATGCAACATTTTTTAGAAAGCCTGAAAAAGAATCGTTATTATGCTCCCCAAATAGTCTATCATCATAGAATTCCTCCTCAAGAGGGAAAGTGGATAAGGGAAGAGCAGATTTCTCCCGTGCTAATTAAATCTTTGCGCAATTTGCGGATAAACGCCCTTTACGCCCACCAGGCCTTGGCCTTACAAATGATAAGGCAAGGCAAGAATGTGGTCGTGGCCACTCCCACGGCCAGCGGCAAGACTTTAATCTACACTTTACCCGTGGTAGAAAGTTTACTTCAAGACCCTAAGACCAAGGCTCTATATATCTTTCCTTTAAAAGCCTTGGAGCAAGATCAACTAAAAGCCCTGCAACAATTTATAGCTCCCCTCGAGCCGGACTTAAATCTGCCCATCCCCGCGGCCATCTATGATGGAGATACTTCTTCTTATCGTCGCCAAAAAATTCGTGAAATTATACCACCCGTACTTATTACTAATCCAGACATGGTTCATTTAAGCCTACTCCCTTTCCATACTCAATGGGCAGCCTTCTTTCAAAACCTGCGGTATGTTATTCTGGATGAACTGCATACTTATCGAGGAATCTTCGGTTCGCACCTTACCCAAATTATGCGCCGCCTGGGCCGGGTTTGTGAATTTTATGGTGCCCATCCCCAATTCATTGCCTGTTCCGCTACCATAGCTAATCCTCAAGAATTTGCCGAGAAGATAACTGGTCTTCCTTTTGCAGCGGTGGTAGAAAGTGGAGCGCCGCGCCCGGCCAAAAATTTTCTCTTCCTGAACCCCACCTCCAGCCCCTATACTCTGGCCGCCAAACTTTTCTTGGACTGTTTAGATTATGGCTGGCGTACCTTGGCCTTCACCCAAGCCCGAAAAATTACCGAATTATTGCACGCTTGGGTATTAAAAGATCGCCCAGATTGGCGAGCCAGAGTTAGCTCTTACCGGGCCGGATTTCTCCCTGAAGAAAGGCGAGAAATAGAGAGCAAGTTATTAAGCGGAGAGCTCTGGGGAGTTATCTCTACGAGTGCCTTAGAATTGGGCATAGATATCGGCGGCCTGGATGTTTGCATCCTGGTGGGTTACCCAGGAACTATTGCTACCACCTGGCAGCGGGGTGGTCGGGTAGGCCGAGGCGACCAAGAATCATTAATCGCTCTGATTGCTCAGCCTGATGCCTTGGATCAATACTTCATGCGGCACCCTCAAGACTTCTTCCAGCGCGGCTTTGAAAAAGCCATAGTGGATCCCCATAACTCCGTAATTGTTTCCAAACACCTTATTTGCGCGGGGGCGGAAATTCCTTTGCGTCTAGATGATAATTTTTTCCCCCTTAATAAATATCGTCCTTTAGTCGAGCAATTGGTCTCCGCCAAAGAACTTTTACCCAGCGCTTCGGGGCGGGAATGGTTCGCCCATCGCCTACATCCCCACCGGCTGGTAGATATTCGTTCAGCAGGAGAAGGATTTACTATTTTTGAAGAAAAAACTAAACGCTTGATTGGCCAGATCAGTGTGCCCCGAGTTTATACCGAATGTCATCCAGGCGCCATTTACCTGCATCGCGCCGATACTTATTTAATTAAAAACCTTGACTTGGGCAAAAGAGAGGTCTGGGCGGAAGCGATAGAAGTAGATTATTACACCCGCGCCCTGCAACAAAAGGAGACGGAAATTCTATTTGTAAATCTGCAAAAAGAATTTCCGCGCTTCGCGGCCTGTTATGGGCGCCTCAAAGTTACGGAAAAAGTCATTGGTTTTGAAAAACGACGCATCTTCGGTCAAGATCTCCTGCAAGTCCAAGAGTTGGATTTGCCATCCTATGTCTTTGAGACTATGGGCCTTTGGATAATCCTTCCTCCCGAAATACCTTCTCTGGTCAAAAGAGAAGGGGGACATTTCATGGGCGGAATTCATGCCCTCGAACACGCCGCCATTGCTCTCTTCCCGCTCTTTGCCCTGTGCGATCGCAACGATGTGGGCGGAATATGTTATCCCGTCCACCCGCAATTGGGAAAACCGGCCGTCTTTATCTATGACGGCTATCCCGGAGGCGTTGGCTTGGCGGAATACGGTTACACTTTCCTTACCGAGCTTCTGCAAAAAACTCTGGAATTGATAAAGAACTGTCCTTGCTTAGACGGTTGTCCCTCATGTGTCCATTCTCCTAAATGTGGTTCAGGTAATAAGCCTTTAGATAAAAAGGCGGCTGAAATTATTTTGCATTGGCTAACCAACGGGGAAGCAATAGAAAAAGAAAATAATCAGTATTTTTCCCCGCCCTCCGCCCAATTTTTTTTAATAGAAGAGGTCAACGATAAAGTAAATAGCTTTGCCCAACCTTTTCATCCACCCGAAAAGCTATTAGCCGAATTTTCCCAGCACCGCATTCTCTTCCTCGATTTAGAAACGCAACGTAGTGCCGAAGAAGTGGGCGGTTGGCAGAATAAGCACCTCATGCGCCTGGCTGTGGCCGTGATTTATGATTCCCAGGAAAATTCCTTCACGGTCTTTACCGAAGAGCAGGTCCATGAATTAATTGCCAAGCTGCAAACGGCCGAACTAATTGTCGGTTTTAACATCTTTAATTTTGACTACCAAGTACTGCGGGGTTATACTCCTTTCCCTTTAGGCAAGCTTAAAACCTTTGATATCTTAGAAGAAGTGACTAATTGCTTGGGCTATCGCCTTTCTCTAAACCATTTGGCCCATAAAACTCTGCAAGTAATGAAAACGGCTGATGGACTCCAATCTCTGCAATGGTTCAAGGAAGGCCGCCTTGATGAAGTGATCGCTTATTGTCGTCAGGATGTGGAAATTACTAAAAACTTATTCCTTTTCGGATTAGCTAACGGCTATCTCCTGTTTACTACTAAAAATGACCAGTTAGTACGTCTTCCTGTTTCCTGGGATTTAGCTAAGATATTGGCCGCCTAAAGGGGAGGTGGAAAAAAGTTTTGCTCATTCACAGGCCCGGCATAAGAGAATTGGCACCGTAGCCATATTAATCACCTTGCTGGCTACACTTCCCAAGAAAAATTGGGAAAAGCCGGTTCGCCCATGGGTGGACATAGCAATGAGATCAAAGTTGCGATCGCGGGCGTGATCGACTATTTCTTGGGCATCATGGCCATAGCGCACCACGGAATTAACTTTCACGCCCACGCTCTTCAAATCATTTTCGATCTTCGCCAAGTATTCTTCAGCTTCGCGCACCACGTGCACTTGATGTTGAATGGGGTCCATGCCCGGTAAGGTGTGCGCCAAAGCTACGCGCAAAAGGGTCACTTCCGCGTCATGTATTTTGGCCAACCACTCCACCCGCGGTAAAATCTTTTCCGCCAGCTTAGACCCATCTAAGGGTACCAAAATTTTTTTAAACATCACCCCCATTGACCTGCTCCTTTTTTTCTCTCTAGCCGCTTCTTTTCTTGTCTTTAAAACCTTAATTTTTTTCTCCTGGGGCAAGATATCTTCTCGCCCCCGCAATTTTCGACCACCCCCGCTCAAAATCAATATTTTGAAAATAACCTTAAAGGTTTATATTCGAATATTTCCTCCAGGGACGAACTTCAGATTTATTCTCTAAAATATCGAGACAGCGATTAATATACTTCCGCGTATCATGGGGCATAATCACATCGTCAATGTAGTTCCGCTCCGCGCCGCGATAGGGATTTTCGTAAAGCTCGCTGTAAAGCTGGATTCTTTCTCTGCGCGTTTCTTCAGGGTTAGGAGAACTCTTTATCTCTTTGGCGAAGATCACACTGGCGGCCGTATCCGCGCCGACAATAGTCACCCGGGCTTGCGGCCAGGCAAACATAAAATCAGCTCCCGTATCTTTACAGCACATCCCCAAATATGCTCCAGCATAGGATTTACGCAAAATAATAGAAATTTTGGGCACCGTAGCATCAATATAAGCATAGAGCATCTTTGCTCCATGGCGTAAAATCCCTTTCCATTCTTCCTCTGGTCCGATCCAATACCCGGGAGTATCATGGAGATTAACCAAAGGGATATTAAACAAGTCGCAGAAACGCACGAACCGAGCAACTTTATCGGCCGCATCACAATCGATGGCCCCCGCTTTAGACATTGGTTGGGAAGCCACTATCCCCGTAGTCCGCCCGTTGAAGCGGCCAAAACCTATAATCACGTTAGTCGCGTAGTATTTAAAAAGCTCAAAAAAATACCCATCGTCCACAATCTTCAAGATAACTTTGTGCATGTCAAAAGGCTTGGAAGGTCTTTCCGGAACTAATGTATCGAGCTCAGGAATAATCCGCTCCGGGTCATCGTGACACTCTTTTCGTGGGGGCTTTTCTTTGTTATTCGAGGGCAAAAACTCTAAAAGCTCCTTGGTCTTATCTAAACAATCTTTGTCATCTTCGGCCACCAAATGGGTCTGTCCTGTTTTATAAGCATGAGCTTTAATGCCGCAGAGCTCCTCCAGGGAAATCTCCACGCCTGTTTGCGTTTTGACAAAAGCCGGCCCAGCAATACCCATAAATCCGGTATGCCGCGTTTGGAAAACAAAGTCTTGCATGATCGGATGGTAAGCCTGCCCACCCAAACACGGCCCCATGAGTAAAGCAATTTGCGGGATAATTCCGGAAGCTAAAATTTGCGAACGAAAGAGCCAGGCATAGGACTGCAGCGTATCCATCCCTTCTTGCAAGCGGGCCCCCCCTGAGTCATTCATGCCTACGAAAGGCCAGCCCTTCTCTTTGGCAAAATCTATGGCTTGGGAAAACTTTTTACCGTGATACTCTCCAAAAGTCCCGGCCATGGAAGTATAGTCCTCTGCTCCGACCACTACCATCCGGCCATTAACTTTTCCAAAACCAGTGATTACTCCCTCAGCAGGAACTTCTCTCTTATCCATCCCAAAGGCCGTAGTGCGGTGTTTGACGAAAATGCCCAGCTCCGTAAATGTCCCGGGATCAAAGAAGTATTCTACGCGCTCCCGGGCAGTCATTTTCCCCTCTTTGTGTTGGGCAGCTACCGCTTGCGGTCCGCCCATCTGCATTATCTTGCGGCGTTTCTCTTCGTATTCTCTATATATTTCCTCAAAGCCTTTCTCTTTATATTCCATGGAGAATATCCTCCTTTTAACGGTTCGCTTTCCGATATCCTAATTGATCTAAAGCAATAATGGTTTTTTGAATATTTGCCGTTCCTTCCACAATTTGAATTGATTTGGCGTCGCGATAATAACGAGCCACTGGATATTCTGTAGAATACCCATAGGCACTAAGAATTCTCATCGCAAAATCAGCTGCTCGGCCCGCCACTTCGCCGGCAAAATACTTGGCCATAGAGGTTTCCAGCACATTGTTTAATTGTCCTTCATCTTTCTGGACTGCCGCCCGATAAACTAATAATCGAGCTGCTTCAATCTCTGTGGCCATAATGGCAATCATATCCTGATTCATTTGAAACTGTCCAATCTGTTGGCCAAACTGCATCCGTTCATTGCAATATTTGATGGCTGCCTCCAGGCAAGCCTGAGCAATGCCCACTCCGCCAGCAGCACAAGAAAGACGAGTCTGATTGAGTGAACCAAAAACGTGTTTCACCCCATCTCCCAGTTGACCCAAAAGCGCCTCTTTTGGAACTTTGACATCTTCCAGGATAATTTCACCCGTAGGGGCGGAGTGCAGCCCCAACTTATCAAGGGGACGTGTAGTAATACCAGGAAGATGCATGTCCAAAAGAAAAGTAGATAGTCCTCTACTTTTTGCTGCTGGGTCGTGGTAAGCATAAAGAACGCATATGTCAGCTACCTGGGCGTTAGAAATCCAAGTTTTCGACCCATTCACTAAAAAATAATCCCCTTTGGGAATAGCCGTAGTTTTCATAGACATAACATCGGAACCGGCGTTAGGTTCTGTAATGGCAAAACATCCAATCCATTCGGTAGACACTAACTTAGGAATATATTTTTTCTTTTGTTCTTCCGTTCCATACCGGAGAATAGAGAGGGCTGGACCAAAGGTCTGCATATTAAAAGTAACGCGCAAAGAGGCGCTGGCCCGCGCTATTTCTTCAGTAATAATCGTTCCCGCCAAAAAACCCATTTCGTTTCCCCCATACTCTTCCGGAATCAAAGTGCCATAAAAGCCTAAATCAGCCATCTTCTTTACTACTTCCCGGGGAAAATAATGTTCCGCTTCCCATTTATCCGCAAATGGAGCTATTTCTTTTTCGGCAAAACTACGGGCTGTCTCCCGCAGTGCCTGGAGCTCTTCGCTTAATTTGAAATCCATTTCCCATCCCTCCTTTTGGCCTTATGAGCCATACGCTTTCTTAGTCATCGGCCACTTCGTTTAAATTATTCGATAACCATTAATACCATATCAGTCTCGCAGGTCTGGCCTACGCTCACCTTGATTTCTTTAACTACCCCAGAAATGGGGGCCACAATGGGCATTTCCATCTTCATCGCTTCAATTACGGCTACTTCGTCGTCTTCTTTAACTCTATCGCCTACTTTTACTTTGATATCGACTATTTTCCCCACCATGGGAGCAACTACATTTTCCGCCATTTAATATCTCCTTTCTTCTTATATTCTTTTTATATTCTTTTTCCCATTTTCCACGCAAAACATATAAACCTATACCTTAGAAAAATAATTTTGTCAACTTTCTTTAAGACTGACCGTCTAACAGTTTTAATATTTTTCGCCAGCAGGAAACAGGCGGGAGGGGGAGAGGC
>JBNAWB010000052.1:0-18708 GCA_049699975.1 Thermodesulfobacteriota bacterium
ACGGCCGAAGGAACAGAAGCTTTAATTAAAGCAGGAGCAGATGCGGTAAAAGTAGGTGTAGGGCCAGGGTCTATCTGCACTACCCGCGTGATTGCGGGCGTAGGTGTCCCCCAAATTACCGCCATTAACGATTGCGCCCGGGTAGCTATGCGCTATGGAATTCCTATTATTGCTGATGGTGGTATTAAATTTTCCGGAGATATAACCAAGGCCTTGGCCGCGGGGGCAGACACCGTAATGATTGGCAGCCTTTTTGCTGGCACAGATGAGAGTCCTGGAGAAATGGTCCTCTATCAAGGACGGAGCTATAAAATTTATCGAGGCATGGGCTCCTTAGAGGCCATGAAGAGCGGTAGTAAAGATAGATATTACCAAGAAGACGTAGATGCGGAAGTTAAATTAGTTCCTGAAGGAATAGAAGGGCGTGTCCCCTATAAAGGGCCAATATCATCCAGTATTTTCCAGCTCTTAGGAGGATTGCGGGCCGGAATGGGTTATTTAGGATGCCGTAATTTGCAGGAGCTGAAAGAAAAAAGTCGTTTCACTCGCATTACCAATGCTGGCTTAAGAGAAAGCCATGTGCACGATGTGATCATCACTAAGGAAGCCCCTAATTATAGCGTGGGCACTGATATTCCATTTAAGGAAATTTAGTAAATTTCTATGGAGGTGATTTGCTCTCCATGGCCAAGAAAGGTTTTTCCAGCCGTATCCTCATTTTGGATTATGGCTCTCAATATACCCAATTGATCGCTCGGCGAGTACGGGAATGCCAAGTTTATTGCGAAATTTGGCCGTATAACATGCCGTTGGCCAAAATTAAGGAGTTTACCCCCCAAGGGATCATTCTCTCGGGAGGGCCGGCCAGCGTTTTTGCCCCCCAAGCTCCTCTAAGTTCCCCAGAAATATTTCATTTAGGAATACCCACCCTGGGGATTTGTTACGGGATGCAATTAATGACCCACCTTTTAGGTGGGAAGGTGGACCGAGCGGCTAAACGAGAATACGGGAAAAGCGAATTGTTTATCGATGATGCCGAAGATCTTTTGGCTGGTTTAAGTAGCGTTTCGCCTATCCAAGTATGGATGAGTCATAGCGATCGCATCGAATCTCCTCCGCCGGGATTCCGTTCTATTGCTCATTCCGCAAACTCACCCATTGCCGCCATGAAGAATTTAGATTTGCAGGCATTTGGAGTACAATTTCATCCCGAAGTGGTGCATACGCCCTTAGGCAAAGAGATTTTAAAAAATTTTCTCCTGCGCATTTGTCATTGTCCCCCTGATTGGACCATGGGTTCATTCATCCAAAAGACCATTAGCTCCTTGCGGGAGGAAATTGGCCAGTCCAAAGTGATTTGCGCTTTAAGCGGCGGAGTTGACTCCTCAGTTGTGGCTATGCTTTTACACCATGCTATCGGCAATCAACTGACGAGTATTTTCGTTAACAATGGCTTATTGCCGCAAGGAGAAACACAAAAAATATCAGAAACTTTTGGAAAAAAACTAAAGTTAAACTTGAGAATTATAGAAGCAGAAAGTATTTTCCTGGAAAAATTGGCTGGGGTAAGTGATCCTGAAGAAAAAAGAAAAATCATCGGCCGGGAATTTATTTTCCTTTTTGAGCAAGAAGCGCGGAAGATAGGGGGAGTGAGCTTTTTAGCTCAAGGCACCCTTTACCCGGATGTCATCGAATCAACTTCTTTTCGGGGACCATCCGCCAAGATAAAAAGTCATCATAATGTAGGGGGACTGCCTGAGCGTATGCACCTCAAGCTCCTTGAACCCCTTAAAGAGCTATTTAAGGATGAAGTTAGAGAAGTCGGTCGAGAATTGGGTCTTCCAGCGGAAATAGTGGAGCGTCATCCTTTTCCTGGCCCGGGGTTAGCTGTCCGAATTATTGGTCCGGTAACTAAAGATGATTTGGCTCTTCTGCGCCGAGCAGATGCTATCGTGGAAGAAGAATTCCGGCGTAGCGGCTGGTACCAAAAAGTGTGGCAAGCTTTTGCCGTCCTGTTACCAGTGCGTTCGGTAGGAGTAATGGGTGATGAACGAACCTATGAACGCGTAGTGGCTTTGCGCGTGGTGCAGAGTTTAGATGGCATGACCGCTGACTGGGTTCCTTTGCCACCTGAATTATTAGGAACTATGGCTAATAGAATAATCAATGAAGTTCCCGGTATAAACCGGGTAGTTTATGATATTTCTTCAAAACCGCCGAGTACTATTGAATGGGAATAAAAAATATGGCTCAGGCCGATTTTGTTCATCTACATGTCCATACCCAATATAGCCTCTTAGATGGGGCAATTCGTTTAGAGGATCTTTTCCGCAAGGCCCAGGAATACCGTTTACCTGCTTTAGCCATTACAGACCACGGGGCCATGTTTGGCGCCATTGAGTTTTATCAACAAGCACTGCACCAGGGAATCAAACCGATAATCGGCTGCGAAGTCTATGTGGCCCCGGGAAGTCGTTTTGAAAAAGCCAGCAAAGGTATTTCCGAAGCCTCTTTTCATTTGATCTTGTTAGCCCAGAATTTGACGGGGTATAAAAATCTCTTAAAACTCGTCTCGACCGCTTATTTCGAAGGCTTTTACTATCGGCCGCGGGTAGATAAAGAATTATTGGCGCAATATAACGAAGGACTAATTGCCCTGAGCAGTTGTCTGCAAGGGGAAATCCCTTATTACCTCGTCAAGGGAGAAAAGGATAAAGCGCGGCAAGCAGCCGCCGATTTTAAATCCATTTTTAATGAACGGCGTTTTTATTTGGAGATCCAAGAAAATAAAATTCCCGAACAAAAAATAGCCAATGCCGGCCTCTTGGAGATTGCCCGGGAATTGTCATTGCCTTTAGTCGCTACTAATGACTGCCATTACTTAGAAAGAGATGATGCCGGCGCTCATGAGATTCTCTTGTGCATCCAAACGGGCAAGACGTTAAAAAATGCGGACCGGATGAAATTCTCTACTCAAGAATTTTTCTTCCGCGCTCCAGAGGAGATGCAAAAACTATTCGCTTATTGTCCGGAAGCTTTGGCCAATACTTTGGAAATAGCCGAACGGTGTAACTTGGAGCTGCGGCTCAATGAGTTCAAATTTCCTGAATTTCGGGTTCCAGAAGGAGAGACCTTAGATAGCTATTTAGAAAAATCCGCCCAACAGGGATTGGCCAAACGCGTGCAGGAGAAGCCAGAGCTCTCCTCGAAAGCTGATCTGTATTACCAACGACTCGAAGAAGAATTAAGCATGATCAAGAAAATGGGGTTTGCTGGCTATTTTCTGATTGTGGCCGACTTTATTCGCTATGCCAAAGACAGAAAAATTCCTGTCGGACCTGGACGCGGCTCAGGGGCAGGATCTTTAGTGGCTTATGCTTTGGGCATTACGGAGATTGATCCTTTAGCGCACGGATTGCTTTTTGAGCGCTTTTTGAACCCTGAACGAGTAAGCCCGCCCGATATCGATATAGACTTCTGTATCCAAGGTCGCGAGGAAGTTATCCAATACGTAAAAAATAAATACGGGGCCGATCACGTGGCCCAAATTATCACTTTCGGTAAAATGCAAGCGCGGGCGGTGATTAGGGACGTAGGCCGAGCCTTAGACATGCCCTACGGAGAAGTGGATCGGATCGCCAAGCTCATCCCCAATACTCTGAATATTACCTTAGAGGAAGCCTTGGTCCAAGAACCACGCTTGCGAGAGTTGGTGCAGCAAAATCCAGACGTAGAAAGGCTGATTACCCTGGCCAAAGCCCTCGAAGGACTGCCGCGGCACGCTTCTACTCATGCTGCTGGTGTGGTTATTTCCAGCAAGCCTTTAGTGGAAGTCGTTCCTTTGTACAGGGGACAGCAGAATGAAACAGTCACCCAATACGCGATGAAAGATATTGAAAAGATCGGCTTAATCAAGTTCGATTTTCTTGGCTTGAAAACGCTAACGATGATGGCCGATATAGTTAAACGTGTCCGCCAGTCGCGCGGGGAAGAGGTGGATCTTCAGAAAATACCCTTGGACGACCCCCAAACTTACGCTCTCCTTTGCGCCGGAGATACTTCTGGCGTCTTCCAATTAGAAAGCAAAGGGATGCGGGATCTTATTATGCGTCTTCTTCCCGAACGCTTTGCGGACTTGATCGCCCTCTTAGCTCTTTATCGTCCTGGGCCTTTAAAGAGCGGCATGGTCGATGATTTTATCAAAAGAAAGCAGGGCAAAGTAGCCATTACTTATGAGATTCCGGAATTGAAAGAAATACTGGAGGAGACTTACGGGGCTATCGTCTATCAAGAACAAGTGATGAAGATCGCCACTCTTTTAGCCAATTTCAGTTTGGCCGATGCGGATATATTGCGGCGGGCTATGGGCAAGAAATTGCCCGAAGAGATGACTCTGCAAAAGAAGAAATTTTTAGAAGGAGCCCAACGGCAAAAAATTCCTTTAAAAAAAGCGGAAAAGCTCTTTGATTTGATGGCTAAATTTGCGGAGTACGGATTTAACAAATCGCACAGCGCTGCTTACGCCTTGGTAGCTTATCAAACTGCTTATTTAAAAGCGCATTATCCAGTGGAATTTATGGCCGGCTTAATGAGCAGTGAAATGGGTAATGCGGATAAAATTCTGCGCTACATAAATGAGTGTCGGGCAAAAGGCATCGAAGTCTTACCCCCAGACGTCAACGAAAGCCAGCAGGACTTTACCATAGTCGCGGGGAAAATTCGTTTTGGTTTGGCCGCCATAAAGAATGTCGGCCAAGCGGCTATTCAATCGATTTTAACGGCGCGGGAGGAAAAAGGCCCTTTCACCTCTTTGGAAGATTTTTGCGAAAAAGTGGACCTGCGCCGGGTGAATAGAAGAGTGATCGAGAATTTAATAAAATGTGGAGCCTTTGATACTCTTGGTCAATCACGGGCTCAGCTCTTAGCCGGACTGGAAGAGGCTATCGAATTGGCCCAGGAGTTGGCCAAAGCCCAAAATAAGACTCAAGCCAACCTTTTTGGTGAAAAAATTATTAAGCCAAAGAAAAAAGATGGTGGACTAAGTTATGTGCCCGAATGGCCGGCCAGCCAACGTTTAGCTTTTGAGAAAGAAACTTTAGGTTTTTATTTGACCGGTCATCCCCTCACTCCCTATGCGGAAACTCTGCAACGATTGGCCACAACTTCCATCCAAGATATTCGCGAGTTTGCTACTGAGCAAGAAATTGTAGTCGGGGGTATGGTAAACTCTTTAAAAGAGACAAATACGAAAAAAAACGAAATAATGGCTTTTGTTACCTTAGAGGATTTGAGCGGCTTAATAGAGGTTGTGGTCTTTGCGGATTTATATAAAAAATATGCTCCCCTATTGAAAGGCGAGGAACCGATTTTTGTCCGGGGAAAGGTGGAAGTGGGCGAAGAAAATGTTAAAATTATAGCCGCTGAGATTCTGCCTTTTGAGAAAGCGGCCAGTAAATTAACCCGGACTATTCATTTGCGGTTAAAAGCCGAAGGCCTAAGAAGGGAAGACTTTTTAGCCATGAAAGATATATTTTGCGATTGCCGCGGTAATTGCCCGACCTTCTTGCATCTTTATCTGCCGGCGGGCGCAGAAGTGGTTATTGATTTGGGCGAGGAGTGGCGATTAGACTCTTCCGAGAAATTAGCGCAGCGCATGGAAGACTTATTAGGATATGAGGCGGTGATTTTTCATTCTTAGCAAGAAAAATTATTTTAAGAAGGTATTATGGGGCTTTATTATTTAGATTTTGAAAAACCAATTGCGGAAATCGATAAAAAAATAGCAGAATTGCGGGCTTTTTCTTTCCATCCTGATGGAAAAGTAAACGAAGAAATTGCCAAATTAGAAAAACAACTGGAGAAGGTCCAAAAAAAGATCTTTAGCAATTTAACTCGCTGGCAGCGGACCCAACTTTCTCGCCATGTAAATCGGCCCACATTTCTCGATTATGTGGAGCGCATTTTTAATAATTTTATCGAACTGCACGGCGATCGTCGGTTTGGTGATGATCCGGCCATTGTGGGCGGATTGGCTGAATTTAACGGTAAAGCAGTCATGTTGATTGGCCATCAAAAAGGGCGCACCATCAAAGAAAAAATGAGCCGAAATTTCGGCATGCCTCATCCGGAAGGGTACCGGAAAGCTTGGCGATTAATGAAGTTAGCCGAGCAATTTAAAAAGCCCTTGATTACTATGATCGATACCCCTGGAGCTTATCCAGGGCAAGGAGCAGAAGAGAGAGGACAGGCCGAGGCTATTGCCGAAAACTTGGAGACGATGGCCACTCTCAAAACGCCAATTATCTCCGTGGTCATTGGCGAAGGTGGAAGTGGGGGAGCCATTGCTTTAGGGGTGGCCGACCGCATTCTCATGTTGGAAAATGCCACTTACTCGGTAATTTCTCCAGAAGGCTGCGCGGCGATTCTTTGGAAGAGTGAAACAGAAAAAGAAAGAGCAGCGGAAGCATTAAAGGGCACAGCTGCTGACCTTTGGGAATTAGGAATTATCGATGAGGTTGTTCCGGAGCCTTTGGGCGGTGCCCACCGCAATGTGGAGCAGATGGCCCAGATTTTAGCCACGGCCTTGGCTCATCATTTTCAAGAAATAATCAATAAGCCTTTGCCTGACCTGCTGGCCCAGAGGTATGAAAAATATCGGCGCATGGGAACAGTTCTATCAACATAAAAGGTTGGGGTCTAAAATTTGGGCAAAGCTGGCGCATACCGCGAACGGAACTATCGTCATCTCCAGGGAATAGAAAAATTAATTTCTTTTCAAGTTCAGGTTAAAGAAACCGATCTTTTTATTCATGCCGAAAAAGAACTCGTCCAAGAAGCCCAAGCAGCCATAATTTATCTTCGCTATCAATTAGAAAATTATATTCTGCAGCACCCCCAGTTTTATCATTCTTTTCACCCTTTACCCGAGGATGAATTTGCTCCCCCCATCGTAAAAACGATGCTGCAAGCTTCTTCTGTGGCTGGAGTAGGCCCCATGGCTGCCGTAGCCGGGGCCATGGCCCAATTTGTGGGCCAAGAGTTATTAGCCTATTCGGCAGAAATAATCGTCGAAAACGGGGGAGATATTTTTCTGCGCACTCAACGAGACCTGCGGGTGGGTATTTTCGCTGGCCCATCCCCCTTGAGCATGCGCGTCGGTTTAAAAATTCCTCCGGCCTATGGTGGCTTAGGAATATGCACCTCTTCGGCTTCGGTGGGTCCGTCAATTAGTTTGGGGAAAGCTGATGCTGTTTGCGTTATTTCTCCTTCGGCTTCCTTGGCTGATGCCGCTGCTACGGCCATAGGCAATATGGTTCATTCTGCTGACGACCTACCGCGCGCCTTGGCCAAAGCTCAATCTCTGCCTAATATACGAGGAGTTATCATAATTATGGGCGAAAAACTGGGCGCCTGGGGAGAAGTAGAATTAATAAATTTATGAGCGGTGAACATGTTTTTGCTTGTATTTAACCAAAAAATTTTTATAATAAAGGACAAAAACAATTATTGGTCACCTGGGCGATGATCAAAATAGGAGTTATATCTGATACGCATTTAAAACAACCTGATAAAAGGTTAGGCGAGCTTCTTCAGGGTCCTTTTAAGGATGTGGATCTAATTTTCCATGCGGGGGATATAACTGAAATTGCTGTCCTGAACTCTTTGGCCAGCAAAGAAGTGGTAGCGGTTTGCGGGAATATGGACTCCCCGGAAGTACGCCGCCAGTTGCCTAAGCAACGTCTTATCCAGTTGGGAGGCTTCCGCATCGGCCTTATCCATGGCTGGGGAGCACCCAGCGGTATTGAAGACCGAATTAAAGAAGAATTCTCGGAAATAGATTGCCTTATTTATGGCCATACCCACGCTCCAGCCATTAATCGGCGCGGAGAAATTTTATTTTTTAATCCCGGTTCTTTTGCTGGAGGACTTTTTTCGGCCAAGAAAAGTGTAGGCCTTTTGCAGATTGATAAAACGATCATCGGCGAAATTATATATTTATAAAACATAGCAAAGGAGTCACTAGATCATGCCGCGACTTTGGGCGCCTTGGCGCATGGATTATATTTTGTCTGACCGCCAGAAAAAAACTTGTATTTTTTGCCCCCATAAAGATTCAGATGCCGAGAGGCTGATTCTTTACCGCACGCCTTTTTCTTTAATCATGCTTAATCGTTACCCTTATGCTTATGCGCATTTGATGATTGCTCCTGTCCGCCATGTCCGCGAAGTGGCCAAGTTAAGCGAAGAAGAGATGAAAGACATTTTCCGAAATTTAGGAATGGCCATTAATGTATTGAAGAAAGCTTTTCGCCCCAGCGGGTTTAACGTGGGTATGAATTTAGGCCAAGTCGGCGGGGCTGGGATTGTGCACCATCTTCATTTCCATCTAGTGCCGCGCTGGAAGGGAGATATAAATTTCATGCCCCTTTTGGCTGAAGTCCGGATAATCCCGGAACATTTGCAAAAGACTTACGAAAAACTCCGTACTTATTTCGCGAGAAGGAAGGTATGAAATGAGTTTCTTAAAAGGAATAATCTTCCTCTGCTTATTAGCCCTGGCTATTGGTTTTGCCCTTTTCAATGATGAACCGGTGTCTTTACGCTACTATTTTGGTTGGGAAAGTATTCCGTTGCCCCTTTTTTTATGGGCTTTTGTAGCCTTAATGATAGGTTTAATCGTTAGCGGAAGTTACGCCCTCATAACCAAAATTAGCCTCCGCGGTCAGATTCGGCAAATGAAGCGTTTAATTGGGGAAATGGAAAAAAAGAGAGTTACCTCCGCTCATAAAACGGGATAACTCTCTTTAGAGCGTAGGGCTATTTTTCGATTTTTGCATAAAGGACCGGGAAACCGGCTGCTTCCAAAGCCTTTTTAATCGGTTCGAAATAAAAGGTCTTGAGCTTAAAGACCACCACCCGTTTTCCAGGTTCATCAGCTACATCCGTAACCACGCTAATTATATTAACGTTGTGCTCTTTAATGATGCGGGTTATTTCTGCTAAAGCACCAGGTTTGTCTTCCGCCAAGACCTCCAAGCGGCTGCCTTTCTCTTTCATACCCATGACATTGATGAGAATTTCCATGACATCATTTTCGGTAATGATCCCAACTAAATTCCCGTCTTCTACCACAGGCAAGCAGCCAATTTTATTGTCGTGCAAAATGGTAGCCGCTTCTTCCACAGAGACATCTGGGGAAATGGTAATCACATTCCGCGTCATAATCTCGCCCACCGTCAGTTTATCCAGAAGGTAATGAAGCTCCCTAATTTCTAAGGAGGTAGCTGGAGAAGCTTCGGCTTTGCGGATGTCCATGTTAGTTACTAACCCGATTAATTTTTTCCCTTCTACTACCGGAAGATGGCGAATATTTTTTTCCTCCAGAATTTTTTTGGCCACGGTCATGCGCTCGTTTTTGGTGATCGTAATCAAATCTTTCTTCATCTTTTTCCTTACCAGCATCTTTCCCCCTCCTTAATTTTTTTAATAGAACAGTTCTAAAACCAAGTTTAGTTTAATTAGTTAGCCGCGTCAAGGGAAAGAATGTTGAATTTTTATAATTCTTAAGCTAAATTGATTATCAGTAATTTTAAGGCGTCTGAGACGATGAGTAATCTTACTCCCCTTATCCAACAATATCTCACGGTCAAAGAAAAATATCCTGATGCGATCCTCTTTTACCGCATGGGTGATTTTTATGAAATGTTTTTTGATGATGCCAAATTAGCCTCGGAAATATTAGGTATTACTTTAACCTCCCGGGATAAAAGTAAAGAAGATTCTGTCCCCTTATGCGGAGTTCCTTACCATGCCGCTTCCTCTTATATTCAAAAATTAGTGGATCAAGGATATAAAGTGGCTATTTGTGAACAGATGGAGGAAGCGGGGAAGGGGAAGGGAATAGTTCACCGCGAAGTAATCAGAGTTATTACGCCCGGAATGGTTTTAGAAGATGAACTCCTCCGACCCAAAGATAATAATTTTTTGATGGCCTTGGCTATGGCCCCTGAAAAATTTGGCCTCTCTTTCCTGGATGCTTCTACGGGGGATTTCTTGGCTACTGAAGTTAAGACCGCACAATCATTAATAGATGAAGTTATCCGCCTTAGACCGCGGGAAATAATCCTGCCCGAAGGAATGAAAAACCTGCACCCGGTAAAAGAATTGCGCAGGTCTTTTCCCCAAGCTCTTTATACTCCTTTACCTGCCGAAGTCTTTTCAAGCGCTAATTGTCAGGAATGTTTAAAGAATATCAGTACTCCTTTAACCAAAGAGAAAGAAGATGCCTTGCGAGCGGCAGGGGCCCTTATTTTTTATGTACAAGAGACGCAAAAGATTTCTCCCAGTCATCTTTCCCGCTTAGAATTCTATCAAGTAGATGACTACATGATTCTTGACGAAACTACGCGGCGCAATTTAGAACTCTTTGAAAATTTACAGACACGGGCGCGCCAAGGAACTCTCATAGATATCTTAGACGAGACCGTTACCCCTATGGGTGGGAGAATGTTAAAGCGCTGGTTAAGCTTCCCTCTTTTGGACCTGGAAAAGATTAGAGAACGGCAAGCAGCCGTGGCTGAGTTGAAAGAGAAAGATCATCTTCGCCAGGAAATAAGGCAATTATTGGGCCAAATGAGAGACCTTGAACGTCTGGCCGCCCGGATTTCTTTGGAAGTGGCGAATGCCCGCGACTTAGTGGCTCTCCGTTCATCCCTTGATCTTATCCCCCAGGTTAAAGCCGCCCTGGCCAAGTTTTCCCAAAAAATTTTGCAGAGACACCACCAAGAATTAGATGAGCTGGCTGATTTAAAAGATTTATTGCATAAAGCTATTGAAGATAATCCTCCTGCCTCTTTAAAAGAAGGGGGATTAATTAAAAAAGGGTATGATGCTCAGCTTGACCACCTCCGCGAAATAAGCTGGCAGGGCAAAAAATGGATTGCTGAGCTGGAAGCTAAAGAACGTTTGCGGACGGGCATCTCTTCTCTGAAGGTCAGGTATAATAAAGTTTTTGGCTATTACATTGAAGTGACCAAACCCAATCTCTCTTTAGTTCCAGCGCATTATATACGTAAGCAGACTTTGGCCAATGCGGAACGTTACCTAACGCCGGAGCTGCAGGAATACGAGACTCAAGTACTTACCGCCGAAGAAAAAAAGGATTCCTTAGAATATGAAATATTTAAACAGATTTTAAAAAAAGCGGCGGCCCAGGTGGAGAAGCTGCAAAGAATAGCTCAGGCCATAGCCGAGGTGGATGTCTTATCATCTTTGGCCGAAATCGCGGAAAGATACAACTATTGCTGCCCCTACCTTGACGAAAGCTTAACTGTGCAAATCGTGGAGGGACGTCATCCAGTTTTAGAACGTCTTTCTCTGGATGAACCTTTCGTCCCCAACGATATATACATGGATGAGGAGACCAGCCAAATTTTGATTATTACCGGACCAAATATGGCCGGCAAATCGACTTTGCTGAGGCAGGTAGCTCTAATCATAATTTTAGCCCAAGTGGGCAGCTTTGTACCTGCTCGGGAAGCTCGTTTGGGTATAGTTGACCGGATCTTCACCCGCATCGGAGCCACGGATGACCTTACCCGTGGGAGGAGTACTTTTATGGTGGAAATGGAAGAGGTAGCCCATATCTTAAAAAACATAAGTGCCCGGAGCCTAATTCTGCTTGATGAAATCGGCCGCGGAACGAGTACCTTCGATGGCCTTTCCATTGCCTGGGCGGTTACGGAATTTTTGCATGATGAAACTCCCAGTCGCCCCAAGGCTCTTTTTGCTACCCATTACCATGAATTGACCGAATTAGCTCTGACCAAACCCCGCGTAAAAAATTTTCATGTGGCAGTGAAAGAATGGAATGATCGGGTAATATTTTTGCGCAAACTGATTCCTGGTGGAACAAGCCGAAGCTACGGGATTCAAGTGGCCCGCTTAGCCGGTCTGCCTGAGCCAGTAATTGAGCGGGCCAAAGAAGTACTAAATAACCTGGAGCAGGGAGAATTCACCGAAGGAGGAATACCCAAATTGGCCCTTTCGCGCAAGAAAAAAGTTACCTGGGATTCATTACAAATGCCCCTTTTCCAAACCCCTCCCGATCCCCTGCGCGAGATGCTTAAAAAAATTGATCCCAACCAGATAACCCCCCTGGAAGCCCTAAACCTTTTAAATGAACTTAAAAAACGTTTAAACAATTAATTATTTTTCGCTGCTTGATTAATCTCTACCTTCTTCATTGCCTTAGCTCAGGATTAAATGTGTTCGATGTTGAAATTCTATATGTTATCAAATATTCAAGAGTCTATTCCGTGATATTCTTTTGGCCCTTCACCTCGGTAAGAGTTGCTTCCGACTTTCTCCCTACTCAAGTTTTAGCGACTCTTTCTGTTGAGACTGTGTCGCACCCTCTTTCTGGTCATGGCGAGCGACCCCGCACTTGAGGCGGGGGAGCGGGGCCATCTCTTTTATTTCAAGGTTTTACGAGATCGCCACGGTCGCTATGCTCCCTCGCGATGACATTATGGCTCAGTCTTTTTTGGGGAGAGGTCTTGCGCTGGGGAGTAAGTTTTAATCCTTCCCAGGGCAGGGTCGGACCAATGAAAGAACCAGTGCCTCATTTTAATGAGCCTCTCTCCCTCCCGCCTGAAGTAGGTACGAATTTCAAAAGTGATCGACGGTCAGCATTTATCTCCCTTGACAAGCAACTTTATCTAAAGTTATAAAATGATTAAAATTCACCAGAAATAAGGAGCAGAAAAATGAAAAAAATTGTAATGGTTATATTCATGTCTTTTTTGCTTATTCCTTTGAATTACCTTTCTTTAGGAAAAGAGGCCAGGGGCGCTTCGGAAATAGAAACTAAAGCCAAAGCAGAAGGGAAGGTATCTTTCTATGCGAATATTACGGCCGTCGAGCCCATTATCGAAAGCTTTATTAAGAAATACGGGGTGAAAGCGGAATATACGCGGCTGTCTACTTCTAAATTCGTTCCCACAGTAACTACGGAGCATGCGGCCGGAAAGCTTATGGCTGATGTCCTCCAAGCTCCTATTCCCATATTAGAGATCCTCGCGGAAAAAGGAATTTTAGCTACCTATAAATCGCCAGTAGCTGCTGAATATCCGACCTGGGCCAATAAAGAAGGTAAAATCCAAATTTTCGGTATTGAATATATCGCCCTTATCTACAATAAAGAACTGGTTAAGCCAGCCGATGTCCCGAAAAAGTATGCAGATATAACGGACCCCAAATGGCGGGGGAAAATCGTCATGCCTGATCCTTCTTCCCATGCCACTACTATTTCTTGGTTGGTAGGCCTGAAAGAAACAATATTTAAAGCAGAAGAACCGTGGCTCAAATTCTTGAAGGGCTTGGCAGCCAATAAGCCGATGTTTGTGGCTTCTTTGGGTCCTACGCCTGCCCCCATAGAAAGCGGAGAAAAATTGATCGGGATATCCATGCCCAAATACATAGTTACTAAAGCTCCGGCACCATTGGATTGGGCAAGGGTCGATCAGCCCCTTCTGGGGACTCCCCGCGGTATCGCTATTGCGGCCAAAGCACCGCATCCTAATGCCGCCAGGTTATTCATGGACTATTGGCTCTCAAAAGAAGCCATGAAAATAATGGCTGAAAAAGTAGGCGAATATGTTTTGGCCCCAGGCACTTTCCCGCCGATACCAGGGATGGACAAAGCCCAAGTCTTAGCCATTCGGGAACTTTCCGATAAGGAAATTAAAAAATGGGGTGGGGAATTTAAAAAAATATTTGGCGTTCCCTGAAAAACTTCCAACAAAAATTCTTGATAAAATATTATTAATGAGCGCATTAAATAAATGACCTCTGCTATTCTTAACCCCTCACCTCGGTACGAGTCGATTCCGACCTAACCCTCTCCCCACGCCTGGGGAGAGGGGAGGGTGAGGGGAAGAAGGGTAAATATTTAATCGCTCCGAGTAATAATTGAATTTTAAAGCCCCAGGGACATGATTTTTTAGCATAAGAAAGAAAAATATCTAATGCACTCCTTAGCCCAGGAAGAAGAACAATATTAAATTCCAAATCCAATAAAACAAATGGAAATACGCATCTCGAATTTAAGTAAAGATTTTTCTCTGGAAGGCAAAAGATTTCGAGCATTAGACCAGGTAGACCTCACCATTCCGGTTAATCAAATTTTTACTATTTTAGGCCCAAGCGGCTGTGGAAAGACAACACTTTTACGTTGTATCGTTGGTTTGGAGACTCCTGATAGCGGAGAGATTGCCATTGGAGAAGAGATAGTTTTCTCTAAAGAAAAAAGTATCTTTGTTCCGCCCGAGAAAAGAGGCTTAGGCATGGTTTTTCAGACCTACGCCATCTGGCCGCATATGAATGTTTTTGATAATGTGGCTTATCCTTTGCAAGCTCGGCGAGAACCCAAAGACAAAATTAAAAGAAAGGTGGTCGAAGTTCTCCAATTAGTTCAATTAGCTGGATTTGAAAATCGGCCAGCGACAAAACTGAGTGGGGGCCAACAACAACGGGTGGCCTTAGCCAGGGCATTAGTAGCCGAGCCAAAAGTCATCCTCTTCGATGAGCCCTTGAGTAATTTAGATGCTAAACTCCGCGAAGAAACCAGAAAAGAGTTGAGGAAGTTTTTAACGCGGCTAAAAATCACGGCCGTGTACGTCACCCACGATCAGGCGGAAGCTCTATCTCTCTCGGATACTATAGCGGTTATGAATAGCGGACGGATAGTCGAAATAGGAACTCCCCGAGATATATATTTTCATTCCGAGCATAAGTTTGTGGCTGACTTTATTGGTCGGGCCAACATTTTGGAAGGGAAAGTAATGGCTATGGAAAATGATTACCTTATAACAGATACTCCTCTGGGGCCAATTACTTGCCTAAAGAAAAGAGAAGTTGAACTTGGGAGAAAAGTATATATTTGTATTCGTCCGGAATTTATCAAAATAATAAAAGGAGATCAAAAAAATGGGCCGAATATCTTTCCTGGGAAAATAGAATCTCTGGTCTTTAGTGGAGATCTTTGCGAAGGCGAAGTGGGCATCGGTCAGATATCTCTAAATTTCCAAGTTGAACCTACTTCTTCTCTAAAAGAGGGAGAAGAAATTTTCCTCCAATTCCCTCCCGATCATTGCCAAATCCTTCTTCATTAAAGCCCTGGGAACTATTTTATGAGCAAGCATGCCCCAGCTCTTACCCCGAGTTTGATAGCTATAGTTAGCTTCCTAACAGTTTGCCCCATTAGTATGCTCTTCTTGGGCAGCTTGACCGAAGGTTTGGGAACTTGGGGTAACTTTACCTTGCAAAAATATATTAAGACTTATAGTGATCCAGCATTTGCGGCTATTATTAAAAATACAGCCTTATTCACCATAGGTTCTGCTCTCTTGGCCACGGCCTTAGCTTTACTTTTGGCCTATCTTAATACCCGCACCAATATTCCCTTTAAGTCTCTTTTTGGC
Source organism: Thermodesulfobacteriota bacterium (assembly GCA_049699975.1). Taxonomy (GTDB): domain Bacteria; phylum Desulfobacterota; class SM23-61; order SM23-61; family SM23-61; genus CAZAGD01. Next base: position 15,483 of record JBNAWB010000052.1, read on the forward strand.
ATTCTTTCCATTGTCCCGATGATGATTCCTCATATCTTATTTGCCGCCAGTTGGGCCTTACTCCTTAATCCTTCCAATGGGCTGATGAATATTTTTCTAAAGCAATTTTTGGGCTTTGCCGAAGCGCCTTTGAATATTTATACCCTCGAGGGCATGATTTTAGTGGAAGCATTATTAGACTTGCCGATTGCTTATTTGGTCATCTCCCCAGCCATGTCGGCATTTGATGTATCCTTAGAAGAATCCTCCCGCGTTTGCGGTGCTTCCTCCATCCGTACTACTCTAAGAATAACCTTGCCCGTGTTGCGGCCCGCCATATTAGCAGCTATAACCCTCGTCGTCGTAAGAAGTTTGGCTTCTTTCGCCGTTCCCTCAGTTTTAGGCATGCCCGGGCGAATTTATGTCATGGCCACGCACATTTACCGCCTGATCGCTACTGGATTTTCTCCTGATTACGGGATGGCGGCTGCTGTAGGCATGAGTGTTTTAGCTGTATCCATCACCCTTATATTTGTTTATCGCTCTTTGACTTCGGAGGGGGAAAAATTTGTGACTATTTCCAGCCGCGGCTACCGCCCCACAGTGATTGACCTTAAAAAAGGTAAATATCCGCTATTTATCTTTGTTTCCTTTATTGCGTGCTTATTGATTGTTTTGCCAGTGGTGGTTCTTTTTTATACCTCCCTGGTTCCTTATTCCATGGTGCCCAGCGCCAAAGCCTTGGCGGCTATGAATTTAAAGCATTGGTATGCAGTCCTTAAAGATCCGATTTCTATGCTTTCTTTGAAGAATAGTATCTTCTTAGGGATTTTGGGCGCCTCCTTAGGAATTATTCTTTCCGTTTTTGTGGCTTATGTCATCGTCAAAATCCGCACCACAGCCTCGGGGTTGTTAGAAGCTTTGAGTTTCCTTTCTTTTTCTTTTCCTGGAATTGTGGTTGGCATAGGCTTTATGCTTTTTTTTGTACGCACTCCCCTTTACGCTACGCTCTGGGCCTTGTTAATCGGTTATATCGCTACTTATTTGCCCTACGGTATAAGACCACTTTCGAGTGCTTTTATCCAGATTCATAGCCACTTAGAAGAGTCTTCCCGCGTGTGCGGGGGCAGTGCCTACTATACTATGCGCCGCATAATAATCCCCCTGCTTACTCCGGGAATTGTTTCCGGATGGATTCTAATGGCCACCATGTTTGTCCGAGAATTGAGCCTTTCCGTGGTTCTTTCCCGGCCCGGAACAGAAGTATTAGCCGTTCAAATTCTGCGTTTTGCCGAAGATGGTCTATGGGGAAAGCTTTCCGCCTTAGGAATCATAATGATTTTCGTCTCTACTATTTTGGTCATCAGCGCTTCCCTCATCGAAGGGAAAATCAAAAAGTTAAATGAAGTTTAAACCTCCGGATACCAAGGAGCAGTTACGGGCCATTGGGGAGCTAAAGGGCTTACCGGAAAAACTTCAGCAAGCCTTTAACCCGCAATTTGATTTCCAGCCCATTCCTCCTCCGCAACCAGGCGATTGGTTGGATATTCATCCGGAGCCTGGGCAAACTTTTAGAGAATATATAAAGCTGCCTCCACCCAAGCCTGCTTCTGAAGGATGCAAAATTTATTTGCAGCCTCTGGGTGAATTCAATGCCTCTAAAAGTCCATCCTTAGAAATTTTAAGAGATTACGCCAAAATTTATTTCGGTTTGCCCACCGAAATTCTTCCCCCTTTAAATCTAAACTCTTTACCTATTACATCCCGTAAAAATCCTTTCACAGGAAGGAAGCAGATATTAACTACTGATGTTTTGAACATTTCCTTGCGCAACTTACCTCATGATGCTTTCTCTCTTTTAGCCATCACTATGGAAGACCTTTACCCTGAACCCTCATGGAATTTTGTCTTTGGCCAGGCCTTCTTGAGTCAAAGGGTAGGAGTCTTTAGCTTTGCCCGGTATGATCCAGCCTTTTATGGGTATCCTCGCGAGAAAGATTATCTCCGAGTTTTACGACAACGCAGCTGCAAGGTTTTAGTGCATGAACTTGGTCATATGTTTTATCTGGCCCATTGTATATATTTTCGGTGCGTCATGAATGGTTCTAATCATATAGGGGAGAGCGATTCTCGCCCGCTCCATCTTTGCCCAGTTTGTTTGCGAAAATTACATTTTTGTCTTGAATTCGATATAGAAAAGCGTTATGAAGAATTATTGCTCTTTTATCGGCAGCAAGGTTTTATTGATGAGGCCGAGTGGGTTGCTACGCGTTTAAAAAGAATTCGCCATTGAAAAATCATTAATCCGCCCTCGATATGACGAGCTCAATTATTCATCTTACTCCCAATCATTGGAGAGAGGAATGGTTAGTAGCTTAGGAGGACAATATGAACTACTGGATGTGTAGTGAATGTAATTTTGTCTTTCAGGCAGAAACGCCGCCGAACGAATGTCCCAGTTGCCATAACAAATGTACATTTACTGATGTTACTTGCTATATTCCTGAATGTGGCGGGGCTGACCACCTTGATTCACGCCTGGTCGCCCAAAGAGTACGGGAATCAACCGCTGGGCATAAAAAATCTTAAGTTTCGATTCTTATTGGCCAATTTTGTTACTACCTAAGTCGAGTGATTTTTATAAAAAAATCGATGATTAGCAGTCAAGGTGCGCGCCAAATCAAAACACGGATCACCTCGAGCTTCGATCCCTACGCTTCCTCGCCATGGAAGAAAAGGGTCAGGTCTACACATTTTCTCAGCATAAACAACTTGTACCAAAAATGATTTTTGCCATCAATTTATAATTTTATGGACGTCCCCTTATTTGTCCTCCATTCTCTCCAAATCCCTATAATAAAAGGGACGGTAAAAGGGACGGTTCTGTTTAATTGATTAATAACTAATAGTCCTGCAAGATAAAAACGCCCAAAAATAAAAAGAACCGTCCCCTTTACCACACCTGCTCAATTGAAGCAGGTAACCCTCTTTATCTACTACTATAGCCTTAAATCTTCCTTGAAATAAATGCCCAAATCTCCCATGCCTCTTATTTATATAAACTGTATAACTGGTATTTATGTTTTGCATTATCTGAGAAAGGTTGGCTTGCGGGGTTTCTAATAAAAGGTGGTAGTGATTTCTCATCAAGCAATAGGCGTGAAGTAAGTATCTATATCTATCCTTTGTCCTCTTCAGGATTTCTAAAAATTTCTCCCTGTCCCTGTCGTCTAAAAATATATCTTCT
>JBNAWB010000053.1:0-16559 GCA_049699975.1 Thermodesulfobacteriota bacterium
AAGGGTTAATCCCTTGCCTAAACAGTCAACCCCCAAGGAGTTGCCCTACGAATGTATTATCCATTGAAATCAATAAAATAGAAAAGTGATCAACGGTCAGATTTTCTGGAAAGATCTAATAATCAATTTTTTTCTCTCCTGCGAAATCGAAAATAATCATCGAAAATACATTCCGCCATTAAGAGCAATCACTTGGCCGGTGATGTATTCGTTTCCCACGAGTAAAACCACAGCTTCAGCGACCTCTTCCGGCCGCCCCAATCTGCCCAAAGGAATCTTACTCCGCCGATTTTCAGTATCTTGAATCATATCAGTAGCTATTAAAGACGGAGCCACAGCATTAACGGTAATACCTTCTTTAACGAGGCGAGAAGCATAAGCCCGAGTAAGGCCCTCGATACCGGCTTTCGCAGCTGTGTAATGGATGCCTACTATTCCACCTGTTTTCGCTGCTCCCGAAGAAATATTGACAATTCTTCCCCAACGTCGCTGGCGCATTCCTGGAAGCACAGTTTGGGTTACTAAAAATACCGATTTTAAATTTACCTGCAATATTTCGTCCCAATCTGCTTCTGTTGTTTCCTCGATGCGCTGAAAACGAGATATGCCCGCATTGTTTACCAAAATATCTATTGCCCCTAATTCTTTTTCTGTCGTGGCCACCATTTCCTTTACCTCAACGGAGCATGATACATCCGCTTGCACAATTATCCCTTTGCGGCCTAAGGAAGTAATTTCATTTAAGGTTACTTTTGCTTCTTGTTCATGTTTCTTGAAATTGATGGCCACATCTACTCCCCAGCGGGCCAATTCTATAGCAATTGCTCGCCCAATGCCCCGGCTTGCCCCTGTTACTAAAGCAATTTTATCTTTTAGATTTATCATTTTTTTCTTCCTTTTAATCTTAATTGCTCATTATACTCGATTTATTTTTCCATTATACTAAGAGTGAATCATGCACAAATGAGGCGTATTGTTCATATTACCACCTCATAGCCAATATTTGAAATTTCGCCAAATTTAACATTGGGCAAACCTTTTCCCTACCATGAGCGCCTTAATCAGCTTTTCTCTTCCCTGCCCAAGTAAGAAAATCATTGGCGATAATTAAGTTTTCTTCTTCGCTATACGGGCAAAGAAAAAAGTAATTGTGGCTATAATAAGACCGAGTAGGTCGGTTTTCCATTCCGGGATAGATAAGGCAACCCCTGCCGCAAAAAAGATGACTCTTAATCCGAAATGAAGATGGCCAACACCTATTAAATAACCCTCAAAACTTGAACCAATCAAGATAACTCCCAAAGCGGCTGAGAGAACAGCCTGCACAACTTCAGGAATACCAGATTGGAGAATCAAGGCTGGATTAAAGACGAAAATAAAAGGAAGCAAGTAAATTACTCCCCCTAAACGAGATGCTGTATATCCCACCTTTATAGGTGATGTTTGGGCGATAGTCGCCGCTGGAAAGGCGGCCAAGGCCACTGGAGGAGTTATAAAAGAGATCATGCCCCAATACATGACAAAAAGATGGACAGCCATTTCGTTTAACCCTAATTGCACCAATCCAGGGGCTAATACTAAGGCAAGAAAAACATAGCATGCAGTAATGGTCATGCCCATTCCCATTATAAAGCTGGCTAAGGCCCCTAAAATTAACATGAAGGGTATATTGCCGCCTGCAAAACTAACTAATTCGCGCGCGAAACTCGCCGCCACTCCCGTAAGAGAGAGGGAACCCATAATCATTCCTACTCCAGCTAAGATAGCAACCAATTCGGACAGAAATTTTCCAGATGATTCGATCAATTCAAATAATTTTCGAGCATTAAATCTATCTCCTTTTTTGAAGATGGTCATGATGATGAGAATGGCCATAGCATAAAAAGGAGCTTGGCTCTCTACACGCAGAGAGAATAAAAAATATATCAAAATTACCAAGGAAAAGGGATAGAACCAGCCTTCTTTTAAAGTTTTGGAGAGAGGAGGAATTTCACTCCGGGGGATGCCAGTGATCTTTTTTCTGGCCGCAAACCCATCAACTTGAATTAAAAGGCCCAGATAATACAATATAGAAGGTATAGCGGCAGCCAGAGCAATCTGGGCATAAGGCTTTTGCAGGAAAGCTGCCATGACAAAAGCTGTAGCCCCCATTACGGGAGGCATTAAAACTCCACCGGTAGAAGCACAGGCCTCGATTGCTCCCGCATAATGAGCAGGGTAACCTGTTTTTTTCATGGCGGGAATAGTAATTGAACCAGTAGTTATAACGTTGGAAATAGCACTGCCACTCATGGAACCAAATAGAGCACTGGCGAGGACAGCAACCTTTGCCGGCCCACCACGTGTTGATCCCAAAAGGGCAAATGAAAAATCAAGAAAAAATTTTCCACCTCCCGTGACTTGTAAAGCAATTCCGAACAACATGAAGCCGATTAGTAAATCGCCAAAGACTTTCGTAGGTATTCCTAAAATGCTGTCTACACTTAGAGAATGAAAAGTGGCTGTAGTTAAAAAAGAACGCCCATGTCCTTCCAAGAAGGCTGGCATATAAGGTGCAAAAAGAGGGTAGAGGGAGAAGAAAAGGACCACCAAAGATAAGGCGAGGCCAGTAGTTCTCCGCACAGCTTCTAATATTAAAGCCCAGAGGAGAATGGCCATAATCGTTATCTCAGAGGGAGCAAAATAACCCCATCCCCTTTCGATAATCGTGTAACCATATCTGGCAAATATGGCAGGAATTAGAAAAGAAATTGCAGCTAAAATGCAATCAACTAACCATAAAAATCTGGAAGAGGAGCCTTTTTTGGGAGGAAAAAACAAGAAAATTTGAGGCAAGAATAGGGAAAGAAGCAAGTAAAGATAAGAATTGTCCATGATCATTATTTCAAATAAACGTAAATGGTAAATTTGGTAGATCGCTAAAACAATAGCACCCAGAGAAAAAGAAAAGGTTATCCAGCGGCATGGACCTGGCAATTTTCTATAGCGCGCGCTTAATATGGATGCTTCCCCGCGTTCTTTAAACTCTTTCATCGTCGCGCTTTCCTCTCAAAAAATAAAAGGGTAGGGTTCGTCTTTAACCTCTACCCTTTATATTGAACGTTAATTGATTTCGTTAAAATCCGGCTGCCGTTCTCTTCTGCGACCAAAATTTCGGAAAATCAGCAGAAGGAATCTTTTTCTCTAAGGCTTCGGCCACGGCAGCATCCCATAACTTTTTTAGATCAGTTTGCCTTTTTAAACGTGTTTTATTGAGCGCATCTCGTTCTGGAGTCCACTTGCCGATTTCTTTGAGATAACGGATCGTCCCTTCATGGAGGGGAATAGGGTAATCTTCATAAAGCTCCAAAAATTTTTCTGGAGACCAATAAGCTTCCAGAGATTTGTGCTTGGGAGCATAGATAGGGAATGTTTCATAAAGAAGTTTAGTGATTATATATGCTTTTTCTGCTGGTAGAAAGTCATAGGCCAAAGCTACAGGATAAGGATAAGTAAGCGTTTCCAGCGGCTTCTCCGGAGATAATCCTGCCCCAATGGTGGCTTTCATGGGGGAATAATAAGGAGCAAATTTTTTCAGTCGTCCCCATCCCTCTTTATCTGCTCTGGGGAGAGGTACGTAGGACAAACCATAAGGCATGGCCGCAAATTCATAAGCCATGGCTGCGGTAGGATTAATATGGGTAGCATCAATTTTCCCTTCCATGACCATCTTCATGCCAGCAGCATAAGCAGGAACATCTACTCTTTTTACATCAGCCCAGCTTAGACCTGCGAAAACTAAATGTGCTTCACTAATCATAGTCAATGCGTAAGTCGGAAAATAAGCAACTCTTTTGCCTCTTAAATCTGCAGCTGATTTAATGCCGGAATCTCCGCGGACACCAAGGCAGAGCCCGGGGTGCTGCGCTAAATAAAGGACGCGCACTGGTTGTGGCCCCCAATCCAGGGTGGAATAATCGTGCAATCCTTCTTGCATAAAATAAGAACCTATGCCGTGAAAGGCCACCTCCGCATCTTTTAGGCGGAGGGGATAGACGCGAGGAAGATCGGTTCCCGCCGGGATAACGCGGATTTTAATCTTATATTTTTCCCATAAGGTTTCACTGATGAAACCCACTTGCATGTAGCCTGAGGATCCGACATCATAGGCCGTCCAAGTCATCATTTTAGGAAGCTCCGTAGCCTGCACTGGAAAACCCATCATCCAGAAAATTAAAACGACAGCCAATAAAATACATTTTCCCTTCAACATAGGCCTACCTCCTTTTTTAAAAATTCGTAATTCGTATTTCTGGCTTCAATGATTGAAAAAGGAGATTGAAAGTATTTAATCATTAAAGATATAGGAAATTTTAAAATCATTAATAAAAAAGTCAAGAAAAATCGGCCACGATATATAATCCAGCACTGAAAAGGGTATGATTTCTGGGCAGCAAGCTTTGATACTCCACAGAGCGGCAGGGCCGCAACTAAAAACCATTCCCCACATTCCCCCCTTTAGAGGCCGGATCGCAATCCTCTTTTCTCCATGGCGAGCGCAGCGTGGGTCGCATCGATCTACGTTCCCTCGTAATGACCTACCAACCCAATCTCGCTTGTTTAATAAAACCACCCTTCAGTGGGGGATGGCCATGACATGTAGCTCTCTTTTAAAAGGGGGAGGTAAGAGGTAATAAAATCCCCATAACTGACGTTGATTCTTGAGGCAAGTCATTTGTAAGGGCGAGGTTTCATCCGCTTTGTGGGCGTGATAATAATTATTCAAAATAAGAAATAAGGGAAGATAAAAACTTAGCTCAAAAGAGGGAATAATTTTATTAATCCCACTTCTTCCCTTTTCCTTTGTCTTTATGCTTTTTAAAGTGCCCGGGGGGGTAATGTTTTACTACATGGTGGTGATGAACATAAGGACGGTCAACATCCATTTCTAAACTTACGTATTCACCGGCCACAATTTGGATTCCCGAGGGAAGAGAAGCGGAAACTTGCCATCCTCCTCCTTGATAATAAAAATAAATTCTTCGGCCCACATCAAAATAAACTTGGCATTCTGGATAATAATAATAAACATATTTTGCCCGATATCCATGCGCGGGAGCCCAAGGCGGTGGAGCAGGCTTAGCTGAGGGAGGTGGAGGAGGAGTTTGGACGGCGACCTGGCGTTCTCCAATTGTAAGCGTGCAGCTTGTATTAAGTAATAAACTTAACCCCCAAATTGTTAAAATTATTAAAAATATCTTTTTCATCAAACCCTCCCTAAATTCTTCCAATATTTTTTTATCTTTTGGTTAAAACTTCGGCAATAATAGGAAAAAAATTTAAATATCTTTTAATCATCCCATATGGCTATTAAAAATTCTATCCATTCTAAAATGTTGCAGAATAGAGACAAAAGCCGGATTCTGCAGAGGGTCCGTCTTCATTCCTAATAAATGTGATTTGCAAGAGCAATCTGAAGAGCCAAATCCAGGGATCTCCCATGAAGAAATCTTTTGCAGGGCGCGAGCGAGATCGCATTCAATGGCTGTAGAAGATCTGATGGGAATGGCTTTATAAATTTGGGCTTGATTTAAAAAGTAATCAATATGCCAAAAAAGCTTTTTGTTTTGACGCTGGTGGCGAGCGATTCTTTGGGATAAATTCTTTTTAGCAGAGCCCACATAAAGATAATAACCTGCGGGAAAATGCAGAACCCCAAGCTTACCAATGAATAAATTTTTTTCCAAAGGTAAAAAAAGGATTAAAATATAAGCCCCTTGATTTTTATTCTCTTTCTCCAAAATCGGCCAAGGAATCTGGAGAAGTTTTAGGGAAGAAATTTTTGAAAAATTATCCTGGAACTTGATCGCCACGGGGAAGATAGATATTTCTTCTTGGGCTTGGAAAAGTTCATGCGCGAATTCAGGATCGGTATGATACTCGGGGAGAAAATACTTGGCTGTGGGAGAAAAAATTAGAAAAAGAATGGCCCCTTCTTTTCCTTGCTTCGATAACTCTCTTAATTCTTGAATGTGCTTTCTGCCGCGCAACGTGACAGCATCTGGGAACATAGCCACATATTTGCCATAAAGAGTACAAGACTTTACTTCTAAGATGATTTCTCTTTTCTCTTTGTTTAAAAGGAAATCAAACCTGCTGTTTCCCAAAGAATATTCTCTTTGCCGCACTCTAACTCCTTCCAGGCCAGGAATAAGACCATTTTGGATGAGAAACTCAACGAAATAGTTGGTAAAGTGGGTATTAATAAAAACAGGGTACCCATCTCGCTCTATAGCTATAGCAGTATAAAGTAGCTTTCGATTAATACTTGGTGATTTTTCAAAATAAACTGTTGCCCCTGGCAAAAGAAGTTCCCAGAGGCGACCGGGATTAGGCAAAAAGACCTCTATCTTTTTCCCCCTAAAAAGACACTGAATAACAAAACGGTTCATTCTGGTTAAAAATTTAGCCTTTTCCACATTTAAGAAAAAACCAAGTTTTTTTATTGGCAAGGTTGGCAAAGATTAATCCTTGGTAATTAATATTTCTGTTTCTGTTTTTATATTAAAAGAGATAAGTAAAAAATAAAAGCTCTTAGTAACTTAGTAACTCAATATACCTCTCCCCGTTGAGGATGGGTCATAATACCTTTCCTTCATGGCGAGCGACCCCGCACTCGAGGCGGAAGAGTGTGACCATCTCTTTATTTCCAATAAATCGCGAGATCGCCATGGTCGCTACGCTCCCTCGCGATGACCTTACAACACGAGCTTGCTGGTTTAATAAACTCATCCTTCAGTGAGGCATTACTTAAAAATTCTCTTTAAACTTGCTTTTCGCCATAAAATCGTAATAAGATGATTAAAATGCCAAATGCCCCCGTAGCTCAGGTGGATAGAGCAAGGGATTCCTAATCCCTGTGCCGCGTGTTCGAGTCACGCCGGGGGCACTCGTCTCCAAGAAATAATAAAAATTTATTCTGGCCAAGAGAAAGAGAGGAATTACCTTGGCTGAAAAATTCCAATTGAAAAGGCGAGATTTTTTTAAAATCACGGCCGGCGCTTTGGGAATTTGTCTGAGTGCTAACCATATCTCTCCCTCCATCGCCCTCGCCAAAGAAGAAATATGGCCCAAGAAAATTAGTAAAGAGGTCCAGCGGCTACTTAAAGAAATGGAAGCCCAAAGTAATCGCTATTGGAGCGTGCCTAAGAAGGATGGACAATTTTTAAATTTTTTTATAAGGGCGATGAGGGCTAAACAAGTTTTGGAAGTAGGTACTTCCCAAGGATATTCGGCAATTTGGATGGGCTTAGCTTTAAAAGAAACAGGCGGGCACTTAACCACTATTGAAATTGAAAAAAGCCGGTATGAGTTAGCTAAAAAATATGTAAACCAAGCCGGCCTCTCCGCCCACATTACTCTTATCAAAGGAGATGCGCACCAAGAAATAATTACCTTAGCTGGTCCTTTTGATTTTGTTTTTCTTGACGCCGATAAAGAAGGGCAAGTAGATTATTTTCAAAAACTCTATCCTCATAAAATTTTACCCGGGGGAATAATTGCTGTCCATAATGCTATCCAGTACGCAAAATCCATGCAAGATTACTTAGATTTGCTCCGGAATCATCCCAATTTTGATAGCCTAACCGTGAGTGCTACTCTGGAAGATGGCTTTTTCCTCAGTTATCGCTTACCTTCTTAGGATCATTAACGAGAGCAGATTTCTTTAACACCCTGCTTTATATGGCGTGGCCAGAAGCGGAGCGAATCGGCTATTACCTTAAAGATGGCCAGAATTCGCGGAGAAGAAATTTAAGATCTTTTATCATCTCCATAGTATGTTTTAAAGGTCCATTCTTAATGGGTTTAGATGGTAAAGGGAGAGGCTCTTCCAATGGCAGAGGGAAATTCGCCAGACCGGTCAATAAAGCAAGCCACGCATAAGGCAAAATCTCTTTGTTATAGCCTGAACCGATCATGTCAATAACCCTTCCCTGGCAAATCTTATCTGCCAACTCCCGCACTGTTTGGCTAATCAACGAAAATCCTTTCACTGTTAAACCTAAATTAGTTAACTGATCAGAAAAATGAGGGTCAGATCCACCATTCCTAATAATAATCTGGGGCTGAAAATCAAAAACAATGGGTTTAACGATCTCTTCCAGCGCTAAGGCATAACACTCGTCGTCTGCTCCCGGAGGCAAGGGTATATTAATGGTATAGCCTCGACCTTCTTTCTCGCCAAGTTGATGGATGAAACCAGTTCCCGGATATAGCGTGCGCGGGTCCTGATGAATATCGAGGAAAAGGACGCCTGGGTCTTCATAAAAATATTCAGCCGTACCATTACCTGCATGAGCATCGGTATCCAAAATTAAAATTTTTTCCCACTTATAATTTTTTTGCAAATATTTGGCGGCAAAGGCGACGTCGTTATATAGACAAAACCCCTCGCCTCGATTTGGCTTAGCGTGGTGTAGACCCCCGCCCAAAGAGACTACTTTTGAATATTGATTAGTAGCAATTAGATCACAGGCCTTTTTCGCCTGCCCCACAACCAATCGGGCTGCCTCTTCCACCTTTCCCGGGCGTCCTACGGGGCGATTGTCTCCCGTATGGAACTGGAAGAAACGGCTATTATAATCCTGGCCCAGATTAGCCATTTTAAAATAGTAAGTGGTAAATTCTATATATTCTTTTTGACAAATAAGCAGCAGGTCTTTTTCTTCTGCCCAGTCCGCTTCCAAGAATTTGTAAAGTCCTTTACTGGGAAATTTTTCTCGCAAAAATCGGGGAAAAATTTGGTAGCGGTCACCTCGAAAGGGATGACCCGGGCCGAAATCATACTCTTTTAATTCTTCGCGGTATAGGATGGGTAAAGTCATATTTAGAGTTTTCCTTTAATGTTAGAAAAAGAACTTCACGATAATAATAGCCAATATTATGCCGATAAGGTCAGCAATAACACAAACGGGAATTAAATAGCGCGTTTTTTTAATTCCTACGGCACCTAAATAAATGGCCAAAACATAGAAAGTGGTTTCCGCGCTGCCCATGATTACGGCCGAAATCCTGCTGGCCAGAGAATCTGGGCCAGTATTTTTCACAATATCTGTAAATACTCCCAGAGCAGCACTGCCCGATAGAGGCTTAATAAGGGCGAGAGAAATAATCTCGAAGGGCAAGTTAAAAAAGTTGAAGAGTCCCCGGAAAATTTCTTGTCCCCAATTAAACGCTCCCGAGGCCTGGAAGGCTTTAACAGCAATAAAAATGGCCAACACATAAGGGAAGATACGCAAGGTTACATTTATCCCTTCTTTGGCTCCCTTAACGAAACAATCATAAACTTTTACCCTTTTAAAGAAAGCATAAGTGACTATCAATAAGATGAAAATTGGAATAATTAGTTGGGAGATAAAATGCACCATATTCATTTTAAAATCTTCCGAAATAAAAATAAGGTGCCTACGGCTAATATTGCGGATATGAAAGTAGATAAAATTGTTGGCCCGACGATAAGAGAGGCATTGGCGGAACCGAAATCAGCAAGAATACCTATTACCGAAAAAGGGATGAGCTGAATACTGGCCGTGTTAATGACGATAAAAAGCATCATTTCGAAAGTCAAAGTTTCCTTATCGTTGTTTAAGGTTTGCAGATCCTGCATAGCCTTGATTCCTAAAGGAGTGGCCGCATTCCCTAAGCCGAAAAAATTTGCCAAAAAATTAAGGGTAATGGAAGTGATGGCCGGATGATGAGCAGGAATTTTCCTGAAAAGAGCGCAAATCAAAGGTTGGAAAGCATGAGCTAAGCGGTAAATGAGGCCAGATTCTTCGATTATTTTAGTTATGCCCAACCAAAGAGAGATAATTCCCAAAAGATAAAGAGAGATCTCTACGGCTGCTTTGGCCCCTTCAAATAAAGACTTAGTCAGCTCTTCCAAGCGGCCATTTATTAAAGAAACAAGGACGCTGATGAAGAGCAATAAAAACCATACGGTATTCATAAAATTTTAAGCGTTTTGGTAAAAGTATTTAGTTCCACCTTAGCGCCAATGGGGAGAGTAATCTTATTTTGCCCATGACCAATATAAGGGCAATAGACTAAGGGAAAATCTATTTTAATTTGCTCCTGCAAGATATTAAAGACATCTTTATTTTTCAACCCCCGAAAATTTCCTAAAATAACGCCTTGGACTTTAGAAAATTTTTGGGCAAGAATCCATTGAGTAAGCAGCCTGTCTACTTCATAAAGCTTTTGATCCACCTCTTCTAAGAATAAAATTGTCCCGGCAGTTTCTATCTCCCATTTGGTGCCTAACAGGGCAGACAAAGTAATTAAATTGCCACCTTTGAGAACTCCGCGGGCTATTCCAGCCCGGTAGATGCTTAAAGGAGCGCCGGCAAATAAATTCTTTTGTGGAAATCCCTGACAAGCATTGAGGAAGGAACGGATGGTAAAAGCAGTTACGGGATGGAAGTTGATGATCATAGGCGAATGCCAGGTGATTAGTCCTGTTTTTTCATTGATTACATTCAAGAGAGCGCTAAGGTCGCTGAAGCCGGCAAAGATCTTGGGGTTGTTTTTAAGAAGAGTAAAATTGAGATGGGGAAGGAGTTTCATACAACCATAGCCTCCCCTCTGGGCCAGGATTATTTCTACTTTTTTATTCTTTACCGCCCCATGTATTTGCTTAATCTTTTGTCTAAGGGATGGCATTTTAGTCAAGAACTTTTTATTTTGTACTTTAAATCCTAAGCCCTCCAAAGTCTTTATGCCTGCCTTAAATTCTCTTTCTTTTTTCATCAACCAACTGGGGGTAATAATAGAAATTATGGGCAAGCTTGCTCCTTTCTATTATATGATTTCCAAAGGCAGCAGCATTTCTTCTTTATAACCGAATTCCGTAAGGAAACGTTGCGCAGCTTCCATATTTGGCTTCCAACCCATTTTTTCGCCGCGAAACCGGGTGGCTAAAAGATAATCAAAGATAGGGGAAAAAACTCCCATAGCCAAAAAATTTGGTTGACTGCGGGGGTACCCTCCGGGCCCTTTTTCACTAGCCCAAAGGGCATCTAAAAGACAAAGTTGTTGGCGAGGGTAAACTACTTTGCCAGTCTGCGGATCCATGGGACCCAAAATCTCGGGAGTTTGATTGATGGCCAGCAAATAATCAAGGGCACCTTCTCGATGACCGGGAGCCGGATCAAAGGTACCAAAATGATTTTTCATGGTCATAGTAAAGCCTCCAAAAGTTGGGCTATGTCCTTTACACATGGCTATATTAATAAGAATATCCACATATCCGTCTACCAAAGGTTTGAGGCATTTTGCTTGGCCGCGAGACCGCCGCCAGGGCTCGGGGACTTTAGTTAAAGAAGTCACTCCTCCCCAGTCATTTTCAATTTTGACGCCAGGGGGCAAATCGGCAAAAGGTGTGTTTTGAGCCATGGAGCCACCATGGATTCCATCGTAAATGTGAATGTTTTGCGGATTAACTTTACAGAATTTAACTAAAACCTGGCATACTTTTGCCATAACTGCGCTACGGGTATGTTGCAGAGCGATATTATTAGTTTTAATGGCCACTACTGTTTCTGACCAAGACTTACGCGGAGGCTTTATAAAAATGGTTAACCAAGCTTTTTCGGGATTATCCAATTTAGTTAAAGCGCAGGCTAACTTATCTAAATTTTCCCAAACTACTTCTTTAACTACTATCTTTTCTTGTAAAGACCAAGAGGAAACTGGCTGCAAGTCTCTGGTCATGCGGGCGTCAATTATGCCCACCACGCGCCGATGGTCAATATGGGGGTGGACCTGGGTTCCCTTGGCCCAGTTGGCCTTGGCCGCGCGGCCAAAAAGAAAAGGACTAATAGCCGCTGAAGCGGCGATTATTGAATTTTTAAGAAAGTTACGGCGCGATATAGACATAATAATTTTCCCCTCCTTGGGATTTATTTTGACTCAATTTGGAGGTTTTCAGCAAGTTTTATTTTGTTATAATAAAAAATAAAAATAGGGGAGGAAATATGAATTTAAAAAATTTGCGGGTAAATGAGAATCGGCTAAGGACCTCATTGGAAAAAATGGCTGAGATTGGCCAAACCCCCAAAGGGGGTGTGCACCGCTTAGCCCTCTCGGATGAAGACCGCGAAGCGCGAAATTTGTTTGTTCATTGGCTCAAAGAATTAGACTTAGAAATAATTATTGATGAGATGGGAAATATATTTGGTCGTCGGCAGGGTGAGCAAGATCATTTTCTCGCCGTACTTATCGGTTCCCATTTGGACACTCAGCCGCAAGGAGGAAGGTTTGACGGGATCTTAGGAGTTTTGGGAGCATTGGAAGTCATGCGCACTCTTCAGGAAAACAAGATTAAGACGGAGAAGCCTTTGGTCATCGTTAATTGGACCAATGAAGAGGGATCTCGATTTTCCCCAGCCATGATGGGCTCCGGAGTTTGGACGGGCAAGCTGAACCGCGATTGGGTTTACAATAGAACGGATATAAAGGGAAAGAAAGTAGGGGAAGAGTTGGTCAGGATTGGTTATCGCGGTGAAAAAGAAGCTAAGAGTTTTCCGGTGCATGCTTATTTTGAATTGCACATAGAACAGGGGCCGATCCTGGATAAAGAAGGCATTACAATTGGAGTGCCGCGGGGGATCGTGGGCATAGCTTGGGCCGACCTTTTGGTGGAAGGGAAATCAAATCAAGTAGGGCCCACGCCCATGGAGGGCAGGAATGATGCCCTTTGTGCCGCAGCCGAAATGATTTTACAGGTAGAAAAACTGCCCCGAGATATGGGCGGGAATATGGTGGCCACCGTAGGAGAAATCCATAATTTACCTAATTCACGCAATATTATTCCCGGGCAGGTGCGCTTTACCGTAGATATTCGTTCTTGGGATGACGAATTACTTAGGCGTGGAAAAGAATATTTGCAGACCCAGGTCCAAAAAATTGCCGAGCGGCGCGGATGTCCTTTACACTGGGAAGATATTTGGATGATCAACCACACCCCATTTGCGGAAGAATTAGTCAAGATGGTAGAAAAGACGGCCGCCGAATTAGGTTATTCCACAAAAGAGATGGTTAGCGGCGCAGGACACGACGCCAGTTATTTAAGCCAAATAGCCCCGACAGCCATGATTTTTGTGCCCAGTATTGGCGGGCGGAGTCATGTAGAAGTGGAAGAAACCAAGTGGGCAGATTGTGCAGCGGGAGCGAATGTACTGCTGCATTGTGTCTGCCAAGCAGCCGGCGGAAGAGCAAAATAAATTTCTCTTTTAAAGATGCTTATAAAACCGCCCCTATTCAATGAAGGGTTGTTTAATTTGACATCTCAATAAGCATAGTGCTAACTTTTATTATGCCGCAAAAAAAAATATTCCTAAAAACTTTTGGCTGCCAGATGAATGTTTATGATTCGCAGAGGATTCTGCAATTGCTCGCCCAGGAGAATTATATACTTGTGGACAACCCACGAGAAGCCGATTTAATTTTCTTGAATACCTGCACGGTGCGCGAAAAGCCCGCCCAAAAAGTGTATAGTATCCTTGGTCGTCTGCGGCCTTTAAAGAAAAAAAATCCGCATTTAATTATTGGGGTAGGGGGGTGCTTAGCGCAACAAGAAGGAGAAAATTTACTGGCCAGGTTTGCCCAAGTGGATTTTGTTTTAGGAACCAAAGAATTTAACCGTCTCTTGGAAATTTTAGACACAATTGAGAAGTCAAGGACGCGCCTCGCGGCCACTGAGCTTAAGGGCAGGATAGATCCGTATGCCGGACTTCCTTTGGGGGGAGAACCAAATTCTGCGGCCACGGCCTTCGTGTCTATCATGCAGGGGTGCGATAATTTCTGCTCTTTTTGTATTGTACCTTTGGTGCGGGGGCGAGAGGTTTCCCGGCCCAGCCGAGATATTTTAAAAGAAATTTCTTTATTAGCCCAAAAAGGAGTCAAAGAAGTTACTTTGTTGGGCCAAAATGTTAATGCTTATGGCAAAACCTCTCCTGGGGAGTTAGATTTTGGAGGATTGCTCAGGGCAATTCAAGAAATTCCAGGAATAGAAAGAATTCGATTCACTACTTCTCATCCCCGCGATCTTTCCGAATCACTCATCGCCTGCTTTGGCCAACTCTCCAAACTTTGCGAACATATTCATTTGCCCTTACAATCTGGATCTGACCGCATCCTTAAGCTAATGAATCGCGGCTATACTTTCCAGGAATACATGCAGAAGATAAAGATGCTGCGCCAAGTCTGTCCCGAAATAAGTATTACCACCGATATGATCGTAGGTTTTCCCGGGGAAAAAGAAGAAGATTTTCAGGCCAGCTTAGAGGCTTTGAGCATAATCGAGTTTGATGAGATGTTTTCTTTCAAATACTCGGATCGACCGGGGACAAAGGCCTCTTATTTATCCGAAAAGGTTCCCGAAGAAATTAAGGAGCAACGCTTAAGAGAATTGCAAACTTTTCAAAAAAAGATTACGCAGCAAAAAAATAAGGCCTATGAGGGGAAAATCGTGCAAGTTTTAGTGGAGGGGAAGAGCAAGAATTGTCCACAAGAAAGCACAGGCAGGACCCGGACAAATCGCATCGTTAATTTTCCGGGAATTTTTGAGCCAGGCAGTTTAGTGGATGTAAAAATCGTCCAGGCTTACGCCCACAGCTTGCGGGGTGAAGTCCAACATCACGCCCATTAATTAAGAAAGAGCAAGACAAATGATAGATCTACATACCCACACCCTTTTTAGTGATGGAGAACTCTTACCTGCGGAATTAGTGAGAAGAGCCATAGTTATTGGCTACCAAGCCATTGGCCTGACTGACCATGCCGACTCTTCTAATCTCGATTTAATCGTGCCCCGGATAGTTGAGGTTTGCCGGGATTTAAATCGCTATTGGCCGATCAAAGTGGTTCCTGGGGTGGAATTAACGCATTTGCCTCCCGAATTAATTGCTCCTTTAACCGATCGGGCCAGAGCATTAGGGGCGCAAATAGTTGTAGTTCACGGTGAAACAATAGCCGAGCCCGTACCTCCAGGTACCAACCAGCAAGCTATTCTGGCCGGGGTAGATATCTTGGCTCATCCAGGATTAATCTCTGCCGCAGAAGCGGCCTTGGCCAAAGAGAAAGGCGTTTTATTAGAAATTACTTCTCGCTCAAGCCATAGCTTAACCAATGGGCACGTGGCCAAGGTTGCTATAGAAACAGGGGCCAATTTAATTTTAAACACGGATACACATGCTCCTGGTGATCTCATCTCGGACGAAAAAGCTTTGCGGGTTGTTTTAGGTGCCGGCTTGCAGGAAGATCATTTCCAAATAATGTTGGAGAATGCCCGCCAAATAATCGCCCGCGTGGGGTAGTTTTAAAAAAGAATTTGTTTAAGGCTTCGAATAAAAATATTAGAAATTAAAATCGAAATTCGGGCTTGATTTTGAAATCTATCATAGCTGAATCTTTCTTTTCCCCGATTTCTTCCATCTTGATCCTTAGCCTTAAGTCGTTAGCGCTGTCCGCGTAAGCCAGAGCATTATCGAAGTCTATAAGTTTTTTCTGGTAAAGCTCAAAGATGGCCTGGTCAAAGGTCTGCATCCCTTCCAGGGTTCCTTCGGCCATAGCTTCTTTTAATTTGTCCACTTGGGCCTTATGGATCAAGTCTTTAACGCGGGGGGTATCTAAGAGAATTTCTACGGCGGCAACCCGATTCCCATTTATACTGGGGATTAAACGCTGAGAAATAATAGCCCGCAGATTTAAAGATAGTTGCAGGTAAATTTGCTGATGCCTTTCGGGGGGAAAAAAGTTCATCACTCTTTCAATTGCCTGATTAGCATTGTTCGCATGGATGGTGGCTAAACAAAGGTGACCAGTTTCGGCATAGTCAATAGCTGATTCCATAGTTTCAACATCGCGGATTTCTCCGATGAGGATGACATCTGGAGCTTGCCGCAAGGTATGTTTTAAAGCGGCGGCGTAACCGTGAGTATCAATACCTATCTCCCGTTGGGTAATGATGGACTTTTTATGCTCATGAATGAACTCAATGGGATCTTCAATGGTGACAATGTGTCCAGGAGCATTAGAATTTCGGTAATCAATTAAAGCAGCTAAGGTAGTTGATTTCCCTGAACCAGTGCGGCCAGCAACTAATACCAAACCTCGTTTCGTCATGGCAATTTCTTTAAAGATCTGGGGAAGGCCAAGGTCATCGATGGTCTTGATGTTGATTTTTATGTGGCGCATGACTAAGCCAAAGCACCCTCTTTGACGGAAAATATTGACCCGGAAACGCCCCAGATGAGGATAGGAGATAGCTAAGTTCATCTCCCACCTTCGGGCAAAATAAGTTTTCTGGGTTTGGCTCATCAGGGACATAGCCAATTGTTCGGTTTCTTCCGCGGTATATTTCCGCATCCCTCCGGGAACCACCACTCCTTCTATGCGGTACATAGGAGGACTATCTACCGTAATATAAAGATCAGAGGCCTCTCTTCTAACCATCTCTTCTAATAATTCGCGGATATTCATGGTCATCGCCTTAACCTCCTTAAGTGTTAAAGATATTCGGA